>DATBHU010000280.1:0-20491 GCA_036557265.1 Polyangia bacterium
ACGATTCAGCAGACGAACTGGCAGGCCGAGCTCATCGAATGAAGGAGGGCCTTCGGGCGAGTGTGGGGCCCCGGCATTGCGGGCCGGGGGGCCGTAAACATACCGGGCCGCACGGCTGCGCGAGGGGGCCGCGCAAATCAGTCACACCTTCGCCCCAGCACCAGGCACCGTTTACGCCGCAACCTGCAACCTTCAGCACCGCACACTGACGAAGGCCCTCCTCCAATCGATGAGCGACGTCTCCTGCGGGAACGCGACTACGGCGGGCCGGCGCCCGGCGTGGCCGCCAGCGGCGTCCGGTTCCAGGCGTCGGCGCGGTCGCACGCGGTCTGGACCAGCCGGTGCACGCCCTTGCCGGACCAGCTGCTCGCCGACACGCTGACCCAGCCGCCGTAGCTCGAGACGACCGCGTCGCCGCTCATCAGGCGCACCAGCTCGCCGCCGTTCGCCAGGCCGTCGCTGCCGATGCGCGAATCGACGCGCAGCAGGAGCGTGCCCGCGCGCGGCGCCGGATCCTGGCCCTGGTTCGGGTCGTAGGCCGACGTCACCACCAGCGCGTAGCCGCCCGGCGCCAGCGTCTCGGCCGGCAGGTCGTCGCCGCCCTTGGCGTCCTCCAGGCGCAGCCCGGCCAGCGGCACCGCCTCGTCGCCCATGTTGCGCAGCTCGACGTACTCCTGCGCCGGCTCGGGCCCGGCGGCGTTGGCGAGCACCTCCGTGATCGCGATGGGCGGCAGCGCTGGCGGCGTCTCGAAAGCGAGCGGCGACGACGCGGCGACGTTGCCTGCGCGATCGGTGGCGGTGACGGTGATGGTCGCCGCGCTCTCCGGCGGCAGGCCCGTCACCGGGATGGCCACATCGAAGCGCGTCTGGCCGACGCCACCCGGGCTGTCCACCTCGATGCCGCCCGCCTGCAGGACGATGGTCGCCGTCGCCGGCTCGTCGGTCGAGAAGCTGACCGAGAGGCACGGCCCGGCCGCCGCGATGGACAGATCCCCCAGCACGGGCGGCGTGTCGTCCGGCTCCGCGGCGGCCTGGAAGATTCCGACCACACCCCCCTCCAGCGTGGCGCCGCCGTCGTCGGTGGTGCCCGCGCCGATGACCACGCGGCACGGCAGCGCGGGCGGCAGCGAGCCCGCCAGCGCGACCCGGTAGCAGGCGCCGCCGTCGCACGGCTCGGCGACCGGGGGCATGGCCGCGATCGGCCCGCCGCCGCCGCCGTCACAGACGCGCAGCCCCTCGGCGCCCCAGCTGACCGCGTCGGGAAACCGGACGACGATGGCCGCCAGGTTCAAGGGCACGTCGATCGCGCCCGCCACCGGATCGACCAGCGCCGCGCCGGCGGGGCCGCCCGCCGCGGAGGAACCGTCGTCTGACGCGCCCGGGATGTTGGTCAGGTCGGTCTCGGGCGCGCACGCGCACAGCCACGCCCCCGCCGCTACGATCGTCACCGCTGATTTCGACATGGCGGCCTTGTCGGCCGCCGGCCCCATCAGTTGCTAAAAAGGACCCGCGCAGGGTCCTTTCGATCGCCCGCGACGAATGCCGCTGGGCAAAGCCCATCGGCACTCACGCGCTCGCGTGGTAAAAGCACGCGCGCATGGCGGACCCCGTCGCTGCCGATCTCGTGCTCGCCTCGGCGTCTCCGCGCCGGCGCGAGCTGCTGGAACAGCTCGGCCTCGTGCTGGAGGTGACGCCGGCCAACGTGGACGAGACGCCCCACCCGGGCGAGCGTCCGGCCGACTACGTCCGTCGCGTCGCCGCCGCCAAGTGCGACACTGTGGCCGGGGCCCGCGGCCCGGAGCTGCCGGCGATCCCGATCCTGGCCGCCGACACCATCGTCGTGGTCGACGGCCAGATCCTCGGCCAGCCGGTCGACGAGACGGACGCGCGCCGGATGCTGGCGGCGCTGGCGGGGCGGCGCCACGAGGTCACGACCGCCTACCGCATCAGCTTCGCGGGCCGCGCCCTCGAGCGCGCGGTGACGACGACGGTCTCGTTCCGGTCGCTCCGCCCGGCGGAGATCGACGCCTACGTGGCGTGCGGCGAGTGGCGCGGCAAGGCGGGCGGCTACGCCGTGCAGGGACGCGCGGGCGCCTTCGTCCCCGAGATGCGCGGCTCGCACACGAACGTCATCGGCCTGCCGGTCGCCGAGGTGCTGGCCGATCTGCAGGCGCTGGAGGCGCTGCCGCGCTACCCGCCCCCGGCGTTCGGCGTCGGGACGGCGCCGTGACGCGCGCCGAGGAGCTCGCCGACAACCTGGCGCGCGTGCGGGCCCGCATCGCCGCCGCCGCGGCCGCCGCCGGGCGCGCGCCCGAGTCGGTCCGCCTGCTCGCGGTCAGCAAGAAGATGCCCGCCGACGACGTGCGCGCCGCCATCGCCGCCGGCCAGCGCAGCTTCGGCGAGAACTACGCGCAGGAGCTGCGCGACAAGAGCGCCCTGCTGGCGGGCGATTCGACGCTGTCGACCCCGCCCGAGTGGCACTTCATCGGTCCGCTCCAGAGCAACAAGGTGAAGTACGTCGCCGGCCGCGTCGCCCTCGTGCACTCGGTCGACTCCGCGGCGCTGCTGGACGCGATCGAGGCCCGCGGCGTGGCCCAGGCCTGCCTGATCCAGGTCAACGTCGCAGGCGAGGCGAGCAAGAAGGGCGTCGCGCCCGCCGAATTGCCGGCGCTGCTGGATCGGTTCGCGGCGATGAAGCGCGCCCGCTGCCAGGGCCTGATGCTGATCCCGCCGCGCGGCGACGCGCGCCCGCACTTCGCGGCGCTGCGCGCGCTGCGCGACCGCGAGGCGGCCGTCACCCGGGCGAACGTCGACCTGCGCGAGCTTTCGATGGGGATGACGGACGACCTCGAGGTCGCGGTCGCCGAGGGCGCGACCATCGTCCGCGTCGGGACGGCGATCTTCGGCCCCCGCCCGACCTGACCGCCCGCCTACGGAAACCGGCCGCTCGCGACCAGCAGGTCGAGGCGCGCCTGGCGGGCCAGGTCCTCGGACTGGGCGGCGGCGGTGTCGGCGTCGCGCGCGCTGCGGGCGGCGTCGATCACCTCGAGGTTGGTGGTCGCGCCCGCCTTGTAGGCGAGGTTGGCCAGATCCAGCGCCCGGCGCGCCAGCCGAGCCGCGTCGCGCGACGACGTCAGCGCCGCGTCGGCGCGCACCATCGCCTCGAAGTCGGCGCGCACCTCCGACTCGGCCTGCCGCAGCCCGGCCTCGAAGTTCACCTTCGCCTCGTCGAGCACCGCATCGCGCTCGCGCGTGACGCCGCTGCGGAGCCCGCCGTCATAGAGCGGCAGCGTCAGCACCAGCTGCGCCTGCCAGCCGTACTTCGGCTGCAGGCTCGTCGGCGGGTACTGCACGAACGGCTGGCCGACGGCGGCCAGGTACGGCGCGTAGTAGGCCCAGACGTCGTCGCGCGCCTGCTGGGCCGACCCGATCCGCATGTTCAGCACCTTCACGTCCGTCCGGCCGCGCACGGCCTCCAGCGCCTCCGGCATCGACGGCGGCGCCGCCAGCTCGACGTCCTCCAGCGCGTCGACGGGCGCGTCGGCCGCCAGCAGCACGCCCAGCGCCTCGCGCGCCAGCGCCAGCCGCGCCAGGTTCGCCTGCAGCTGCGTCTCGACCGCGGCCAGGTCCTGCTGCGCGCGCACCTCGTCGATGCTGTGGCCGATGCCGCCCTGCAGGCGCGTGTGCGCGTAGTCGTAGTGCGCCTTGGCGGTTTCGCGCGCGGTCTCGGACGCCGCGACCAGCCGGTGCTGCGCCACGACGGTGATGTACGCGCGCGCCGTCGTCTGCGCGACCAGGCGGCGCGTGTCGGCGGCGCTCGCCTCGGCGATGCGCAGCTGGCTCTTCGCGCGGTGGGTGGCCGTCCACCCCTGGGCCGCCACCAGCGGGACGGTCAGCTGCAGGTTCCCCGCCAGCTGGTCCGCCGCTGCCAGCCGGCTCCCGCCGAGGACCCGATCGTGATCGAGGCGGGTGTACGAGCCGTTGCCGAACAGCGTCGGCAGCCAGCCGGCGCGCGCTTGCGTCACCAGCGCGTCCGCCCGCCGGACCTCGTCGACCGCGACGGCCACCGTCGGGTTGCGGTCGAGCGCCCGTTGCACGGCGGCGGCCAGCGTGACCCTCTGGTCGAGGGCTGCCGCCGGCGCCGGAGCGGGAGCCGCGACGGCGAGCGGCGGCGACAGCAACAGCGCCAGGACCAGGGCGAGCTCGCGGGGGCGCTCGAGCATGGCGCCTCTATAGCAGATCATCTCGACGATCACCGAAGTCCGAAAGGCTCTTCCGGACCCGCCCGGCGGCCGAAAGGTAAAGGAGTTTCGGAACCTTGCTACAGTGTCGCGCGTGACGAACCAGCTGCGGGGCTTCCCGGGCGCGCCGGCCGCCGGCGATCCGGTCACCATCGACTTCGAGGGGACGCCGGTCGCGGCGTTCGCGGGCGAGCCGGTCGCCGCGGCGCTGTTCGCCGCGGGCGTCCGGACGCTCGGGCGCTCGACCAAGTACCACCGCCCGCGCGGGCTGTTCTGCCTGGACGGACACTGCGCCTCCTGTTCGATGCGCATCGACGGCCGCCCGAACCGGCGCGCCTGCATGGTCCCCGCGCGCGACGGCCTCGCCTGCCAGCGCCAGAACGCATTTCCGAGCGCCGACGTCGACCTGCTGGCCGCCGCCGACTGGCTGTTTCCGCGCGGGATGGACCACCACACCTTGATGACGGGCAGCCGGGCGGGTAATGCGGTGTTTCTGAAGATGGTGCGCGAGATGGGCGGCTCGGGCACGCTGCCGGAGGCCGACGCCGCGGCGACGACCACCACCGACGAGGTGCTGGACGCCTGCGTGATCGGCGGCGGGCCCGCCGGCCTGTGCGCGGCGCGCGAGATCGCGCGCGCCGTCCCGGGGGCGCGGGTGGCTGTCTACGACGAGCAGACCGCGCCCGGGGGATCGCTGCACGCGGAGCCGGACGGAGCGCAACGGGCGCGCACGCTGGCCGCCGAGGCCGCCGCCGCGGGCGCGCGCCTGGTGCCGAACGCCACCGCCATCGGCTTCTACCCGGAGGACCTGGGCCCCGACGGCCGCCCCGGCGTGCTGGCGCTGGCGACCGAGGCGGGCCTGGTGCGCGTCAGCGCGCGGCGCACCCTCTACGCGACCGGCGCGTACGATCAGAACCTGGCGTTCGAGGACAACGATCGGCCCGGCGTCATCTCGGCGCGCGCGCTGGGGCGGCTCGCGTTCCGGTGGGGCATCCGCCCGGTGCCGGAGGGCGAGCGCGTGGTGATCCTCGACGGGACGG
The DNA here is from genome assembly GCA_036557265.1 of Polyangia bacterium. Classification (GTDB taxonomy): domain Bacteria; phylum Myxococcota_A; class Polyangia; order Fen-1088; family Fen-1088; genus JADGRB01. The sequence continues at coordinate 5,282 of DATBHU010000280.1, forward strand.
CCAACGTCGCGCCGCTGGAGCGGGCGCTGGCGGGCGCCGGCGTGGCGGTCGAACGCGTGGACGTCGCCGCCAACACGGTGGTGGCGGCGCTGGGCGGCAAGCGCGTGCGGGGCGTCGAGCTCCGGGCCGGACGCAAGTGCCGCACCGTCGCGGGCGATCTGGTCGCCGTGGCCGCGCTGCCCGCCCCGGCCTCCGAGCTGCCGCGCCAGCACGGCGCCGGGGTCGCCTTCGACGCCGCGCGCGGCGGGTTCGCCGCCGTCGTCGACCGGCGCCACGCCACCAGCGTCGACGGCGTGTTCGCGTGCGGCGACGTCACCGGCTTCGCCGGCCCGGCCGCCGCCGAGCGCGCGGGCGGCGCCGCCGGCCGGGCGCTGGCGGCGACGCTGGCGACGGTGCTCGCCGTGGTCGGCCTCGCCCCCGCGCTGCTCGGCGCCGGCTGCGCCACGCCCAGCGCTCCGCCCCCCTCCACGGCGGCCGCGCCCGAGGCGGCGACCGCCGCCCCGCCCCACGCGGTCCAGCCGCCCCCGTTCGACGCGGGCACCCCGTCCACGCCCGAGAGCGCGGCCAGCGCGCGCACCGCCGAGCGCCGCGCCATCCTCGACGCCGCCTGGCGGACGGTGCGCGACAAGCACTACGACAAGACGCTGGGCGGCGTCGACTGGAACGCGGTGCGCGCCAAGTACGAACCGCTCGCGCTGGCGGCGCCGTCCGAGGCGGCCTTCTATCACGTGCTCAACCAGATGATCGGCGAGCTCGGCCAGTCGCACATGCTGATCGTCGGGCCCGGCGCGGGCGACGACGACGACGGCGGCGAGCCCCAGAACGATCCCGCCGCCGCGACCACCGACGCCGTCGGCGATCCCGGGCTGACCGTCCGCGTGCTCGACGGCCGGCCCACCATCACGCGCGTGCGGGCCGGCTCGTCGGCCGACAAGGCCGGCCTGGCGGCGGGCTACGTGGTCACGCAGATCGCCGGGCGCCCGCTGGGCGCGCCCCACGAATCGACGCGGCCGCTGCGCCCGGTCGAGGAGCGCTTCGCGATCCGGCGCGCGGCGCAGCGGCGGTTGATGGGGGCGCCCGGCACGCGCGTCTCGCTCGCCTACCTCGACGACCAGGATCGCCCCGGCAGCGTCGTGCTGGTCCGCGATCCGCCGCGCACCGCGGCCGTCAAGCTCGGCCACCTGCCGCCGCTCTATCCCGAGGTGCGCGCCTACGAGGTCGGCAACGTCGGCGTGATCAGCTTCAACATCTTCCTGCTGCAGCCGATCCTCGAGGACGTCAAGAAGGCGATGGCGCGGTTCGTCGCCCACCACGTCCGCGCCGTCGTGCTCGACCTGCGCGGCAACCCGGGCGGTCAGGGGGCGATGGCGATCCCGATCGCGTCGCTGTTCGTCACCGGGCCGGTCACGCTCGGGACCATGCACTTCCGCGACTTCTCGCAGACGTTCACCGCCAAGCCGGAGATGGGGGCGGTGCCGTTCACGGGGCCCCTGGCGATCCTGACCGACGAGGGGACGGCGTCCGCCGCCGAGATCCTGGCGGCCGGACTGCAGGAGGCCAAGCGCGCGATCGTCGTCGGCGACACGTCGCTGGGCGCGGTGCTGCCGTCGGTGATCGAGGCCCTCCCGGGCGGAGCGGTCATGCAGTACGTGGTGGCCGACTTCAAGACGCCGAAGGGCGTCGCGCTGGAGGGGCGCGGCGTGCAGCCGGATCGGCGCGTGGTCGAGACGCGGGCGGCGCTGCACGGCGGTCGCGATCCGGTGCTCGACGCGGCGCTGGTGGCGCTGAAGTCGGAACGTCGCTAGCATTCGCGCATGACCAGATCCGTCGCGACGTCGCTGTGGCTGCTCGCTGTCGCCGGCTGCGCCTCCAGCCCGCCGCCCGCGCCGGCGGCGAGCACCCCGGCGCCAGCCCCCGCGGCGGCTCCGGCGTCGGCGCCCGCGGCGGTCGCGGCTCCGGCGGCGCCGGTCCCGGTCCCGGCCCCGGCCAAGCCGCGGACGCCGGACGAGATCCTGGCCGACGCCGTCAAGGCGACCGGCGGCGCGGACGCGTGGAACGCGCACAAGACGGTCCACTGCAAGATCGAGACGACGCTGAAAGGGATGGGGATGGGCGGCGCGGGCGACCACTACCAGACGCGCGCCGACAAGGCGCTGACGATCCTGGACATGACCGGCCTCGGCAAGGTGCGCGAGGGGACCAACGGCAAGGTCGCGTGGAGCGACGATCCGCTGCAGGGGATCCGCTACCTCGACGGCGCCGAGGCGGAGCAGGCGCGCATCGGCGCCTCGTGGAACCTGGACATGCACGCGGCGGAGCTGTTCGTGAAGCTGGAGACCGCCAGCGAGCCCGGGCCCGACGGGGCCGCGCTCGAGTGCGTGGTCGCGACGCCCAAGCTCGGCTCGCCGTGGCGCACCTGCTACGACCCGCGCACGCACCTTCAAGTGACACAGTCAGGAACGCGTGTAACCCCCCAGGGTGAAATGCCTTTCCGGGCAACCATCAGCCAGTGGCGCGACATCTCCGGCGTCAAGATCCCGACCGAGACCAGCACGCAGATGGGACCGATCACGACCAGCGATCGCGTCACCCAGGTGACCTTCGACGAGCCGATGGACGACAAGATGTTCGATCCGCCCAAGCCCGCGCAGAGCAGCGACGACAAGAAATCAAACGACAAGAAGCCGAAGAAGAAGTAGCGCGTGGCGCGCAAGGTGATCCTGTGTCGCTGCGAGGACGTGACCGCGGCGGACGTCGAGCACGCGGTCGGGCTCGGCTACGCGGACGTGGAGGAGGTCAAGCGGTACACCGGCTTCGGCACCGGTCCTTGCCAGGGGAAGGAGTGCCTGCGCGGCATCGTGTCGGCGATCGCCGCGGCCGCCGGGCGCGACGCCGCCGCCAAGCGCGCGGCGCCGGCGCCGTTCACGTCCCGCCCGCCGCTGGTGCCGACCGAGCTGGCGGTGCTGGCGGGCGCCGCCGCGCCCGCGACGCCGCGGCGGCCGTCCCGGCGCCGGTGAGGCGATCGTGATCCAGGACGCCGACATCGCCATCGTCGGCGCCGGCGTGATGGGGCTGGCGCTCGCGTACAACCTGACCGCGCCCGGCAAGCCGCCCCGCGCCGGCCGCGTCGTCGTCGTCGACGGTCACTACCTGGCGTGGGGCGCGTCGGGGCGCAACGGCGGCGGCGTCCGCCAGCAGTGGTCGACCGAGCTGAACGTGCGCCTGATGCAGGAGTCGATGGAGATCTGCGCCCACTTCGCCAAGCAGATGCGCATCAACGTCTGGATGCGCCGGGGCGGCTACCTGTTCCTGGCCGCCAGCGAGGCGGCGGCGCGCCGCCTGGAGCGCAACATCGCCGTCCAGAACCGCTGCGGCGTGCCGACCGAGATGATCGCGCCCGAGGAGGCGCGCCGGCTGGTCCCCGAGCTGGCGACCGACCGCTTCGTGGCCGCCTGCTACAACCCGAGCGACGGCATCGTCTTCCCGTGGCCCTTCCTGTGGGGCTACGCGCAGGCGGCGGCCCGGCAAGGCGTCGCGATTCACACGTCGACGCCGGTGACGGCCATCGAGCGGCGCCGGGGCGGCGGCTTCCGCGTCACCACGCCCGCCGGCGCCTTCACGGCCGCACGGCTCGTGTGCGCCGCCGGCGCCTGGTCGCCCGAGGTGGCGCGGCTGGTGGGCGCGTCGCTGCCCAACCGCCCCCAGCGTCACGAGATCCTGTCGACCGAGCCGCTGAAGCCGTTCCTGAAGCCGATGGTGACGGTGTCGGAGACCGGCCTCTACGTGTCGCAGTCGCTGCGCGGCGAGCTGGTCGGGGGCATCTCGATGCCCGACCACGGCGAGGACGGCGGGCAGGTCCGCCTCGGCTCGCGGCTGGCGTTCGCGACGACGATGGCGCGCGCGCTCTGCGAGCTGATGCCGCGGCTCGGCCACGTCAAGGTCGTGCGGCAGTGGGCGGGGCCGTACGACCTGTCGCCCGACGGCGATCCGATCGTCGGCGAGCTGCCCGACGTGCCGGGCTTCCACGTCGTCTGCGGCTTCCGCGGCCACGGCTTCATGATGGCGCCCGTCGTCGCGCGCCACTTCGCCGTCCACCTGCGCGGCGGCGCGCCCCACGAGCTCCTGAAGGCGTGGAGCCCCGCCCGCTTCGCGAGCGGGGCCCCTCCTCGCCGCGGCGGCGAGGAGATGTTCATCGGCTGAGGGGGCGCTCTACGGGCTGGTGTACGTCGCCAGCACCGACGTGTTCTGCGCCAGCGTGCAGTCGTAGGTGAAGCCGCCGCCGTTCGACGAAAGGACCGGCCCGCTGAAGAGGAGGAGGTCGAGATCCTCGAAGCCGTTCGTGACGGTCGACGAGCGGCTCCCCGAGTCGCTGTAGATCGCGCCGGCCGGCGTGAAGGACTTCACCCGGCAGCTCACCGAGCCCGGGCCGGTGCTGAAGACGGTCACGCGAGCGGTGTTGATCGTCTGGCTGAGGCCCGGCTGCGGCGCCGGAATCACCACCGTGACGGAGCTGCAGTTGCTGTTGCGAATCGACGAGCCGGAGACCGTGAGGCAGGCCTGGGCGGCGTTCGCGGGGACCGCGTGGCCGTTGACGCCCGGCCACGACAGGAACGGCTCCTCGCCGCTGACGCCGATCCAGGCGCTCTCCACGATTCCGCCCGGCTTCACGCTGCAGTTGAAGTAGCCGACCGCGTCGGGGCTGCCGGCGGTGCCCAGACTGGCCAGGTTGACGGTCTGAAACCCGGCGACCGTCGTCGGGTTGAAGGGCGTTTGCGACAGGAAGCTGCCGGTGAGGCTGTTGATCATGACCAGCTGGCAGCTGACGTCCCCCGCGTGGGGGCTGAAGGCCGTGTAGTTGCTCTGCAGCCCGGAGTAGATGAGCTGCGGCATCGACACGGGAATCAGCACGCCGATTCCGCTGGGGCATGCCGATGTCGCCATGATGCCCTGACCGGCGTTTGCGCCACTCATTTCGTACGAGACGCAGGCCTGTCCGTTCGGGTTGCCTGCGCGCCCCGAGATCCCGGGATAGGTGCGAGCGGCCGCAGAGCCGCCGACAACCGTCGAGCCCGCAACGATCGCGCCAGCCACAATTCGAAGTGCGAGATGCTTGTTCATGATCTTCTCCGTCGTTCCAGAATTGTCCTGAACCTCAACCCAGAAACCACGACGCGCTCAGGACGCTCGTCCCTGGCTGCATCGTGCACTCGAAGCGCACGACCGAGTTGACGGTCGTGGGAAGCCAGCCGAGGAACATGGTCTCGTAGTGATTCGTCATCGTCGACGACGCCAGCGCCGTCTGGCTGGTCAGCGCGCCGGTCTTCCCGTCGACGAGGATGCCCCGGCACTGGACGCCGCCCGGGTTCGAGCCCCACACCGTCATCTGCAGGGCCACCTGATTGACCGACATCTCCAGCGGACCGGGGATGACCATGGTGACCGCGGTCGACTCGCAGAACGCATTGCTGATCCCCGCGCCCGTGTAATACATGCAGGCCTGCTGGGTGGCGTCGGCCGCTTTGCCCGCCGAGCCCGGGATCTTCGTCATCAGGTGATCGGCCCGCGCCGTCGCGCTGTATCCGAGCCCCGTCGCCAACCCGGCCACCAACAACATCCGTGCGATCGTCTTTCTCATGTGAACCTCCCTGGCGACAACCATTACGCGATGTTTGTTGGATCACGTTGCAACGTCATTGCAACGTACGCGCAAACGAATTCCCAATGATGGACGCCAGATTTGATCGCGCTCGCCCGCGTCGGCGAGGCAACCGACGGAGCTGTTGCAACAAATACAGTCGGCCGTGTAGTGCGAGTCGAATCCGAGCCGGCGCGTCAGCCGGGCAACCGCTGGCCGCGCCGTCAGTTACTGCGCGGCTCGTGCGTCGCGAGCCCACGTCGGGCGCACGCCAGGCCACGACGATCCGCGGGCAGGGCCGGCAGCCCCGCCGCGGACCTCTCTACGCCTTCGGCTTCTTGACCAGGTGCGAGTAGATCAGCGGCCCGAGGCTGTCGGTCATCATCGTCTCGACGATCTGCTCGAGCTGCTGGCGCTGCTCGGCGCTGTCGTAGACGAACCTGATCCCCATGCCGGGATCGTGGCCGGCCTCCACCTGCGGCGGCAGCGGCGCGCCGTCCTTGACCACCCAGCGCACCTCCCCGCGCAGCGCGAGCGGCGTCGACTGCGACGGCAGCATCAGCTTGAACAGGAATATCGTGCCGACGTCGAGGGGTTTCTCGGTCTTGATGAAGGTCCCACCCTTCGAGATGTTCTTCGTGTAATCGTAGAAGAACGTGTTCAGCCGCTTGTACTCGACCTTGAGCTCGATGGGAGCGCGTGCTTCGCGGCGTCGGTCGTCGTCGGCCATACTGGCGCGTCCATGTTAGGCCCCGCCCGCCGAGCCGTCAACGAAGCGCGCCGCCGCTACGGCCTGCGGGCGCTGATCTGGGGGGCGCTGCTGGCCGTGCTCGCGGTCGTGCTGGCGTTCGTCCCCCTGTTCGACGTCCTCGGTTACGACTTCTGCTTCGCGCTCGGGATAGCGGCGGCGCTGGCGGCGGTCGACGTCGGGCACGGCCTGGTGGCGGTGCGCGGGCGGCCCCCGGACGGCCCGGCGCTGGCCCGGCTGTGCGCGGTCGCCTGCGGCGTCTCGGCGGCTCTGCTGGCTCTGCCGCTGCTCATCTCCGTCGCCAACGCGCTGCGGGTCCGCAACTGCAGCTTCGCGTCCGGCTTCGGCTTCTTCGGGCTGCTGCCGCTGGCGACGGTGGTCTACGCGGCGCCGGTCGGGGTGCTGGCGGGGGTGGCGGTGCGCGGCCGCAAGCGGGGCCGCCTGCTCGCCTTCGCGATCCCGTTCGCGTCGCTGGTCTGGTCGCTGCTCCGGCTCTACCGCGATCCGCCCGTGTTCGCCTACGATCCGTTCGGCGGCTACTTCCCCGGACCGATCTACGACGAGGCGCTGCGGCCGCCGCCGACGCTGGCGGTCTTCCGGCTGGTCAACCTCTGCTGGATCGCGACGGCGGTGACGATCGGGCTGGCCGCCTTCGGGCGCGGGTGGAACCCGCGCCGCTGGCGCCGCGGGCCGCTGGCCGCCGCGCTGCCGCTGGTGGTGGCGTCGCTGGTCCTTTATGGGATGGGCGGCACCCTCCAGTTCCGCATCGGGCGCGCCGATCTGGCCCGGGCCCTCGACCGCACCCTGACCACCGACCACTTCGTGCTGCACTACGCGCGCGGCACGAAGACGCCCGCGGACGTCGCGCTGACGGGCGAGGACCTGGAGTTCCGCTACCACCAGCTCCGGGAGACGCTGGGGGTCGAGCCGCCGCTGCCGATCACGGTCTGGGAGTTCCCGAGCGCCGACGTGAAGAAGGCGCTGGTCGGCGCGGGCGGCACGCTCTACGCGAAGCCGTGGACGCGCGAGATCTTCGTGCAGGCCATGCGCTTTCCGGCGCGCGTCCTGCGCCACGAGATGGCGCACGTCTTCGCCGGCACGTTCGGCGACCGCTTCTTCGGCATGTCGCTGGCCTGGCGCTGGCACGGCCCGCTGCCGCTGCCCGCGCTGGCCGGCGGCTTGATCGAAGGCGTCGCCGAGGCGGCCAGCTCCGCCTCCGATCCCGACGAGGACGCCACCATCCACGAGCAGGCGCGCGCCATGATCGAGGCCGGCCTGGCGCCGCCGCTGGCGTCGGTGGTGGGCGCCGGCTTCACGACGCTGGCCGGCCGCCGCGCCTACACCATGGCGGGATCGTTCTCGGCGTTCCTGCTCGCCACGCGCGGTCCGGAGAAGCTGCGCGCGCTCTACCGATCGGCGGGCAACTTCGCCGCCGTCTACCGCGTGCCGCTGGCCGATCTCGAGGCCGAGTGGCGGCAGTTCCTGGCGGCGCAGCCGCTGACCACGCGCGAGCGCGCGCACGCCAGCGAGGCGTTCCGCCGGCCGGCCATCTTCAAGCGGGTCTGCGCGCGCGAGCTGGCCGCGCGCCTGGTCGAGGCCCGCGCGATCGAGCGCGACGAGCCGGTGCGCGCGGTGGCGATCCTGGAGGCGACCTGCCACGACGATCCGAGCGAGCCGAGCTATCGCTTGGCGCTCGCCGAGGCGCTGGCGCTGGCGGGCGAGCGCGAGCGCGCGATGGTGATGCTCGGGCGGCTGCAGGTCGACGGCGGCGTCACGGTGCCCCTGCGCGCCCAGGCGGCGTCGCTGGCCGCCGAGATTGCCTTCAGCGAGCGCGACTACGTCCGGGCGGAGGATCAGGAGAAGCGGGCGGCCGAGCTGGCCTCGTCCGAGGGCGAACGCCGGCAGGCGCTGGCCCGGCTCCGGGGCCTGGCGTCGCCGGTCGCGCGCGCGACGCTCGGGCGGGCTCTGTTCGGCGACGAGCTGGGGGCCGCCTCCGATCCGGTGCTGACGTTCTATCTGATCACCGAGTACGCCCGCATGGTCCCGACCGACACGCTGGGGGCCTACCTGGTCGGCCGGCAGCTGCTGTGGCGCGATGCCAGCCGCGCCCTCCCCCACCTGGCGCGCGCGTGCCCGCTGCAACCGTCGCAGCCGTCAAACGACAAGCAGCCGACGCTGCCGCCCGAGTTCGAGCGCGAATGCCGCCGCATGGTCGTGGACGCCGCCTATCGCGTCGGCGACTTCGCGCGCGCGCGCACCGCGTTGGAGCGCCTCGCCACCGACGCCGCCGGCGAGGCCGATCGCTTGCGAACGCTCGACTGGCGCGCCCGCGTCGACTGGGCCGCGAGTCATAGACATGGCCCCGTGGGCGGCGACACGCGCTGACCGGCGCAGCGGTCACTGGACGTGGAGGCCGCGCGTGAGACAATGGGCGCAATGCCGACCATGCGCCGCGCCGCCCTCGTCGGGCTGGTGACCCTGCTCGTGGCGGTGACAGCGCGCGCGCAGACAGAGCCGCCGCCCGCCACGTCGCCGCCCCCCCCGCCCACGACGCCGGCGGCAGCGCCCGCCGAGCCGGCGCCGCCGCCCGCCGCCCCGCCCGCCCCCGTCGCGCCCCTGCCGTCGACGCTGGCGCCCGAGCCGGCGTCCGGGCCGCCGCTGCAGCTCACCGACCGGTCGGCGATGGAGCAGGCGCCGCGGCCGGAGCCGTTCTATCGCACCAGCTGGTTCTGGGCGGTCGTCGGCGTCGCGTTCGTGACGGGGTTCATCATCACCTTCGCCATCCTGCGGGACAAGGCCAACCAGCCGCCCGACACCACCTTCGGGAACATGCATGCGTTCTAGGCCGATCGTCGCCACCGCCGTCGCGGGCCTGCTCTCGATCGCCGCCGCCGGCTGCTCCAGCCCGGAGTCGTACATCGTGCTGTCGCTGAGCTCGACGACGCCGATCACCAACGTCGCCGACATCCAGGTCGACGTGTCGAACGCCGCATCGATGCGCACGCTCACCTATGCGGCGCACGGGATGACGATCGATCAGGTCACGCAGAAGACGCTGTCGGTCGGTTTCTCCGGCAGCGAGACCGGCACCGTCTCGTTCACCGTCACCGCGCGCGACAACCTCGGCTGCGCGATCGGCAGCAGCGGCAAGGTTCCCGCCGAGATCAAGAAGGGGAACGTCGCGTCCGCGATGGTGATGCTGACGCTGGCCACCACGCCCGACTGCAGCCATGTCGACGGCGGCACGCCCGACGTCCCCGACGGCAGCACGCTGCCGGGTTGCGATCCGACCAACCCGCAGAGCTCCGCGCCCGGCGTCGCCACCTGCGGCGCCACGCAGACCTGCCAGGTCGACTGCACGCCGCCGGACGCCGGCGCACCCCGCAACGAGTGCATCGCGGGTGGGACCGCCCCGGCGGGCAGCGCCTGCGTCACCAACGCCGACTGCCAGCCCGGAACGCAGTGCTTCAACTACGGGAGCACCGGCTGCAACGTGAGGCTGTGCCTCAAGTTCTGCAACAACGACGTGGATTGCGCCCCGGTCGGCGCCGGCGGCTCGGGGCCGGGCAGCGTGTGCCAGGGGCCGGTCATGTGCCCCACTTTCCTGACCGCGTACCACACCTGCACGTTCAACTGCGACCCGCGCGCGACGGGCGCGGCCACGCGCGGCGGCTGCCCGATGCAGATGGCGTGCGTGATGCCGGGCAGCATGGACCAGGTCGACTGCGCCTGCGCGGCGACGAGAGGCACCAAGACCGACGGCATGGCCTGCACGTCGGCGGCCGACTGCGCGCCGGGCTTCATCTGCAACCGGATGAGCGGCAACATGACCTGCCGGGCGATCTGCCGCTGCGACGCCAACGCCTCCGGCGCGTGCACCGCCACGACGAACGACTGCCCGACCGCCGGCACGACCTGCCACGCGGTCACGAACAACACGCTCTACGGGATCTGTCTGTAGCCGCGCGCGCTGATCGCCGCGCGCCAGCGCGCCCGAAGCTCCTGCCGGCTGGCGCGCAGCGCATCGAGCGCCGCCGCCAGCCCGTCGGGGGGCGCCGCCAGCATCGACGCGTCGGCGGTCGTCGGGGGCGGACCGAACTGCAGGAAGAAGTGCGCGCGGGAGACGGCGGGCGCGGAGGCCACCGACCCGGTGTACGTGGCCGTCAGGTCGATCGGCACGCTGGCGGCCTCGGTGACGCCGAGGTACGTCCAGCCCGCCGGTAGCCCGCCCGCGTCGAGCAATATCGCCGGACTGTCGGGGAACCCGCCGTATAGCGGCACGGAGATCGGCCCGCTGCCGTCGTTCACGGCGAAGAGCCGCAGCGCGCGCGCGCCGGCGCAGGTCCCGAGGTCGTATCCGGTCGGAACGAGACGGCCGAGCGGCGTCGTCCCGTCCTGCGCCGCCAGGGTGACCTCGATCGATGCCGTCGACGAGAAGATCGTCGCGTTCGAGCTCAGCTGGATGTCGATGAAGTAGCCGCGATCGCCGGGCGCCAGGCAGCTGTCGGTGTAGAAGCCGAACCCGGCGTCGCCGACGCTGCCGGTCACGTAGCTGAGGGTGGCGTCGGCGTTCAGCAAGAGGCCGCCCGCGTCCTTGTAGCGGAGCGGCGACGCCACCAGGAAGCAAGGATGCGCGCTCCCGTTGTTCGTGACCGGAATCGTCAGATACGCGGCGGTCTCGTCCTGCGGACTCAGTCGCGTCAGGTAGGCCGTCCCGACCTCGATGCCAGGGCTCGGCGTCACGACGGTGACCGGGACGAGCCGGCGCTGCATGTCGGCGTCGAACGGCGCGTCGCCGATCGTCGGCCCTTGCAGATCGGCCGAGCTGCCGCGGGCGGGCGCCGGCCCGGCGACAGCCGAAGGCGCGCCCAGCGTCCAGGCGCAACCGCCGTCGTCGCCGGTCCCTGCCGCGCCGCCGGTCCCGCCCGTCGCCCCCCCCGCGCCCGAGAGATCGATCGCGCCCCCGTCGCTCCTGGCGCGGCCGCCGCTGCCGCAGCCGCCGAGCGCCAGCGCCGCCACGAGGACGGTCCCAAACCGCTGCGTCAACGACCGACCCGGCATCCTCGGGTGCAGTCTACGCCTGGATCGCCTAGTTCGTCCTGGCGCGCAGGGCGGTCGCGGCGGCGTGGGCGGCGGCGATGACCGTCGCCTCCTTCTCCTTGCGCGCGGCCTCGTCGACCTCCGCCGCCAGGTGCGTGTCGGTGCCGCTCAGCCGGGCGAGTGACCGCGCGGCCGCGATGCGGACCGGCACGTATTCGTCGCCGCGCAGCCGCTCAAGCAGCGCGGGCGCCGCCGCGGCGTCGCCGATGTCGCCCAGGGCGTCGACCATCTCGCGCCGGTTCTGCACCTCGGGCAAGTGCTTGATCAGCACCGGCACGGCCCGCCGATCGCGCAGCTTGCCGAGGCTGAAGACGATCTGCCGGCACAGCAGCACGTCGTCGCAGCGGTCGAGCGCGTCGCCGAGCACGCCCACGCCGCCCGCGTCGCCGACCGCCGCCAGCGCCAGCGCCGCGCGCACGCGCAGCTGCGGATCCGCCGTCGCGTCCGCGACGATCGCCTGCACGCGCGGCCGCGCCGCGGCGTCGCCGACGCGGGCCGCGCCGACCGCCGCCCAGTCGGCCACCTGGCGATCCGCGTCGCCGGCCGACTTGATCAGCGCCGCCGCGGTCTCCTTTCGCGGCGGCAGCGCGACCAGCAGCTGCGCCGCCTCGCGCCGCTGCGAAGCGGGCGCGCCGGACGTCATGATCGCCGCCAGCTCGGGGCCGGCCAGCAGATCGCCGAGACGCCCGCGCTCGATCGCCTTGGGCAGCGGGCCGCCGGTCGGATTGGACGCGCCCTTCGCCAGCAGCGGCTCGAACCGGACGTGCCCGTCCAGCCACTGGTCCAGGGTGGCGCGCAGCGCGGCCGCGCGATCCGGGTGGGCCTCGGCCAGGTTGTTGCGCTCGCGCGGATCCACCGCGAGGTCGTAGTAGGCGCACGAGCCCCAGTGCAGATCGCACAGCAGCTTGTCGGTGCCGGAGACGACCATGCGCTTGTCCTCCACCTCCGCGAACGCGGGCGGGAGCCGCGTCGCCGGCGCGGGCGGCACGCCGAGCCACGGCCCCAGGTCGGTGCCGCGCATGCGCACGGGGACGGGGATGTCGAGCAGGTTCAGCAGCGTCGGGGCGATGTCGAGGAGCTCGACCGGCCCGTCGACCACGTGGGCCGGGATGCCGGGGATCGAGATGATGAGCGGCACCCGCAGCTGCTCGTCGTACAGCGTCGAGCCGTGGTAGCGGCCGCCGTGCTCGTCGAACTCCTCGCCGTGATCGGCGGCGAGGACGATCACCGTGTTCGGGCGCCGCTTGCGCACCGCCGCGATCAGCTTGCCGACGGCCGCGTCGGTGTAGGCGATCTCGCTGTCGTAGCGATCGATGTCGCCGGTGCCGAAGGAGAACGCCTCGTGGCGCTCGTACGGCTCGTGCGGCTCGAAGAAGTGGATCCAGACGAACGAGCGGCGCGGCTGGATGTCGTCGTAGTACGCGAACACCTGGTTCACGCGCTTGAAGGCGTCGATGTACTCGAACTTCACGTACTCGAAGTCGAAGTTGCTGTCGGCGTACGCCTTCAGCTTCTGGGAGTCGACGAAGAACACCGCGGGCGGGTAGAACGCCGCCGTGCGCCAGCCGTAGGTGCGCAGCACCGCCGCCAGCGGCTCGTGGCGCTCGCCCGGCGCCAGCCGCGCCAGCGTCGGGAAGTACTTGCCCGTCAACATCGACGCCACCGAGAACGACGTGTGCGGCGCCTGCGCGTAGGCGCGGGCGAAGCGCGTCCCGCGCGCGGCCAGCGCGTCGATGTTCGGCGTCGTCGGCCGCGTGTACCCGTAGGCGCCGACGTGGTCGGAGCGGAGGGCGTCGATCGTGATCAGCAAGACGTCGGCCTCGGGCCGGCGCGGGCCGTCGGGCAGCGGCGGCAGCGCCACCTCGGCGGCGTGGCGCTCGGCGGCCGCCATGGTGCGCGACTGCAGCGCCACCGGCACGCCGCGCAGCGCGAGCGCGGCCAGCGCCGTCCGTTCGTGCGCCGCGTAGCGCATCACCTGGCTGGTGCGCAGCTCGTAGAGCGCGAACCCGCACGCGGCCGCCGTGACCAGCGCGGCCGCGGCCACCCGCCGGCGCGAGCCGCGCACGACCAGCCGCGCCGCCAGCACGAACGCCAGCAAGGTCAGCGCGGACAGGGTCGCGTGGAACCAGCCGTAGAGGCGCGGCAGCACCCAGCGGTTCGCCGCGTCCGCGCCGACGCCGATCAGGGCCAGCCCGGCGGCCAGCGCGCCGGGGCTGCGCGCGCCGATCCAGCGGTAGCCGGCGACCGCCAGCCGGAGCGCCAGCAAGCCGGCCGCGACCGCGCCGATCGAGATGGCGGCGTGGGCCGGGATGCGCGCCGCGCGCGGGCCCGAGAACAGCGCGAACGCGTCGTAGGCGACCAGCGGCGCGGCGGCGAGCACCCACAGCGCGCCGATCCAGCGCCCGGGATTGCGCGCGCGCCGCGCCAGCGCGTCGCCCGCGGCGACCAGCAGTCCGCCCAGGCCGCCCGCGGCCGCCAGCAGGCCGCCCGACAGCGCGATCAAACGGATGGCCTTGCCGGCGGTGAGGCCGCCGATGCCGCCCGCGATCGCGATCGCCGCGTCCACCACTCCGGCGAGCGCGCCGCCGACGATGCCTGCCAGCACCCAGACCATGGTCACCCGGCGTCTCCCGCGAACAGCGTCCGCGCTCGGGCCTCGGCCGCGCGCGCCAGCGGGCGGTTCGCTTCCTCGGCCAGCGCCGGATCGGCGGCCAGCGCCGCCTCCGCCTCGCGCCGGGCGACCGCCAGCAGATCGGCGATCTCCGCGAGCGGCCCGAGCTCGGACGAGAGGCCCGCCTGGCGCGTGCCGTAGAGCTCGCCCGCGCCCCGCTGCGCCAGGTCGGCCTCCGCCAGCGAGAACCCGTCGTCGCTCGCCGCGACCAGGGCGAGCCGCGCGCGCGCCTCGTCGGTCGTGCGAGCGCCCTCGCCCGCGCACAGGAAGCAGATCCCCGGCCAGCGCCCGCGCCCCACCCGCCCCCGCATCTGGTGCAGCTGGGCGACGCCGAAGCGGTCGGCCTCCTCGACGATCATGACGGTGGCGTTGGGCACGTCGATCCCGAGCTCGACCACCGTCGTCGCCACCAGCACGTCCAGCGCGCCGGCCGCGAACGCGCGCAGCGTCTGCTCCTTGGCGTCGGCCGCCAGCGCGCCGTGCAGCAGGCCCACCCGCGCCGGCGCGAGCTCGCGCAGCAGGCGCGCGTGCTGGGCGACGGCGGTGACGGCGCCGCCGCGCCGGGCGACCTCGCGCACCGGGCAGACGACGAACGCCTGCCGCCCGTCCGCGATCGCGTCGCGCAGCCGGCCGTAGGCCGCTCGTCGCTCGTCCGCGCCCAGGCAGACCGCCGCCGCGGCCGGCGCCCGCCCGCCCGGCCGTTCCGTCAGGAATCCAGCGTCCAGATCTCCGTGCAGCGCCAGCGCCAGGCTGCGCGGGATCGGCGTCGCCGACATCGACAGCAGATGCGGCACGCCCGCGCCGCGCCCGCGCGCCAGCGCCGCGCGCACGGTGACGCCGAAGCGGTGCTGCTCGTCGATGATGGCGAGCCCCAGCCGCGGCAGGTGGGGCGCCGCGTCCAGCAGCGCCTGCGTCCCGATCAGGAGCGCGATCTGCCCGGCGGCCGCGCGCTCGAGCAGCGCCGCGCGCGCCGCGCCCGTGGTGCTGCCGGTCAGCGCGGCGAGCTCGAGTCCCAGGCGCTCGGCGGCCGGCAGCAGGGCGCGCGCCTGCTGCTCG
>DATBHU010000281.1:0-16602 GCA_036557265.1 Polyangia bacterium
GGCCAGCAGCGCATCGACCCGGCGCTCGCCGTCCAATGTCTTCTCCAGCACCGCCCGCACCGGCCCGGGGCGGGCGCCGGTCGCGGCCGGCGGCTGCGGCGACGCCGGGGCATGGGGCGGCGGGGCGACCGGCGGCGCCGCGGCGGCCGGCGCGGCGCCGACCGGGCGGTCGCCGAGGACGGCCGTGAACGTCCGGGGAGGCCGCGGCCCCGGGGTCTGGCTGTCGGGAGGGGAGGGTGGGGCGGGACCCGCCGGCGGGCCGGGACGGATGCGCATGACGCCTCTTCGGCGCCGCCACGCCCCGGTTGCGCGCCGCCCGAGATTATTTCAGCGCATCGTCCATCGCCCGCCGGAGCAGGTCGACCGCGCGCGCATGCAGGCGGCAAGCCCAGGACTTCGACAGGCCGAGCTCCGCGCCCGCCTCTTCCAGGTTCTTGTCGCCGAAATAGTAGAGCTCCATCAGCTGGCGCTCCTTGGGCGGCAGCGTCGCCAGCGCCTCGCGCGCGCGCCGCGACAGGCGCGCGGCGTCGACGGCGGCGTCGGGCGCGGGCCGGCTCTCGTCGGCGACCCGCGAGGCCGCCTCGATCGAGGTGATGTGGATGGTGGCGATCCCGGACAGCACCTCGCTGACGCTCGCCAGCGTCTCGGCGGTGTCGGGCCTGGCGCCGCCCGCCGCGCCGGGATTCTGCGTCCGGGCCGCCCCTTCCTGGTCGGCCTGCGTCTGCAAGTACTGGTTGGCGCGCTCCTCGGCGCGGTAGCGCGCGTAGTCGGCGCGCGAGTACCAGCCCATCGTGCGGATGCCGTCGTACATCGCGCCGCGGATGCGGTAATAGGCGAAGGTCGTGAAGGTGACGCCGGCCCGCCCGTCGAAGCGCTCCGCCGCTTCCACCAGGCCCTTGCGGCCGTAGGCGACCAGGTCGTCGACCTCGATGGTGCCGCCCAGGGTCCGCTTGACCTTGCGCCCCACGGCCTCGACGAGCGCGAGGTGCTTCCTGACGAGATCGTCCTTGTCCGACGCCGCCACGCCCGAACTAGAGCAAGGGTTGCGCGATGCCGTCAAGTCTGCGAAGAACAGGCTTCTTCGATGCGCGAATACGTCACAGCTTGCGCGGCGCACGAGAACGCCGCGCGCACGCGGCACCTGCTGGGTCGAATCGTGGTCGATCGCGAGGCGCACGCGCGCTTCGTCAACACCCTGGCGCGGCTCGAGTACGTCGGCGTCCGCAAGATCCTGAAGAGCCGCCGTGCGGAGCGCATCAGCCTGGACGGCTTGCAGCACATCCTCGACGAGGCCGTGCACGCGCTGCGCCTCAAGAAGGCCGCGGTGGCGCTGGCCGGCAGCCGGGACGGCGTGCTGACGTTCGCGGACGGCGCCACGCTGGCGGGGAACGCGGGCGAGAGCTACTTGCAGGCGCTGGACCGCCGCGCCGAGGAGGCGCTCCACGACCTGCCGGCCGACGACCGCGCCGAGGCCAACTACCACCTGACCAGCGCCGCCATCGAGGTGCGCGCGCAGGTGTTCTATCCGATCTACGACCAGTGCCTGCGCGCGAACGGCGTCGGCTTCTCGGTCGCGGCGATCACCAAGGACGAAGACCGGCATCTGGAAGAGATGGCGGTAGGCCTGGAGCGGACGCTGCCCGATTGGCGCCGCCGGCTCGAGGCGGTCCTGGCGGCGGAGGAGGCGCTCTACGCCCGCTTTCTGTGGGCGGTGGAGGCCGCGCTGTCCGCCCCGCGTGCTCATGGCGCAGTTTCGAACGCTTAGCGCGCCGGACGTGCAGGAGATCCTGCGCGCGTTCGGCGGCGACGTCTATCGCGCCCACCAGCCGATCGCGGTCGGGACCGTGAACACCAACCTCCGCGTCGAGACGGACCGCCGCGCGCTGTTCCTGCGCATCAACGAGGGCAAGTCGGCGGACGACGTCGAGCGCGAGGCGGGCATCGTCGTCCACGCCCACCTGCACGGCGTGTCGACGCCGTCGCCGCTGCCGACCGCCGGCGCCGCCAGGCCCTACCTGGTCTGGCGGGGTGAGCGGGTCTCGCTGTTTCCCTGGGTCGAGGGGCGGACGCTGGCGCGCGCCGAGGTGACGCCGGCGCACGCCGCCGCCGTCGGACGGGCGCTGGCCGGCCTGCACCTGGCCATGGACGGCTTCGCCGACCGGCGTCCAGGCCGCTACGAGCCCGACGAGATCGAGGCGCGGCTGGCGCGCGTCGCGGCGCTGGCGCGGCCGGAGCTCGCCGGCGCCGTCGCGATCCTGGCGCCCGAGCTGGCGCGGCTGCGCGCCGAGCGCGCCCCCGAGCTGCCGATGGGCATCATCCACGGCGACCTGTTCATCGACAACGTGATGTTCGGCGCCGGCGGCGGGCTGGCCGCGCTGATCGACTTCGAACAGGCGTCGTGGGGACGGCTGGCCTACGACCTCGCCGTGACGACGCTGGCGTTCGGCTTCGGGCGCGACGACTTCCGGCCCGAGATCGTGCGCGCGTTGATCGAAGGCTACGCGGCCGCGCGGCCGCTGCGCGACGCCGAGCGCGCCGCCTTCGCCGCCGAGCTGCGCTTCGTCGCCTGCCGCTTCGCGGTCACGCGCATCACCGACGTCCACCTCAAGCGCGAGGCGGGCGCGGCGCCCGGGAAGAATTTCCAGCGCTACCTGGACCGGCTCGCCAGCGTGAAGATGCACCTGGCGGCGCGGGACGGGCTGTTCGACCTCTGATCGCTAGCGGGTGGGTCCGGCTTACTTGCGGACCATGTTGATGTACTTGCGGAGCGTGTCCTTGCGCTCCTCGTCCAGGTCGACGTAGCGGATGCCCATGTCCATGGGCGGCTCGCGGTTCGCCCAGACCACCTCGCCGGTGACCGCGATCGAGGCGTCGAGGTCGGGGAAGTTCAGCACGAGGTCGACCAGCGTGCCGACCTCTTCCACGCCGGTGGTCTGGATGCAGACACCGCCGAGCGAGATGTTCTGGATGCGGTGGAACAGGAGCACCTCGTTGCCCGTGTAGTCGACGTAGGCGTTCACTTCGAAGCGCGGGAACTCGCGCGGCTGTTCGGAGGTTTCGCCCATCATTGGTCTCGCGGGGGGCCCGAATATCGCAGATCTCGGGGATAGGTCCAAGCCGATGAATTACCGGAGGAATTGGCGCCGGTTTATGGGGCGGCCCGTCGCGCGCGGAGCACTTGCCAATCTGGCACGTCGCAGGAGGGAGAAGCGCCGAACCGTCAGGCGAAGCATGGAAAGGCCGCCGGATGGCGCGGCGCGAGAATCTGGAATGGTTCGTGCATAATGCGCCGCCGAATGCGGGCTTTCTCTCGATTTCTGGCCTCGATCACCCTGCTGCTGCCGCTGGCCGGCGGCGCGGCCGGTTGCGCGCACACCGACTACTTCCCGGGCACGACCATCCAGCGCAACGAGGAGAACATCAAGATCATCGAGACGGTCGAGAAGTACCGCCGCCGCATGCTGGAGCACAACGTCGACGGCCTGCTGGTGCTGGCGTCGCAGCGTTATTTCGAGGACTCGGGGACGCCGCGCTCGGACGACGACTACGGCTACGAGGGGCTGCGCCAGGTGCTGGCCAACAAGCTGAAGATGGTGAAGTCGCTGCGCTACGAGATCGAATACCGCAACATCAGCGTGCGCGGCGACGAGGCCGAGGTCGAGGTGTTCCTCGACGGCTCGTTCGAGCTGGCCGCGGACTACGGCGACCGTTACCGCCGCGTCAACGACTACCACCGCTTCCTGCTCGCGCGCGAAGGCGACGAGTGGAAGTTCGTCCGCGGCATGTGACCGCCGCGGGCGCGGCGTCTAGTGCCAGGCGCAGCAGCGCTCAGGCGCAGTAGCGCTCGATCGCCGCGAACAGCTGGGTCAGATCCAGCGGCTTCATCACCAGCTCCGCCGCGTCGATCAGCACGGGGCGCTTGCCGGTCGCGGTGATCACGACCAGCGGGATGCCCGCGATCTCCGCGTCCTGCTTCTGCTCCTTGCGGAACTGCCAGCCGTCCATCACCGGCATCATCAGGTCCAGCAAGATGACGCACGGGCGTGGATTCGCGCTCTTGAGGTGGTTGAGCGCCTCGCGGCCGTTGCCGACGCAAGCGACCTCGTAGCCCTCATCCTCCAGCACTTCGCGCAGCGAATCGCGAATGTCCGGATCGTCGTCTACCACCAGGATGCCGCCGCACGGCTCCGAGGTGCCCATGCACGGATCTTTCGAGTGTCCGCTCGCCCTTGTCAAACGGTTTGCGCCACCTCAACATCACCTGGCCGATGCGTTACCTGCCGACGGTGGCCGCCCTTGCCCTGGCGGTGGGCCTGCCGACCGCCGCCGCGGCGCCCTCGCCACCGACCCCGGCCGCGGCGCTGGACAGCGCGGCGCTGATCGCGACCAGCTACCGGGTCGAGCCCAACGTCATCTACCTGTCGGCGGGCGGCTGGAACGGGAAGCTGGATCTCTACGTTCCACGGCGCCCCAACGGCGCGCTGCCGACCGCGATCCTGTTTCACGGCGGCGGCTGGGTCACGGGCAGCAAGGACGAGATCGCCCTCGACGTGCTCCCCTACCTGGCGATGGGCTTCGCGGTGGTCAACGTCGACTACCGGGTCGCCCGCATCGCCCCCGCGCCGGCGGCGGTGCAGGACAGCCGCTGCGCGCTGCGCTGGGTGATCCGCCACGCGCCGCAGTACGGGTTCGACCCCGCGAAGCTGGTGCTGGTCGGCAGCTCGGCCGGCGCGCACCTGGCGCTCATGGCCGCGCTCGCCCCGGCGTCGGCGGGGTTCGACGGCCTCTGCCCCGGCAACGAGCCGCTGGCGGTGGCGGCCGTGATCAACTTCTTCGGCGTCGTCGACGTCGCCGAGCTGCTGGCGCCGCCGCACCCGCGCGACTTCGCCGTCGGCTGGATCGGCACGGCGCCGGATCCGGCGGCGCGCGCCGCGCGCGTCTCGCCCATCAACTATGTGGCCAAGGGCGCGCCCGCCGTGCTGACCTTGCACGGCGACGCCGATCCGGTCGTCCCCTACACGCAGGCGATCCGGCTGCACGCGGCGCTGGACAAGGTCGGCGCGCCGAACCGGCTGGTCCCCATCCGCGGCGGGCGGCACGGCGACTTCGACGGCTACGAGGTCCTGCGCGCGACGCACGTGGTCCACGATTTTCTGGTCAAGCGCGGCATCGTCTCCGACAAGCCGCCCGACTGGCGCGCGGGCCGGCCGGGCCGCTCAAGCGTCGACTGACCTGGCCTTTTCCCGCGTCGCCGCGACCTCGAGCGGGCCGAGCTGGGCCAGCCCGGCGACGAGCGCCGCCAGCGTGGTCGGCTGGATCGGCTTGGGCGCGTGGCGCTGGTATCCGGCCGCCAGCGCCCGGCGCGCGTCGTCCGAGCGCGCGTAGGCGGTGATCGCCGCCGCCGGCAGGTTGCCGCCGTTCTCGGGCGGCATCGCCCGCACCCGGCTGATCAGCTTGTAGCCGTCCTCGCCCGGCAGCCCGATGTCCGACAGCAGCACCGACGGCCGCTCGCGCGGGATCAGCTCCACCGCCTCGTCCGCGGTCTGCGCCGACACGACCGTGGCGCCGCATTGCTCCAGCACCTCGGTCAGGAGCTCGCGCGCGTCGGCCTCGTCGTCGACGAGCAAGACCTTGATCCCGGTCAGGTCGACCAGCTCGTCGCTCGACGGGCGCATCACCCCCGCCTGCCGCACCTCCGGCGCGACCGCGATGGGTGCCGTCTCGGGCACGCGGATCGGCAGCTGCACCGTGAACGTCGCGCCGCGATCGGCGCCCGGGCTGTTGCAGGTGACGCTGCCGCCGTGCAGCTCGACGACGTGGCGGACGATGGCCAGGCCGATGCCCAGGCCGCCGTGCGCGCGCTTGCTGCTGCTGTCGAGCTGGCGGAAGCGATCGAACACGAACGGCATGAAGTCGGTGGCGATGCCGCAGCCGGTGTCGCGCACCTCGATGGTGACCGCGCGCTCGTCGGAGACGATCGCCAGCTCGACGCGGCCGCCCGCGGGCGTGAACTTGATGGCGTTCGACAGCAAATTCCAGATCGCCTGTTGCAGGCGGACTGCGTCGCCGTAGAAGCGGGCGGGCAGGGCCTCGATCCGGCGCTCGAGCACGATCCCCTTCGCCTCGGCCGCGGGGCGCACGGCGTCGCAGGCGACGTCGACGATCGACGGCAGATCGACCGGGTGGATCTCGATGCGCAGCTTGCCGGTGATGATGCGCGAGACGTCGAGGATGTCCTCGATCAGCTCGGCCTGGGCGCGGGCGTTGCGTTCGATCGTCTCCAGCGCCTTCTGCTGCTTGTCCACGGACAGCGTCCGCGAGCGCAGCATGTGCGTCCACCCGACCATCGCGTTCAGAGGCGTGCGCAGCTCGTGGGACAGCGTGGCCAGGAACTCGTCCTTGGCGCGGTTGGCGGCCTCCGCCGCCTCGCGCGCCTCGCGCTCCTTCACGGCCAGCTCGGCGTGCGCGTTCTGCGCGCGCTTGAAGTTCTCGATGTCGGTCGCGGTGCCGATCCAGCCGGTCACGCCCCCCTCCGGATCGCTCTGGGGCAGGAAGCGCACCGCGTGCCAGCGGTAGGTGCCGTCGCGCGCGCTGCGCAGCCGGTACTCCAGCTCGATCGGCTCGCCGCGCGCCAGCGCCGTCTGCACGTCGGCGCGCACGGTCTCCTCGTCCTCCGGGTGCAGCGCCGCCATCGGCCCCTGCGCGCCCGCGTCCGCGCCCGCGTACTCGAGCCAGGACCGGTTCGCGTAGACCGGCGTGCCGTCCGCGCCCAGCGCCCACACGCACAGCGGCATCGAGTCGAGCAGGGCGCGGAAGCGCTCCTCGGTGCGGTGCTCGCGATCGCGCGACTCGCGCTCGTGCATCAGCGCCGCCTGCTCGCGCAGCTGGCGCTCCTTCACGAACAGGTCGACGAACACGCGCACCTTCGAGCGCAGAATGGTGGGATCAAACGGCTTGGTCAGGTAGTCGACCGCGCCGCGCTCGTACCCCGTGAACAGGTGGGACGCCTCGCGGTGGATCGCGGTGACGAAGATGATCGGGACGTGCGCGGTGCGCGGATGCCGCTTCATCAGCGTCGCGGTCTCGAAGCCGTCCATGCCGGGCATCTGCACGTCCAGCAGCACCAGCGCGAACTCCTCGGCCAGCAGCCGCCGCAGCGCCTCGGGCCCCGATACTGCCGTGACTGTACGGATGCCGAGCGGCGCGAGCGTCGCCTCCAGCGCGACGAGATTCGCCGGCCGGTCATCGACGATCAAAACGGAGGCGGGGCGGCTACCTGATTCGGTGCTGCTGCCGTCACGGTTCCAGGACAGATCGGGGTCAACCATAGCGGAGCTGGGGAAAACTAAGTTCGGCCGCCGCTGAAACAAGGCCGCGTCATTTCCGTGCGTGATACCCTCGACGGGTGAGCGACGAGCCCGCACCTCCCGATCCGCGCGTGGGCGTCACGCTGCAGGGCCGCTACCTCATCCTTTCTCGCCTCGCGTCAGGCGCGATGGGGGTGGTCTACAAGGGCGAGCGGGTCCAGCTGGGGCGCGCCGTCGCCATCAAGTTCCTGCATCCCTGGATCGCGGCGCAGAAGACCTTCCTCTCCCGGTTCGAGACCGAGGCGAAGGCGATGAGCCGCCTGCTGCACCCGCACTGCGTCTCGGTCATCGACTTCGGCGTCGAGGGGTCGCCGTATCTGGTCATGGACTTCGTGACCGGTCGGACGCTGCGCGACCTCATGATGGAAGGCCGGCTGCCGGCGGCGCGCGCGATGCGGCTCGGGCAGCAGCTGCTCGCCGGGCTGGCGCACGCGCACGAGCAGGGGATCATCCACCGCGACCTCAAACCCGAGAACCTGATCCTGAGCGACGAGGCGGGGCTGAAGGAGCACCTGCGCATCCTGGACTTCGGCCTGGCCAAGCTGCGGGACGGCCCGCAGATGACGGCGGGCATGGCGGTCGGAACGCCGAGTTACATGTCGCCGGAGCAGTCGGGCGCGGAGGGCGCGATCGACATGCGCACCGACCTCTACACGGTCGGCATCGTGCTGTTCGAGATGCTGACCGGCCGCAAGCCGTTCCAGTCCGACAACGTCGGCGAAGTGATCCTGATGCAGCGCGAGTCACCGCCGCCGAAGCTGCGCAGCGTGGTGCCCGACGCGCGCTTCTCCGTCGAGCTGGAGGCGCTGCTCGACAAGGCGATGTCGAAGCTGCCCGAGGATCGATTCCAGTCGGCGGCCGATCTGGCCGCGGCGCTGGCGGCCACGCCCGAAGGCAGAGCCGCCGGCCAGGAGGTCGCCCTGCCGAAATCCGATGCCAAGGCCGCCGTCGGCAACGACAGCAAGGGCGACCGCAAGAAGGGCGACAAGAAGGCCGACGGCGACGCCGGCAACGTGGGGAGGAAGCCGGCCGCGCCGGCGCCGACCGTCCGTCAAGACGCCAAGACCACCGTCGACACCGTCTCCGCCGTGCGCCGGCGCCTCGAGGCGGCGGAGGCCCGCACCGCGGCTCCGGCGGAGGCGAGCGCGACGGTGCGCCCGTTTCGCTTCGCCTGGCTGGGCGCGCTGTTCCTCGTCGTCGCGCTGCTGGCGCTGCTGATCGGGCGCGCGCTCCGATCGGGCGGCGACGGGACCGCGACGGCCGCGCGTCCGCCCGCGGGCCCGGCGGGGTCCGCCTCGCCAGCCACCGCCGCAGCGCCCGCCGCGGCGCGCGCGCCCGCGGCCGACAGCCCGCAGCTGGAGCAGGCGCGCCAGATGGTGGCGCGCGGCGAGATCGACGGCGCGATCGCGCTCTTGAACCAGCTCCGCGCGCAGCAGCCTGACAACGCCGACGTGCCGTACCTGCTGGCGATGGTCGACTTCGACAACCGGCGCTGGCCGGACGGCCTCGCCGCGGCGCAGATCGCCGTGCGCAAGAACCCGGTGCTGAAGTCCGATCCCGATCTGATCAAGGGCGCGATCCGATCGCTGGTCAGCGATCGCGGCTACGATCGATCGCAGGCGTTCTTGCGCAGCCTCGGTCCGGCGGCGACGCCGTTCATCAAGGAGGCAGCCGCCCACGACGGCAGCCCGAAGGTGCGCGAGCGCGCCGCTGAGCTGCTGGGCGGCGGCCGCGGCTGGAGCGGCGGCGGCCGCTCGTCGTCTGGCAGCGTTTTCCACCGCTAGCCGCTCGCGCCAGCGTCCGCGGCGCGCGAACGAAGAGCCGGCGAAGATCCTGAAAAATTTCAGCGATCTTTGCAGGCCCTGTCGCGACCATCCTGGAGGCGATCCTGCAACCATGTCGGCGCCATGCCTTCATGGCGTTTCTGTCGTTCCTTTCGCGGCAAGCACCGACGGTGGCGTAAGAAGAATTTAAGGTTAGGGACCTTAAAAAAGTAACTTCCCTTGCTCTGTTGACGCCTGATATTCTGACGACGTGCCCGAGCTCAGGCCCTCGCCTACGGAGGTGCTGCTGGCGCCGGTGAGGACGTCGTCGGACGTCCTGGTCGCGCGGCTCGAGGAGCAGGTGCGCGAGCTGCGCGCGGCCCTCGAGGACGCGGCGGAGGCGATCTGCCGGGTGGATCTGGAGGGGCGGGTGGTCTCCGTCAACCGGGCGTTCTCGCGCCTGACCGGCTACGAGTCCGGCGAGATCGTCGGCCGCAGCTGGGAGACGACCGTCTCGGCGGCCGATCGCCCGCTGATCCGGGGCGACATGCAGACCGCGACGGAGAAGGTCGAACGCGAGGTGCACGGCGCGCGCAAGGACGGCACGCCGTTCGACATGCAGCTGGCGGTGGTGCCGATCTTCGACCTGCAGAGCAGCCGCCCGGGCCCGAAGGGGCACTACTTCTTCATCCGCGACCTGACAGAGCGCCGGCGCATGGAGAACCAGCTGATCTTCGCGGGCCGCATGGCGGCGGTCGGGACGCTGGCCGCGGGCGTCGCCCACGAGATCAACAACCCGCTCGCGTACATCGTCGCCAACATCGACTTCGTCCGGCACCAGCTGACGACGTTCGGCTCGCGCATCGCGCGGCTCAGCAGCGTCAACGGCGAGCTCGGCCACGCCGTCGACGAGGCGGGCGAGGCGCTCGCCGAGGCGCGCCAGGGCGCCGAGCGCGTGCGCAACATCGTGCGCGATCTGCGCGTCTTCGCCCGCGGCGACGAGGACCAGAGCGGGCCGGTGGCGCTGCGGCGCGTGCTCGATTCGTCGATCAACATCGCCTGGAACGAGATCCGGCACCGGGCCCGCCTGGTGAAGGACTACGGCGACACGCCGATGGTGGAGGGCAACGAGTCGCGCCTCGGTCAGGTGTTCCTGAACCTGCTGCTGAACGCGGCCCACGCCATCCCCGAGGGCGAGACCGAGCGCAACGAGATCCGGGTCAGCACGCGCACCGACGGCCGCGGCTACGCCGTCATCGAGATCCGCGACACGGGCGCCGGCATCCCGGCCGAGATCCGGGAGCGCATCTTCGATCCGTTCTTCACCACCAAGCCCGCGGGGGAAGGAACGGGGCTCGGGCTCTGGATCTGCAGCGGCATCCTGAGCGGGCTGGGCGGCGAGATCGGCGTCGACAGCGACATCGGCAAGGGGAGCGCGTTCCGGGTGATGTTGCCGCCCGTCGCGATGGACATGCCGGCGCCGGCCGCGTCGCGCGCGGCGGTCGACGTCAGCGCGCCGGGCGGCCGGCTGCTGATCGTCGACGACGAGCCGATGATCCTGGGCGCGCTGCGGCGGGCGTTCTCGTCGGACTATCACGTCACCTGCGTCGGCGACGGGCGGCGCGCGCTGGAGCGCATCCGGGCGGGCGAGCGCTACGACGTGATCCTGTGCGACCTGATGATGCCCGAGATCACCGGCATGGACCTGTACGCCGAGCTGGGGCGCGCCGCGCCCGAACAGCTGGAGAAGGTGGTGTTCGTCACCGGCGGCGCCTTCACGCCGCGGGCGCGCGAGTTCCTGGAACGTATTCCCAACGCGCGCGTCGAGAAGCCGATCGACTTCCAGAACTTGAAGCTGCTGCTGCGCAATCTGCGTAGGTAGCGCTATCTTCCACGGCATGCTGATCGGCGTTCCGAAGGAGATAAAGACGCGCGAGTACCGCGTCGCCATCACCCCGGCCGGCGTGCGCCAGCTGGTGGCCCACAATCACCGCGTGATGATCGAGCGCGGGGCGGGGGAAGGGAGCGGCATCACCGACGACCTGTACGTCGGGGCGGGCGCGACCATCGTGCCGACCGCGGCGGACGCCTGGGCGGCCGACATGGTCATCAAGGTCAAGGAGCCGCTGGCCGCCGAGTACCGCTTCTTCCGCGAGAACCAGATCCTGTACACCTACCTGCACCTCGCGGCGGAGCCGGCGCTGACCCGCGAGCTGGTGAAGGCGAAGGTCGCCGCCGTCGCGTACGAGACCATCGAGACCTCCGACGGGCGGCTGCCGCTGCTGCGGCCGATGAGCGAGGTGGCGGGACGCATGGCCGTGCAGGTCGGCGCCAGCTGCCTGGAGAAGGAGCGCGGCGGCAAGGGCGTGCTGCTGGGGGGCGTGCCGGGGACGCGGCGCGGCCGGGTGGTGATCCTGGGCGGCGGCGTGGTGGGGCGCAGCGCCGCGACCATCGCCATCGGCATGGGGGCGTACGTCACCGTGCTCGACGTGCGGGCCCGGACGATGGGCTACCTCGAGGACGTGTTCGGCAGCTCGATCGAGACGCTGTATTCGAACCCGTTCAACATCGAGGAGGTGGTGCGACGCGCCGATCTGCTGATCGGCGCGGTGCTGATCCCGGGGGCGGTGGCGCCCAAGCTGGTCGACGAGAAGCTGGTCACCGAGATGGACAAGGGGAGCGTGGTCGTCGACGTCGCGGTCGATCAGGGCGGCTGCATCGAGACCTGTCGGCCCACCGATCACGATCACCCGACCTACGAGGTGCACGGCGTGGTTCATTACTGCGTGCCGAACATGCCGGGCGCCGTGGCGCAGACCAGCACCTGGGCGCTCACCAACGTCACCATCGAGTACGCGCAGAAGCTCGCGGACCTCGGCATCGCGCGCGCGGTGGTCGACGATCCGGCGCTCGCGAAGGGCGTGAACTGCTACGCGGGCGAGGTCACCTGCTCGCCGGTGGCGCTCGCTCACAAGATGCCCTACAGCCCGCTGTCGGCGCTGATCCGGCTGACGTGATCTAGTCGAGACCTAGAGGCAACCGCTCGCGTTGCACAAGCAGAGCTGCGATTGCGCCTGCGTGCAGCCGCCGATGCCGTCGCAGAAAGTAGTCGTGAACGCGGCCGCGAGGCAAGACGTGCTGCACACCGTGCTCATGTCGTAGAGCGCGCAGGTGCCGGTGCCGGTGCACCGCCCGTTGGTGCCGCAGGTCATGGGGTCCTGGTTCACGCAGGTACCGGTGGGATCCACCGCGCCGCTCGGCACGTTGGCGCACAGTCCCTCGCTGCCCGTGACGTTGCAGGCCTGGCACGACCCGCAGGGGCCCGTGTTGCAGCAGACGCCGTCGGTGCAGTGCTTGGAGGCGCACTCGCCGTCGCGGCCGCAGGCGACGCCGAGCCCTCGCTTCGCGACGCAGCTGCTGCCGTTGCAGTAGTTGCTCGGCTGGGCGCATTGCGTGAGCTCGCTGGGGATGTCGCAGTTGCCCCGGCACCCGCCGGTGGTGCACTGGTACGGCGAGCAGCCGACCGCGTTCGGGATCGTGCAGCTGCCGGCGCCGTTGCAGGCGCCCGCGGGCTGGAACGTCGTCGCGTCCAGGCAGGTGAAGCTGGTGCACATCGTGCCGGCGTTCACCTGGGCGCAGGCGCCGCCCGCGCAGAAGCCGGTGTTGCCGCAGGGCGGGTTCGCCGCGCACAGGTTGTGCGGCTCGGCCTGGCCGTCGGCGACCGCCGCGCACGTCCCCGGCGTGGCCCCGTTGCAGGTCTTGCAGGCGCCGCAGCTGGAGGTGTTGCAGCAGACGCCGTCGATGCAGTTGCCGTTGGCGCACTCGTGGGCGGAGCCGCACGTGCTCGGGGGCGACTTCTTCGGCTGGCAGATCCCGTTCGGGCCGGTGCAGTAGTAGCTGTTGTTGATGCAGTCCGCGTCGCTGTTGCAGCTGGCCAGGCAGGCCGTGCCGCCGGCGTTGCAGATGTACGGCGAGCAGGTGGTGGTGCCGCTCTGGACGCAGCTGCCGCTGCCGCTGCAGAACGAGGGCGGCTGGTAGGTCGCGCTGGTGCAGGACACGCCGGTCCCGCACTGCAGCGTGCTCGGCTGCTGCTGGCAGGCGCCCGCGCCGTTGCAGGCGCCGGTGTTGCCGCACGCGGTGGTGATCGGGCAGCGGGCGTGCGGCTCGGTGATCCCCGACCCGACGTTCGCGCACGTCCCCGCGCCGTTCAGGCTGCATGACTGACAGGTCGGGCAGCTGGAGGTCATGCAGCAGGCGCCGTCGACACAGTTGCCGCCGACGCACTGGTTGGTGCCGGTGCAGGCGCCGCCCAGTCCCTTCTTGGCGACGCAGCTGACGCCCGCGCAGTAGTAGCCGGCGGCGCAGTCGCTGGTCTCGGTCGCGCTGGTGCAGCTGGTCTTGCAGGCGTTGGCGCCGCACTGGTAGGCGACGCAGTCGACGGTGCTGGCCTGGGTGCAGCTGCCGGTCCCCGAGCAGAACGACGGCGGCTGGTAGACGCCGTTGGTGCACGAGACACCCTGGCCGCACGACGTCGACGTCGACTTCTGCTCGCAGGCGCCGGTCCCGTTGCAGAAGCCCGTGTTGCCGCAGACGGTGCCGGTCGGGCAGTCGGTCGCGTGGGTCGTGCCGGCCGGCACGTCGGCGCAGGTGCCGGCCCCGTTGAGGGCGCACGACTGGCAGCCCGGGCAGCTGGAGGTCGCGCAGCAGACGCCGTCGACGCAGCTGCCGCTGGCGCACTCGTTCGCGCCGCCGCAGGTGGCGCCGTTCGCCTTCTTGGCGACGCAGCTGCCCGCCGTCGTGGCGTTGCCGGTGCAGTACAGGCTGGTGCTGGAGCAGTGCGCGTCGGCGTTGCAGTTCGTCTTGCAGGCGCCGGTGCCGCAGATGTAATTGCCGCAGCTGCTGGTCGGCAGCTGGTTGCACATGCCGGCGCCGGTGCAGAATGACTGCGGCTGGAACATCGTCCCGGTGCACATCACCGCCATGCCGCACGACACGGTGGTCGCCGCCTGCGCGCAGCCGCCGCCGCCGTCGCACTTGCCGGTGTTGCCGCAGGGCGGGCTGGCCCCGCACTGACCGGACGGCGCCGCCGTGCCGGCCGCCAGCGGCGTGCACGTGCCCGGCGTGGTGCCGGCGCAGGACTGACAGGTGCCGCAGCTGGTGTTGCCCGGCGGCATGTTGCAGCAGACGCCGTCGACGCAGCTGCCGCTCCCGCACTGGTTGGCGGCCGTGCACGGCTGGCCGGGAGGCTTCAGCGCGCAGTTCTTCGGAGCGCTGCCCTGGCAAGTGAACGGCGAGAGGCAGTCGGCGTCGACGGTGCAGCTGGTCTTGCAGGCGTTGCTGCCGCAGACGTAAGGCGTGCAGTTGGACGCGGTCGGCGCCAGGCAGCCGCCGGTGCCGTTGCAGTGCGACAGCGGCGTGAACGTGTTTCCGGTGCACGACTGCGTGCCGCAGGACACCGTCGTCGCGGCCAGCTGGCAGGCCCCGTTGCCGTTGCAGGCGCCGGTGTTACCGCAGGGCGGGTTGGGCGTGCAGCGGCTCATCGTGTCCGCCGTGCCGTTGGGAACGTTGGCGCAGTTGCCGGCGGCGGCGCCGACGTTGCACGCCTGACAGAGCGCGCAGCCGCTGGTGGCGCAGCAGACGCCGTCGACGCAGAAGTTGCCGGTCAGGCAGTCGCTGGTCGCCGCGCACGATTGGCCGAGGCGCTTCAGCTTCCCGCAGCGGCTGGTCTGCGGATCGCAGATGTTGGGCGACAGGCAGTCCTGGTCGCTGCTGCAGGTGCCGAGGCACATCGACATCGACGTGCCGTCGCAGACGTACGGCGCGCACGCCTTCGTCGTCGGCATCTGGCAGACCCCGAGCCCGTCGCAGGTCCGGGCGTTGGTCTGCGTCGACTGGTTCTTGGGGCAGGAAGCGCCGAGGCAGACGGTGCCCGCGCCGTACAGGCGGCAGGCCCCCTTGCCGTCACAGAAGCCGTCGGTGCCGCAGCTCATCGCCCCCTGATCCGAGCAGCGGGCCGAGATGTCCGGGGTCCCGTCGGGGATGTTGCTGCAGACGCCGCGCGACGTGGAGAGCGCGCACGACTTGCAAATGCCCGTGCACGCCGTCTGGCAGCAGATGCCCTGCTCGCAGAAGCCCAGCTGGCACTCGTCCTTGGTCCCGCAGGTCGCGCCCGGCGGCTTGAGGCCGCACGATCCGCCGTTGCAGCTGGCGGGCGGCAGGCAGTCGGCGTCCGCCGTGCAAGACGCCTTGCAGGCGGCCGAGCCGCAGCGGTACGGGTAGCAGGGCATCGTGGTCGGCGTCTGGCAGCTGCCGCCGCCGTCGCAGGTCGAGAGCGCCGTGAACAGGTTGCTGGTGGTGGGGCAGGTCGCCGGCATGCACGGCGTGCCCGCTGTCCACTTCTGGCAGGCGCCCGCCTGGCACTTGCCGTTCGTGCCGCACATCGACGGATCCTGCATCTCGCACAGGCCGGTCGGATCCGGCGCGCCGTTCGTCACGTCCGTGCAGACGCCCGGCGTGCCGGCGATGCACGACTTGCACGCGGTGTTGCACGCCTTGTCGCAGCAGACGCCCTGCGCGCAGAACTTGCTTTCGCACTCGTTCGGATCCGAGCAGGAGGCGCCGGGGCCCTTCAACCCGCACGAGTTGTTGATGCACGTGTTGGGGAAGACGCACTGGCTGTCGTTGGTGCACGCGTTGAAGCAGCGCGCGCTGCCGTTGCAGGTGTAGGGGCTGCACGGAACCAGCTCGGGCGGGGCGCACTGTCCGGACGAGTCGCAGGTGGACGGACCCTTGTAGATGTTGCCGGTCGCGTTGCAGAGCTCGTCGGCGCACAGCGTCCCGACCGGCCAGTTCTGGCAGCCGCCGTTGCCGTCGCACTTGCCGTTCGTGCTGCAGGTCGACTGCGCCAGGGCCGTGCACATGCCGCGCGGATCGACGGTGCCGGCCGCGATCGGCATGCAGTGGCCCGCCATCGATCCCGCGCAGGTGCGGCAGGCGCCGGTGCAGGCCTGGTCGCAGCAGACGCCGTCGACGCAGTGGCTGTGCTGGCACTCGCTCGAGTCCTTGCAGCTCTGGCCGTCCTGCTTGGGGCCGCAGGTGCCGCCGACGCAGGCGATCCCGGTGTCGCAGTCGGCGTTGGTGACGCAGCTGGTGGTGCAGGCGCCGTTCGCGCAGCGGAAGGGATGACAGGGCTGGACGCCCGGCGCCGAGCACGTGCCGAGGCCGTCGCAGGTGCCCGGGGTGTTCACGATGTTCCCCGAGCAGGTCGGCATCGTGCACTTCGTGTCGCGCGGATACTTCGAGCAGCCGCCGAAGCCGTCGCACAGGCCGTTCTGACCGCAGCTGAAGGGGCCCGCGTCGTGACACATGCCGCGCGGGTCGGCCTTGTCGGCGTCGATCGGCCAGCAGGTCCCTTCGCGGCCCGTCAGCTTGCAGGAGAGGCAGGGGCCCTGGCACGCGACGTTGCAGCAGAC
>DATBHU010000282.1:0-5033 GCA_036557265.1 Polyangia bacterium
GCAGTTGACCACCGGGCCCCAGCAGCCGACGCGCACCACGCACTTGGGCGAGTTGTAGTCCTGGGCGAAGTCCGCCTGCTCGTAGTAGCCGGCCCGGCTGCAGCCCTCGTGCACGGTCTTGCCGAACAGCCAGGTGGGCCGAAGCTGCTCGTCCAGCGGGATGATCGGCGCCAGCCCCGCCGCCATGTAGAGCAGATAGAGCAAGGTCTCGGTCATGTTGTCCGGCTGGACCGGGCAGCCGGGCACGTTGATGATCGGAAGGCCGGCCTTCGAGCGAAAATCGCGCCCGAGATAATCTGCCAGGCCCATCGCGCCGGTCGGGTTGCCCGCCATCGCGTGGATGCCGCCGTAGGTGGCGCAGGTGCCGCACGCCATCACCGCCAGCGCCTTGGGCGCCAGTTCGTCGATCCAGCGGTCCAGCGTCTTGGGCTGGCCGGTGACCAGATCGTTGCCGAACGCGCTCCAGAAGCCGTCGCCGTTGATCTTCTCGTTCGGGATCGAGCCTTCGATGACGAGCACGAACGGCTCCAGCTCGCCGCGCGCGGCCTTGCGAAACGCCGTCAGGAAGTCCTCGCCGGTCTCGTAGGCGAGCACCTTGTTGTGCAGGTGCACCTTGGGTATGCCGGGGAGCACCCCGAGCACGACGTCCTCGATGCTCGGCTGGCTGGCCGCGGTGATCGACACCGTGTCGCCGTCGCAGCTCATCCCCTCCGAGATCCAGAGGATGTGCAGCTCCTTCACCCCCGCGTCGCTCTCCGGCATGAACGTGCTCCTTTCGCCCTGGCGGCGTCAGCAGATCCTGGGCAGCGGCTCCGAATACGGAAGATCGAGAATCCTCCCGCTTCCGAACGGCGTGCGCAGCGACACCCGCCCCGGGCCCTCGCCGGTCACGCGGCCGATCGCGACCGCGTCGCGTCCGAGCGGGTGCGCGCGCATCCGCGCCAGCACGGCCTCGGCGGCGGGCGCCGGCACGAACGCGACCAGCTTCCCCTCGTTGGCCAGCAACAGCGGATCCAGGCCGTAGAGCTCGCAGGCGCCGCGCACGGTGTCGGCGATCGGGATGGCGCGCTCGTCGATCTCGATGCCGAGCTTGCGGCGCGAGGCGATCTCGACCAGCACGGCGGCCAGGCCGCCCCGGGTGGGATCGCGCATGGCGTGCGCGTCGGGGCAGGCGTCCAGCACCGCCGCCGCCAGCTCGTGCAGGGCGGCCGTGTCGCTGCGCAGCTCGCCGCCAAGCTGCAGCCCCTCGCGCGCCGCCATGATCGTCGCGCCGTGATCGCCGATGGTCCCCGACAGCAGGATCGCGTCGCCCGGGCGCACGCGCTGCGACGACAGGTCGACGCCGGGCGGCACCACGCCGATGCCGGAGGTGTTGATGAAGATCTTGTCGCCCGCGCCGCGCCCGACCACCTTGGTGTCGCCCGTGACGATCGGGACGCCGGCGCGCGCCGACGCCGCGCGCACCGACTCGATCACGCGCCGCAGATCGTCGAGCGGCAGCCCTTCTTCCAGGATGAAGGCGAGCGACAGCGCCAGCGGCCGGGCGCCGCCCATCGCGAGATCGTTGATGGTGCCGTTGACCGCCAGCTCGCCGATGTCACCGCCCGGGAAGAACAGCGGCGTGACGACGTACGAATCGGTGGTGAAGGCGATGCGCGCGCCGCCGGCCGCCGGCGACAGCGCCAGCACCGCCTGGTCGTCCAGCGCCTCCAGGGCCGGGTTGCGGAACGCCGGCACCACCAGCTGTTCGATCAGCTGCGAGGTCAGCACACCGCCGCTGCCGTGGGCGAGCAGCACGCGCTCGGTCTCGTTCTTGGGCGTCGGGCAAGCGAGCTCGAACCGAGCGTCGCCCGAGAGCGGCCTGCCCTCACCCCGACCCTCTCCCGCAAGCGGGAGAGGGGGTACGGAGTCAGAGGACATCGGTCTCCCCCAGCGCGACGTGGACCTGGTCCCAGAGCAGGTGCAAGAGCAGCGTGTGCGTCTCCTGGATGCGGTGGATCGACCACGTCGGCACCACGAAGCAGAACTGGCAGATGTCGGCCAGCGCGCCGCCGTCGCGGCCCGCGAAGCCGATGGTCAGCAGGCCCTTGTCGCGCGCGCGGCGCAGCGCCCGGTTGACGTTGGCCGACGCGCCCGAGGTCGAGATGCCGAGCGCCGCGTCCTCGGCGCGGGCGAGGAGATCGATCTGCTGGGCGAACACCTGGGAGAAGTCGGCGTCGTTGCCGACCGCCGTCAGCAGCGCCGTGTCGGCGGTCAGCGCCAGCGCCGGCAGGGCCCGCCGCTTCTCCACGATCGGGTGCTGGAACTCGACCGCCACGTGCTGCGCGTCGCAGGCCGAGCCGCCGTTGCCCATCACGTAGAGGCGCCCGCCCTGCCCGAAGCGCTCCGCCAGCGCGCCGACGCAGGCGGCGATCTTGTCGGCGTTGGCCTCCGCGAAGGCGACCTTGAGGGCCGCGCTCTCGCGCGCCTTGCGCAGGATGGAGTCGACGGCGTAGACGGCGGCGTCGCCGGCGCCGTCGCTCGTTCCGGCGCTCACTCCGCGGCCTCCTGGGGCACCGAGCGCCCGTACTGGTAGTAGGCCGCGCACGCCCCCTCGGCCGACACCATGGTCGCGCCGAGCGGCCGCCGCGGCGTGCACGCCGTGCCGAACGCCGGGCAGTCGCACGGCTTCTTGAGGCCGCGCAGCACCAGGCCGCTGATGCAGACGGCCGGCTCCTCGGTGTCGATCTCCTCGACGGCGAACAGCCGATCGGCGTCGTGGGCGCGGTACTCGTAGCGGATCTTGTAGCCCGACTTGGGGATGGCGCCGACGCCGCGCCACTTTCGATCGGTCACCTCGAACACGTCGGCGATGATCTCCTTCGCGATGGCGTTGCCGTCGCGCGTGACCGTGCGGGCGTACTGGTTCTCGACCGCCGCCTGCCCCGCCTCCAGCTGGCGCACCGCCATCAGGATCCCCTCCAGCAGGTCGACCGGCTCGAACCCGGTGATCACG
Source organism: Polyangia bacterium (assembly GCA_036557265.1). Classification (GTDB taxonomy): domain Bacteria; phylum Myxococcota_A; class Polyangia; order Fen-1088; family Fen-1088; genus JADGRB01. The sequence goes on from DATBHU010000282.1 coordinate 2,996, forward strand.
ATCGGCACGCCGTAGCGGGCGGAGAGCGCCTCGTATTCGCGATAGCCGACCACGGCGCAGACGTGGCCGGGGCCGAGGAACGCCTGCACCCGGTTGCCGCGCGTCTGCAGGATCGCGGCGATCGACGGCGGCACCAGCACGTGCGAGACCAGCATCGAGAAGTTGCCGACGCCGAGGCGGCGGGCCTGCACCAGCGCCATCGCGTTGGCGGGCGCCGTGGTCTCGAAGCCGATGCCCATGAACACCACGCGCTTGTCGGGGTTGGCGCGGGCGATGCCGACCGCGTCGAGCGGCGAATAGACGACGCGCACGTCGGCGCCGCGCCCGCGCAGCGACAGCAGATCGCCGCGCGAGCCGGGGACGCGCAGCATGTCACCGAACGAGGTGAAGATGACGTCGGGCAGCGCGGCGATCGCGTGCGCGCGATCGATGGTCTCCAGCGCGGTGACGCAGACCGGGCAGCCGGGGCCGTGCACCAGCTCGATCTCGGGGGGCAGCAGCCGATCGATCCCGTAGCGGACGATCGAGTGCGTCTGCCCGCCGCACACCTCCATGATCACCCAGGGCGAGCGGGCCACCCGCCGGATCTCGCGCAGCAGGCCGGCCGCCACCTCGGGGTCGCGATACTCCTCGAGGTACTTCACGACTCCGGCTCCCGCGCCTCGTCCAGAGTGGGCGCGGGCGCCGGCGCCGCGCCCAGCTCGGCGGTCTGGCCGATCTGTTCCAGCACCTGCCAGGCCGCCTCGGCCTGCGCGCGATCGATCTTCGCGATCGCCAGGCCGACGTGCACCAGGACGAAGTCGCCCGGCACCACCTCGGGCTGGCAGGCCAGGCAGACCTCGCGCGTGACGCCGCCGAAGCGGACGCTGGCGTACGGCAAGCCGTCGCGCTCGCTCAGCGCCGTCACCTCCCCCGGAATGCCTAGGCACATGGCGCCCCCAGCGCGAGGCGGTACGAGGCGACCGCCGCCTGACCGAGCGCCAGCCCGCCGTCGTTGCAGGGGACGCGCTCGTGCAGCAGCACCTTGAAGGCGATCGACTCCAGCTCCGCCTTCGCCGTCTCGGTGAGCCGTCGGTTCTGGAAGCAGCCGCCCGACAGCGCCACGGTCGTCGGCGCGCCCTGCTCGCGGGCGCGGCGGCAGGTGACCGCGATGGCGTGCGCCAGCGTGTCGTGAAAGCGCGCCGCGATCACGCGCCCGGGGACGCCGGCCCGAAGATCGCCGGCGATGGCGCGGATGGCCGGCCGCAGATCCACGACCAGCGGCCCGCCGGCGGGGTCGCCCGCGTCGCCAGGGTGGCTCGGATGGCCGAAGCCGAAGTCGTAGCGCCCGTGATCGCCGGCGGCGGCCGCCGCCTCCAGCTCGACGGCGGCCTGGCCCTCGTAGCTGATCTCCCGGCCGATCCCGCACAGCGCCGCGACCGCGTCGAACCAGCGCCCGGCGCCGGTCGCGCGCGGCGCCAGGTGCGGCCGCGCCCACAGCTCCTCGATCGCCGCCCGCTGCGGCGGCGTGACGTCGTCGAGCAGATCGAGCGCCTCACCCGCGTCGAGCAGCGCCGCCGCCGCCAGCCGCCAGGGCGCGCGCAGCGCGGCCTCGCCGCCCAGCAGCGGCAGCGGGCGCAGGTGCGCGACGCGCCGGAAGTCGCCCAGATCGGCGACCATGAACTCGCCGCCCCACAGGGTGCCGTCGGTGCCCAGGCCGGTGCCGTCGAAGGCGACGCCCAGCACCGGTCCCATGCGGCCGTGCTCGGCCAGGCAGGCGGCGATGTGCGCGTGATGATGCTGGACGGCGACGGCCGGCAGGCCGCAGGCGCGCGCCCAGCGGGTGGAGCGGTAGTCGGCGTGCAGATCGTGGGCCACCACCTCGGGCGCGCGGCCCGCCAGCGCCGCCAGGCGCGCCACCACCTCCTCGAAGAAGGCGAAGCCCTCGGCACCGTCGAGGTCGCCGATGTGCTGCGACAGGATCGCCTCTCGATCGCGGGTCAGGCAGACCGTCGCCTTCAGCTCGCCGCCCACCGCCAGCACGCAGGGGCCGTTGATC
>DATBHU010000283.1:0-12341 GCA_036557265.1 Polyangia bacterium
TGGACCTGATCGGCTTCGGGTTCGACAACTACGACGCGACCGGCAAGTGGATCTCGCAGGAGAACGGCAGCGCGGTCGACTCGAGCGGCTCGTTCGTGTCGATGCGGGCCGGCGACATGACCGGCAGCTTCCAGAACGCGGCCGACATGATCGGGCAGCTCGCCGCCAGCACGCAGGTCAAGCAGTGCTTCGCGCTGCAGCAGATGCGCTACGGGCTCGGTCGGGTGGAGAGCAACGGCGACGCCTGCTCGATGCAGCAGGTGTTCCAGTCGTTCTCGAGCAGCCAGTTCAGCCTGAAGCAGCTGCTGGTGGCGATCGTCAGCAGCGATTCGTTCCGGAACCGGACCGCGGTCAACGCCGGGAGCGCCTGCCCATGAGGACGACGACGAAGACGAACGTGACCCTGGAACGCCGGCGATTCCTGAAGGCGGCGGGCGCGACCGCGCTGACCGCGCCGTTCCTCCGCACGTTGCCCAGCTACGCGCAGGCGGGCGGCACCCCGCCCACGTACATGGTGCTGCTGTTCACGCCCAACGGCTGCGTGCGGCCGCTGTGGGGCGCCACCGACGGCGCCAGCAAGGACGTGCTGGCGCCGATGCCGGGGAGCGCGCCGATCGTCACCACCGGCTACAAGTTCCGCGGCACGCTGGCGCCGCTCGCGCCGGTGCAGAACAGCGTCACCATCCTGGACGGCCTGAACAACCGGGCCGCCCAGGGATCGCACGAGGCGGGGATGGCGTCGCTGTGGACCGGGCTGACCAGCTCGGGCTCGCCGGCGACCGGCCCCAGCATCGACCAGGTGATCACCGGGATGTTGAACGCGGGGCGCCCGTTCCCGTCGATCGAGTTGATGGTCCGGGGCGTCGACGACTTCACCGACCGCGAGGTGAAGACGCGGATGATCTACAACGCCGCCGGCACCTACATCGATCCGCACGACGATCCTGTCGAGGCGCGCAGCACGATCTTCCCGATGATGACGGCGGGCACCGGCCCGGACAAGAAGACCTTCATCCGCCAGAAGCTGTTCGGCCAGCTCGACAGCGACCTGGCGGCGATCGGGCCGCGGCTGTGCACGCAGGACAAGGCGCGGCTGGACGCGATGCGCACCAGCTGGCACGCGCTCGACATGCAGATCGCCGCGGCGGCGTCGGCGGCGGCGCAGTGCTCGACGCCGGCGGCGGCGCCCGCCGGCTACAAGGCGCCGTCGGCCGACTACCCGACCACGGCGAAGCTGCAGATGGACATCCTGGCGATGGCGCTGGCGTGCGACCTGACCCGGGTGGCGAGCCTGCAGTTCTCGACGTCGACCAGCAAGCTGACGCACACCTGGTTGAACACCGCCAGCACGCCCGCCGAGGCCAAGCAGGCGGACACGCACCACAACTACTCGCACATGGGGCCGCAGTCGCTCTACGCGATCGCGCCGTGCACCATGTACAACAACATGGGCCAGTGCGCGAGCATCCCCAACATCTACAGCGCCGCGAACCAGAGCATGTATCAGAGCTTCGCGCAGCAGCAGGCGATCGACCTGTTCTACACGCAGCAGGTGGCCTACCTGGCGCAGAAGCTGGCGGCGCTCCCCGGCGCAGGCGGCGGAACGCTGCTGGATCAGACGGTGATCTGCTGGGGCAACGAGCTGGACATGGGCGCCGCCCACAACCACGACGACACGCCGTTCGTGCTGATCGGCGGCGCCAACGGCAAGCTGAAGACGGGCCGGATGGTGACGTTCCCGCTCGACCTCGTCGACGGCGATTCGATGGTGCGCGCCAGCAAGGACCGCGGGCACAACGACCTGCTGCTGACGCTGGCCAAGGTGATGGGCGTCAACCTGAGCACCTTCGGCGACAAGCAGTACTGCACGGTCCCGATCGCCGAGATCCTGAGCTAGGCGACGGCGGCCGCGCGGCTACGGCACGCTGTCGCAGTCGAACGCGTCGGACAGCAGGTCCGTGCTGCCCGTGATCGCGAAGTCGGTGAAGCGGATCGACGTCTCTCCCGGGTTGTCGGTCTCGCTGCGGTTGTAGATTCCCAGCTTGGCGGCCATCGTGAGGTTGCCGGCGGGGAACGCCCCTACGAGCTCCACCGTGCTGGTGCCGGCCGTGGCCGTGGCGGTCATCATCCCGGCATGGCGGGCGACCCGCAGCGTCCCGCCGACCTCGCTGGCGGGCACCATGGCCGTGCCCATCCCGGCGACCATGACCTCGAGCTGCGGGGTGTCGGTCTGCCGGATGAACGCGTAGGCATCGCCGGAGCCCGGGGTGGAGATGACCAGCCCGGCGGCGCCGCCGGGGGCCGTACCCCGGAAGCTGTCGAACGTCGCCGTCGCCTCGAAGTCGCCCGTCGCCTGTCCCCCTTGCGTGATCTCGACCGTCCCCGTCGGGGCCACGAGATCGACCTGGTAGTTCCAGGGCAGATAGTCCGCGGTCATCGTCAGCGCGCCGCCGCCCACGTGCGCCACCGTGGAGCCGCCGGCGTCGACGCGATCGATCCGCGTCCAGCCGGGCAGCATCGAGCAATTGGCGGCGTCCAGCGTGCCGCCCGCGTCGCGCGCATTGTCCTGCGGCAATCCGCAGGCGCCCAGCGCGAGGAGTGGGGGGAGCAACGCCACGAGGATCCGCCCGTTCGATGTCATCGGGGCGCAATTATGCATCAGGTCGAACGGATGTGCCGGGGTGGACCGCCGGGCGGGGTTCGAGGCTCGTACTGGTTAGGACTGGTTACGAAGTCATGCCATGTGGGCCCAACGGGCAGATAATCGATGCGCGCGGACGGAACGATGGCCGTGACCAGCAGCTCGCCCACGAGATCGGGGGCCGGCCCGACCGACGCGGCGCTGGTCGTCGCGGCGCGCGCCGGCGAGGCGTGGGCGCAGGAGGCGCTGTTCCGGCGCCACGCCCGCATGGCGCTCGGCCTGGCGCATCGCCTGCTGCCGCAGGACAACGAGGTCGACGACCTGGTGCAGGACTGCTTCGTGTCGGCGCTGCGGCGGCTGGCGTCGCTGGACAACCCGCAGGCGTTCGCGGCGTGGCTCGGGTCGATCGTCGTGCGCGCGGTCAGCAAGCGGCTGCGCCGGCGGCGGCTGCTGTCGCGCCTCGGCCTGCGCGTGCCGGAGGAGATCGACCCGGAGGCGATCGCGGCGCCGTCGGTGCCGGGCGACGTCGCCGTCGAGCTGCGGCGCGTGTACGCTGTCGTGTCGGCGCTGCCGGCCCAGGCGCGCGTCGCGCTGGTGCTGCGGCGGGTGGATGGGCTGGAAGTCCCGGAGATCGCGCGGCGGATGGGCGTCGGGCTGTCGACCGTGAAACGGCGTCTGAAAGTGGCGGAGGAGATCCTTGAGCGATCAAGATAAGGAGAGGCTGGCGCACCACGTGCGCGTGGATCTGTCGGAGCCGCGCGTGGACCGGCTGTGGGGCGGTGTGTCGGCGCGGCTGGGCGGTCCGCGGCGCGCGCGGGGCTGGCTGTGGGCGACCGCGCTGGCGTGCACGGCGGCGGTGGTGATCTTCGTCGTCGTGCGCGGGCGCGGCGGTGCGGGCGCGGGCGAGGGTTCGATGGCCGCGGCGTCGGCCTGGGAGGGGGCTCAGCTGGAGACCGCGGCGGACGCGCTGGCGGTGACGCTGGTCGACGGCTCGAGCCTGAAGGTCGAGCCGCGGTCGCGCGTCGAGCTGCGCGACCACACGCCGTCGGCGCTGAAGCTGGTGCTGGCGCGCGGGCGGATCGCGTGCGACGTCACCCACCGCGAGGGGCGATCGTTCGTCGTCGCGGCGGGCGGCGCCGAGGTGCGCGTCGTCGGCACGCGCTTCACCGTCGCGAACGAGGCGGCCCCGGGCGGCGCCGGCGCGGGCCGGCGCGTCGAGGTGCGGGTCGAGCGCGGCGCCGTCGAGGTGCGCGGCGCGGACGGTGAGGTCGAGCGCGTCGCGGCCGGCCACAGCTGGTCGCAGGTGACGAAGACGGAGGCGCTGGCGGCGCCGGAGACCGAGGCCGCGCCCGAGGCGCCGGCGCCGGCGGATGACGAGGCCGCCGGACCGGCGGCGCCGGCGGGCAGGCCTCACCCGGCGGCGCGGCCCGCGCATCCGGCCGCCGCCGACGCGCGCGCGCTGTTCGAGCAGGCGCGCAGCCAGTGGCGCGCCGGCAAGATGGCGGAGGCGGCGCAGACCTACCAGGCGCTGCTGGCCGCGCACCCGCGCGATCCGCGCGCCGGCCTGGCCGCCTTCGAGCTGGGACGCCTGCGCATGGATCGGCTGAACGATCTGCCCGGCGCGGTGCAGGCGCTGGAGCAGGCGGTCGCGCTCGCGCCCGGCGCCGAGCTGCGCGAGGACGCGCTCGCTCGTCTGGTCGCGGCCGCCGCCGGCGCCCGTGACCACGCCCGCTGCGCGCGCGCCCGCACCCGCTACCTCACCGAATACCCGTCGGGCGTCCACCACCGCACCGTCTCCGCCGCCACCTGCGAGTAGCAGACGGAGCCCGGGTGCCAGGGAGCAGATTTGGCAGAGGGAGCAGATCCGGCGGCAGCGAGAGCAGATCAGGTGGGCAGAGACAGCAGATCAGGCGGGCAGAGAGAGCAGACTAGGCGGGGCAGACACAGCAGATCAGGTGGGCAGAGACAGCAGATTAGGCGGGCAGAGAGACCAGATCAGGTCCCCTCGCCCCGCGAAGCGGGGAGAGGGTTAGGGAGAGGGGCCGCCGGAGGGGCCCGCAGACGGCCCCGCGACGACAACGAATCATCCGCCCGCACCGCCGGCCGGAAGAATACTTAACGCCGCACGGACGGCCGGAGGCGCCCTGAAGACGGTATCCGTCTTGCTCCTCGACGCCGCGCAAATGTCCGGAACGAAGCTCGGCCTGGAGCGCGCGGCGACCGGCCTGGTGGTCGCGAACATCCTCGTCATCGGGGTGGTGATCGCCTGCCTCTTCGTCGCCCGGCGCGCCTGGGACCGTCGCGACGATGCGCTGGCGGCGCTCTCGGAGGCGCGCGCGGCGGCCGACGCGGCGCCGGCGCTGGTGCGCGGACAGCCGCTCCGCGCCACGGCACACGCGCCCGTCCGGAGGCTGCGCGCGTCGACGATGGATCGCCTGCTGCTGTTCGGGATCCTGGGCGCCGCCGGCAGCGCCTACTTCACCTGGCTGCTGGTCAGACGCTCGCGCGGGACCGCGCGCGTCGGCCTGACGTCCGCCGGACGCCGGCGCGCGCGCGGCGCCTGACCTGCCTCTACTTGGCCGCGACCATGCCGGCGGCGATGGCGCGGCTCTGGTAGAGCGTGTTCTTCTGGTCGTCGTTGTAGACGGTGGCGAAGGTCTTGCCGTCGGTGGAGCGCGAGATCTTGCCCTGCCAGTCGGCGCGCAGGTACGTGCCGTCGAACCAGGACGAATCCTTGCAGTCGGTCTGGCTCTTCCACGTGTTCTCGCAGTAGGTCGCTTCCTCGACGCCCGACATCACCGTCCACGTCAGCGCGTCGTCCGACTGGAAGCTGGTCTTGGTGTCGCCGTAGGCGACGAGCTTGCCGCCCTGGTAGGCGAGGTAGACGTGGGAGCCGGTGTTGGCGATGGTCGAGATCTTCGTCCAGGTGAGGCCGTCGCTCGATTGAAAGACCTTGCCGTCGCAGACGCCGTAGAAGGAGCCGTCCTTGAAAGCGAGGCCCTCGATGATCGCGCAGGCCTTGACCGGGCCGTCCTGCAGCTTGCCGTGATCGGTCCAGTGGACGCCGTCGGTCGACGTCCACAGTTTCCAGCCCGTCGCGACCCAGATCCCCTTGCCGTAGGCGACGGCGCGCAGGAGCACGTCGTCGTCGCCGCCGTTGGTGGTTTCGTAGGCGCGCTCGCCCCAGGTCTTGCCGCCGTCGCGCGAGACGATGCGAATGCCGCCGTAGCCGACGCCGATCAGCGCGGGGACCGAGCCGGCGGGATCGCCGTTCGCGCCTGCCGCGCCGCTGGTGCCCGCCGCGCCGCTGGTGCCCGCGACGCCGGTGGTGCCGCCGCGGCCCGCGGCGCCGGCCGTGGCCGCGCTGCCGCCGCGACCTCCGCCGGCGGCCGTGCCCGCGGCGCCGGTGGTGCCCGCGCCGCCCGCGCCGCCGCTCGTGCCGGCGAGGCCGGTCGGATCGGCGCCCGCCCCACCGCCCGAGCCGGCGCCTCCACTCGACCCGGATATGCCGGCGGCGCCCGTGCCCGAGACGCCGCCAGCTCCCCCATCACCCGGGCCGAGGGAGGTGCCTGCCGCGCCGCCTTGCGGCGGCGGTCCCGAATCCGCTGGATGACCGCCGACATTTCCGGTGCAGGCCGCGACGAGCGACGCGAACGAGGCGAGCGCGAGGCGTCGGGCGGCGGTCATCCGCGAGGTATGAGCCGCGGGGGAGGGGAGGCGGTCCAGGGGAAAGCTGTGGACCGTTTGCGATGGGCCGGGGGTCGTACTCGGCAGGATGCGCCGCCTGTGGCCAACCCTCGCGCTCCTTTCCGCGGCCGGCGGCTGCGTCGGGCAGGTGAGCGGGCACGGGGGCGGCAGCGGCAGCGCCGGGTCGGCGGGCACGGGCGCAGGCACCGGCAATGTCGGCGGGCCGGGCGCGGGCGGCGCCGGCAACGTCGGTGGTCCGGGCGCGGGCGGCGCGGGCGCCGGCACGCCGACGCCGGTCGAGTTCGCCTGCGACGCCAGCGCCGCGCCGCCGGTCGCGACGCTGCGCCGCCTGACGATGACGCAGTACCGGAACACGATCGCCGACCTCGCCGCCTGGGCGCTCGCCAGCGCCAGCGCCGGCCAGACGGTGATGACGGAGATCGCGTCGCCGCTCGCCGAGCTGCCCGACGATCGCCGCGAGGCGGTGCCGCAGGATCTGCACGGCAGCTACCGGCGCCTCGACCAGTCGCTGCAGCAGATTGACGTCGAGGCGACCTATGACGTCGCCGTCGCGCTCGGCGCGGCGCTGACGACGAGCGCGCGCCTCGGCAAGGTGGTCGGCGCGTGCGCGACCGACACCAGCACGTCGAACGACGCGACCTGCCTGGACACGTTCGTCAAGACGTTCGGCGCGCGCGCGCTGCGCCGGCCCCTCACCAGCGACGAGGTCGCCTTCTACACGACCGCCTACGGCAGCAGCACCGCCGCCTCCGCCGCCGCCTACGCCGATCTGATCGGCGTCTTCGCCACCGCGCCCGAGCTGATGTACTTCGTCGAGCACGGCGACACGGCGGTCGCGGGCCAGCCCAACGTCTACGACGTGTCGCCCTACGAGCTGGCGTCGCGCCTGTCGTACCAGCTGTGGCAGACCGCGCCCGACGACGCGCTGCTGGCGGCCGCCGCCGACGGCAGCCTGCGCGACGCCGCCACCTACGAAGCGCAGGTGACGCGCCTGCTCGCCGACCCGCGCGCCCTCCCGGCGCTGGACGAGTTCTTCCAGGACTGGATGAAGGTCGAGGACCTGCCGGCGATGGACGCCAAGAACGCCGACCCGACGTTCAAGACGTTCGCGGGCGCCGATCTGCCCGACGCCAACCTGCGCCAGGCGATGATCGACGACGTGGTCGGCATGCTCGACTACTACACGTGGACGGCGCCGGCCGGGATCTCGGCGCTGCTGACCAGCGATCTGTCGTTCGCGCGCGACGCGCGCCTGGCCAAGCTGTACGGCGTCGCCGCCTGGAACGGCACCGGCGCGCCGCCCGCGCTGCCGGCCGGCCAGCGCCCCGGCCTGCTGACGCGCGCGCTGTTCCTGTCGACCGGCACCGCCAACACGCGTCCGATCATGAAGGGCGTCTTCCTGCGCACGGACATCCTGTGCGACACCATCCCGCCGCCCCCACCGGGCGCGAACGCGAAGCCGCCCGACCTCGGCCCGAACATGACCACGCGCGAGAGCGTCGAGGCGCTGACCGAGATGCCGGGGACGATCTGCGCCAGCTGCCACGGCCCCGTGATCAACCCGCTCGGCTTCGCGACGGAAGGGTTCGACGCCCTCGGCCGCGCCCGCACGGCGCAGCGGCTGTTCGACGCCGGCGGCAACGAGACGGGCAGCAAGCCGGTGGACACCATGACCGTGCCGCAGGTGGTGGTGGGCGATCAGACGGCGATCGCGACGCCGGCCCAGCTGATGTCGCTGATGCTCGCCAGCGGCAAGGTCGAGGCGTGCCTGGCGCGCAACTTCTTCCGCTACACCTACGCGCGCTGGGAGGACACCACCGCCGACGGCTGCGCGCTGGAGGACGGACGCAAGGCGCTGGCGAACGGCGGCACCATCCGCGATCTCGCGGCGGCGTCGGTGAAGAGCGCCGCCTTCAAGCGGCGGGCGTTCCAGTAGAGAAAGCGACGGACGACTGACATGGCCCGACGACAGGTCATCGACATCTCGCGAAGGCAGGTGCTGAGAGGCATCGGCGGCGCCACCCTCGCGCTGCCGGTGCTGCCGTCGCTGCTGTGCAAGACCGCCTACGGCGCCGACCCGGTGTTCACGCGCCCGCCCCGCCTCTGGTGGGTGACGACCGAGCACGGCGGCGCCTTCGAGGCGAGCATGTTCCCGAGCACGTCGCTGCTGACGAACAGCCAGGCGCTCTACTCCGACCACACCGTCCGCTCGGGCGCGCTGGCGCCGACCACCTCGGGCAGCAACACCGTGGTGTCGCCGGTGCTGACCGCGCCGTCGTCCGCGCTGTCGACCGCGCTGGTCGGCAAGATGAACGTGCTGTGGGGGCTGGACGTGCCGTTCTACATCGCGCACAACACCGGCCTTCACCTGGGCAACTACGCGCGCAACGACGGCAACGGCAACGACGGCAAGGCGGTGCAGGCGTTCCCGCGCCCCACCATCGACCAGATCATGGCCTGGTCGCCGTCGTTCTATTCGGACCTGTCCAGCATCCGCGAGCGCGCGATGATCATGGCCAACCGGCCGGTGTCGTGGAACTACAGCGACCCGTCGATGACGTCGAGCCCGATCCAGAACGTGAGCGGTTACACGAGCTCGCTGTCGCTGTTCAACAAGATCTTCGTCCCCCCGACGTCCGGGACGGCGCCGCGCGCGCCGATCGTCGACCGCGTGCTTGCGAACTACAACCGCCTGCGCAACGGCAACACGCGGCTGTCTGCGGCCGACAAGCAGCGCCTCGACGATCACGTGGCGCGCATCGCCGAGCTGCAGCGCAAGCTGACCACCACCGTCAGCGGCGCCTCCTGCTCCAGCGTGACGAAGCCGGGCGACGACGCCAACAAGCACTCCGCCAACACGGCCGCCGACGTCGGCAAGCAGCTTCAGCTCTGGAATGAGGTGGCGGCGGCGGCGTTCATGTGCGGCACCAGCCGCATCGGCGTGCTGGCGTTCGGCGACACCTCGCGCTTCGTCGCTTACGGCGGCGACTGGCACCAGGAGGTGGCCCACCAGTGGCAGCTCGCCGACAAGCAGGCGCTGCTGGCGCAGTCGTACCAGCAGTTCTTCGCGTCGGTGCTGGTCGACATGGCGAAGCGCCTCGACAGCGTCGAGGAGGTGCCGGGCCTCACCTACCTCGACCACTCGCTGCTGGTCTGGACGCAGGAGTGCGGCATGGAGACGCACGGCTCGGTGTCCATCCCGGTCGTCACCTTCGGCCGCGCCGCCGGGCGCATGAAGACGGGCCTGCTGTGCGACTACCGGCGCACGGGCAATTCAGCGTCGCAGTACGATCCGGGCGCGGGCGGCAAGCAGACGCTCGGGCTGCTCTACAGCCAGTGGCTGGCGACCGTGCTCGAGACGATGGGCGTGCCCACGACCGAATTCGAGCGCTGGGGCACCAAAGGCTACGGGTATCCCTACATCACCAAGGAGACCTGGACGCCGCCGTTCGCGAAGCACTACGGCGACACGTCGTCGCGCTACTTCCAGGACGCCAGCAAGGTCCTGCCGTTCTTGATGGCGTGAGCGGGCCGCCTCAGACGTGCCGTTCGCGGAGGCGGGCCCCGCCGCCCGCCCGCGGCTGCAGCTCCAGCCAGCGCAGGATGTCACGCCGCCGGACGATGCCGACGAGCGCGCCGGCGGCGTCGATGACCGGAAGCTGCTCGACGTCGCGCTGGGCGAGCTTCGCCAGCGCGCCCGCCGCGCTCTCTTCGGGCGCCGCGACGATCAGCTGAGGCGCGGGCGTCATGACGTCGCGGATCCGGGTCGCCGCCCGGTTCTCGGGGCGGACCTTGCGCACGTCCTCCAGGGTGACGATGCCGACCAGGCGATCGCCGTCGACCACCGGAAACCCGCGCTCCGCCGACGCCATGAAGTACTCGTCGACGACGGTCGCCACGGACAGCTCCGGAAAGACCGCCACCGGATCGCCGCGCATCACCCGCGACACCGGGACGTCGTCCAGCAGATCGGAGATGACGACGCGCGAGTAGCTGGCGGCGGCCGCCTTGTAGAGGAACCAGCCGATGAACGCGGTCCACAGCCCGGGGATCAGGCCTCGCCCCAGCCAGGGGACGGCGATCCCGAGGATCATGCCGACGCCGATCATGATCAGGAGCAGCCCGAACGCCTGGCCGATCATCGCCGCCCAGCGCGTCGCCTTGGCGAGATCGCGCGTCCCCGCCCACAGCGCCGCGCGCAGGACGCGGCCGCCGTCGAGCGGGAAGGCCGGGATCAGGTTGAACAGCCCGAGCATGATGTTGATCGGCCCCAGCCAGAGCAGCACGGTCGCGAACGGGCTGATGCCCTGGATCGCGCGCAGCGGATCGTCGGCGTCGACCAGCGCGGGGGTCGCCAGGTTCGCGCCCCACCACGTCGCGAGGCCGCCGATGGCCAGGCTCGTCACCGGCCCGACCACGGTCATCAGCAGCTCGGCGCGCGGCGAGCGGGGCTCGCCGCGCATGTGCGCCAGCCCGCCGAAGATGAACAGCGTGATGCTGTCGACCGGGACGCCGTTCGCGCGCCCCACCAGCGCGTGCGAAAGCTCATGCGCCAGGATCGAGAGGAAGAACAGCACGGCCGAGATCACCCCCACGCCCCAGGTGAGCGAGGGCGCCCAGTCGGGGTGGCGCGCCGGGAGCAGCCCGCCCCCCAGGCTGACGACGATCAGCCAGAAGATGATCAGCAGGCTCCAGTCCACCCGCACGTCGATGCCGAAGATACGCGCCACCCGAAACCCACGTGTTGCAGGGATCATCGACAGTCAATCTGGAGACGCTTCGCGCATGTGGCAGGGCCCCGTCGGGGCCGCCCTGCACGCGCGACCTCAGGGGATCCGCACCATCGTCGCGCTGCGATCCAGCGTCGCGGGATCCGCCCCGAGCTCGCCCTCCTTGTTGATGCCGAGGCACCAGACCGAATCGTCGCCCTTGCGCGCGCAGGTGAAGAAGCGCCCGGCGCGGACCTCGACCCACCCGCTGGTGGGATCGGCGCGCAGCATGCTCGGGACCGCGTCCACCAGATCCGGTCCGCCGATCTGTCCTTCGGTGTTGCGGCCGGCGCACCAGATCTCGCCGCCCGGGCGCAGCCCGCAGGTGTGAAACGTGCCGACCGTCGACGCCGACCAGTCGCTGTAGGTCGGGACCTGGGCGGGCGTCGGGCGCGGGTTGACGTCGCCCACGGCGAGGGCGCCGCTCGTCTGCTCGCCCCAGCACCACAGGCTGCCGCCCCGCTTGCGCGCGCAGGTCGTCGACTGCGCGCAGCCGACCTCGAGCCAGTCGCTGTCGCCGCCCACCTGCACGGGCGCGCGCATCTCCTGGGGCTGCGTGACGCCCTGACCGAGCTGCGAGTTGGTGTTGCGGCCCCAGCAGTAGAGGCGCCCGGGCGCGCGGATGCCGCAGCCGTGTCCCTGGCCGGTGGCGACGAACGTCCAGTCGCGCGCGTCGCCGAGCTGGACGGGCGCCAGCCGATCGTCGCCCGGGTATTGATCGCCGAGCCCCAGCTGCCCCTCGAGGTTGTAGCCCCAGCACCAGACGCTGGCGTCCGCCAGCAGCGCGCAGGTGAACTCGAACCCGGTGCGCACGTCGACCGCCCTGGCGGGCAGCTGCACCTGGCGCGGATCGGGGCGGGCCGTGCGATCGCCGGCGCCGAGCTGGCCGTTCGCGTTGCCGCCCCAGCACCAGACGCCGCCGTCGGCGGCCAGCGCGCAGGTGTGCGTGCTGCCCGCGGCGGGCGCGATCCAGGGGCCGCCCGCCACCGTCACGGGCGGCAGCGTGGTGCTGCCCGCGTCGCCCGCGGCGACGCCCAGCTGTCCGTCGCTGTCGTCGCCCCAGCAGCGCAGCGCGCCGCCCACCACGGCGCAGGCGTGGCCGAACCCCGCGGCGACGCGCACGTCGGTCAGCTGCAGCACGACGGGACCGCCGCCGTCGGCCGCGCGCAGCACCTCGCCGCTGCGCGTGCACGCCGCCGCCAGCACCGCGCCCGCCGCGGCGA
>DATBHU010000284.1:0-25198 GCA_036557265.1 Polyangia bacterium
GGCGCGGCCGCCGCGGCGGCGGTGATCAACCTGATCTTCGGCCTGCTGCTCGGCTGGGTGCTGGTCCGCTACAAGTTCCCCGGCAAGCGGATCCTCGACTCGCTCGTCGATCTGCCGCTCGCGCTGCCGACCGCCGTGGGCGGCCTCGTCTACTCGAGCCTCTACGTCGAGCAGGGCTGGCTGGGCAGGTTCCTGGTGCCGCTCGGGATCAAGGGCGCCTACACCCGCTTCGGCATCGTGCTGGTGCTGGTGTTCGTCGGGCTGCCGTTCGTGGTCCGCACCGTGCAGCCGGTGCTCGAGGACCTGGACGCCGAGGTCGAGGAGGCGGGCGCGTCGCTGGGCGGGACGCGCTGGCAGACGTTCATGAACGTGATCCTGCCGACCCTCAAGCCCGCCCTGATCACCGGCTTCGCGCTGGCGTTCGCGCGCGGCATCGGCGAGTACGGCTCCGTCGTCTTCGTTTCCGGCAACATGCCCTACAAGACGGAGATCGCGCCGATCCTGATCGTGGCCCGGCTGGAGGAGTTCAAGTACAGCGAGGCGACGGCGATCGCTGTCGTGCTGCTGGTGATCTCGTTCGCCATGCTGGTCGCCGTCAACCTGCTCGAACGCGCGAGTGTCCGCCATGAGCGCTGACGCCGCGCTCGTTCGGCCGCCCGCGCCGCGCGCCGCCCCGCCCGCGGTCAGCCACAGCTTCAAGAACCCGCGCGTCGATCCGGCCTGGGTGCGGTGGGGGCTGACGTCCGTCGCCGTGCTGGTGGTCGGCGTCCTGGTCGTCGTCCCGGTGGTCAACATCTTCTACGAGGCGCTGAAGGAGGGGGTGCGCGTCTACTGGGACAACCTGTTCGCCGATCCCGACACGCGCGCGTCGATCGTGCTGACCGCGACCGTCGTCCCGATCGCGCTCGTCGCGAACATCGTGTTCGGGATCGCCGCGGCCTGGGCCATCGCGCGCTTCGATTTTCCGGGGCGCACGCTGCTGACGGCGCTGATCGATCTCCCGTTCTCCGTGTCGCCGGTGGTCGCGGGCCTGATGTTCGTGCTGATCTTCGGGCTGCAGGGTCATCTCGGTCCGTTCCTGCGCGACGACGGCTACGCGGTGATGCCCTACCTGACGTCGCTGGGCGGCGTGGTGGTGCTGGCGGTGCTGTACTTTCTCTACCGGCCCGCCAACCCGGCCGCGCGGCGCGGGCTGTGGAAGCGTCCCGCCGGCGTGGTGGTGCCGCTGGCGGGCGCGCTCCTGTTCACGCTGGGCGTCGTCGTCCAGCAGCGCCTCGGCGTCTGGCCCCGCAACGAGAGCCTGAAGATCATCTTCGCGACCCCGGGCCTGGTGCTGGCCACGGCGTTCGTGACGTTTCCGTTCGTGGCGCGCGAGCTGATCCCGATCATGGAGGCGGTCGGATCGGAGGAGGAGCTGGCCGCCATCAACCTGGGCGCCAACGGATGGCAGATGTTCTGGCACATCACCACGCCCAACATCAAATGGGGCCTGGTGTACGGGATCATCCTGTGCAACGCGCGCGCGATCGGCGAGTTCGGCGCGGTCTACGTGGTCTCGGGTCACATCGCCGGACAGACCGACACCATGCCCCTGCGCATCGAGAAGCTGTTTCAGGAATACAACCTGCCCGGGTGCTTCGCGGTGGCGTCGGTGCTGACGCTGCTGGCGCTGTTGACGCTGGTGGCGAAGACCCGGCTCGAACGGAAGATGCCGGAGGGGCGATCATGAGCATCCGCATCAGCGACGTCTCGAAGCGGTTCGGCAGCTTCGCGGCGCTGGACCACGTCAGCCTGGAGGTGCCGGACGGAACGCTGCTGGCGCTGCTCGGCCCGTCCGGGTCGGGAAAGACGACGTTGCTTCGCATCATCGCCGGCCTCGAAATGGCGGATTCGGGCACGGTGACGCGCGAGGGGGAGGACATCACGAACCAGTCGGCGCGCGAGCGCAAGATAGGGTTCGTCTTCCAGCACTACGCGCTGTTCCGCCACATGACGGTCGCGGACAACATCGGCTACGGCCTGCGCGTGCGCAAGCGACCCAGGGAGGTGATCAAGCGGCGTGTCGACGAGCTGCTGGGGCTGATCCGACTCGAGGCCCTCGGGAAGCGCTTCCCGGCCCAGCTGTCGGGCGGCCAGCGCCAGCGCGTGGCGCTGGCGCGCGCGCTGGCGGCCGAGCCGCGGGTGCTGCTGCTCGACGAGCCGTTCGGCGCGCTGGACGCCAAGGTGCGCCAGGAGCTGCGGGTCTGGCTGCGCAAGCTGCACGAGGAGATTCACGTCACCAGCGTCTTCGTCACCCACGATCAGGAAGAGGCGTTCGAGGTCGCCGATCAGGTGGTGGTCATGAACCAGGGGCGCATCGAGCAGGTCGGCACGCCGGCGGAGGTGTTCGAGCGGCCCGCCAACCCGTTCGTCATGGACTTCCTCGGCAACGTCAACGTGTTCCACGGACGCGTCGAGCGCGGCAAGGCGGTCGTCTCCGGCGCCGTGCTGGCCGCCGCCGACGCCTCGCACCCCGACGGGCAGGACGCGGCCGTCTACGTGCGGCCGCACGAGGTCGTCATCCAGCACGAACAGACGGGCAGGGCGAGCCTCCCGGCGACGGTGCTGCACGTCAACCCGGCGGGCGCGCGCGTGAAGGTCGAGCTGCGTGCGACGGAGTCCGAACAGCTGATCAACGCCGAGCTGACGTCCGAGCGCTTCGCGGAGCTGGCCATCAAGTCCGGCGATCTCGTCTACGTGTCGGCGAGCCGCGTCCGCGTCTTCCCCGGCAACTACGTGATCTAGGGCGGGTTGCCGCTAGCGGCGGTAGACGATGACGTTGTGGTAGCGGGCTTCGCTGCCGCCCGGGTTCTCGTAGACGTGGCGCTGGTCGGCGGGGAACACCAGCGAATCGCCCACCGCCAGCAGGTACGTCTCCTCGCCGACGCTCATCTTCAGGTTCCCTTGCAGCACCGTGATCAGCTCGCGGGTGCCGGGCGCGTGCGGTTCGGAGACGTGGTCGCCGTGGCTGGACAGCCGCAGCTCGTAGACCTCGACGCCCGGACCGGCCCCGGACCGCGCCAGCGGCCGGCTCTCCATCTTGCCGTCGACGGATTTGAGCACCTGGGCCTCGTTCCGGCGCAGCAGCGACACCGACTCGCGGCTCTCGCCGATCAGCTCGTTGATCGGGATCTTGAGGCCGACGGCGACCTTCCACAGCACGCTGAGCGACGGGTTGGTCTTGCACGTCTCGATCTGCGAAAGCGCGGCGCGGCTGACGCCGGACAGCTTGGCGAGATCGTCGAGCGACAGATGCGAGACGCGCCGCCGCTCGCGCAGGTTGTCCGCCACCCGGCGCCCGAGCTCGGCGGCGCCGGCCTCGTCGCCGGGCATCACCGTCACGCGCGCCGAGCGCGGCTTGCGCGCGGCCGCCGGTGCCGCTGCCGAGCTGCCGTCCTTGGACACGGCAGCACCTTAGCACATCTGTCTCGTTAACAAGACAGACGCCGGCGCCCGGGGAAAGCCGGGAAACCGCCTTCAGATCCGGAAGCCGAGGCCGACGTCGAGGTCGAAGTTGAACGTGAAGTTCGGGACGCCCAGCGCCGTGTTCACCGCGAACGTCAGGTCGATCGAGTCGCCCAGCTCGTACCAGAGCCCGGCCGTCGGCCCGATCAGGAACGGTCCGCCCGCCAGCGAATCCACGCACGTCTGCGTGGCGCCCGTCGCCGACGCCCGGCACATCTTGTCGTCGGGGAACTCCAGCGGGTGGCGGATGTTGCCGCCGCCGATCTGGCCGCCGACCGTCAGGTGGAAGGGCGCGTCGAGCGTCAGGTAGGTCAGCTTCGCGAAGCCGGCCAGGGCGCCGTCACCGGGCGAGCAGAAGTTGTCGCTCCCGCACGTGCCCGCGACCCGCGGCGTCTTGCCGTTCAACCCCGTGACGTACTGGATGCGCAGCTGCGCCGACAGGAGCAGATCGGGGGCGAGGAAGAAGCCGACCTCGGGCGCCAGCTGCCCGAGCTGCGCCAGCGCGAAGCCGGGCGCGTCCAGCTTGTGCGCCGCGGGGTCGAGCTCGCCCGAGCCTTTGATCAGGCCGACGCCGATGCCGCCGCCCAGCGAGAAGAAGAAGACGCCCTTCTGGGCGATCTTGCCGTCGCCCTTGTCGTCGTCGTCGTCGCCCGTCTTCTTGCGCGGCGGGGGCGGGCGCCTGATCTTGGGCGGCCCGTCGCCGTCGTCGCCGCCGCCGCCCGCGCTGTCATCGGCCTGGGTGGGCCGCTTGCCGCCATCGTCGTCGCCGCCGCCGGCGCCGTCATCCGCCTGAGCGGGCCGCGAGCCGCCGCCCCCGCCTCCGCCGTCGGCCAGCACCGCCTCCTCGAACGCGTCCTGCAGCTCGGGCGTCGCCAGCGACTTGGTCAGCTTGATGTCGGGCTGCACCTCGAGCGCCTTGCGAAACTGCTTGAGCCCCACCTCGCGCTGCTTGAAGCCGACGATCGCGACGATGCCGAAGTGGATGTGCGTGCGCGCGCGGATCGGGTGCTTGTCGAGGCCCGCGCTCGCGCACAGCTCCAGCGCCTGCTTCAGCAGCTCGCGCGCCGTCTCGTAGTCCTGCTTGTTGTAGGCGTCGATCGCCTTCTTGTTCAGATTGGTCACCTTGTTGACTGCGCCCTGATCCTGGGCGGCGGCGGTGCCGGGCACCGCGATGGTCAGCAGGGAAGCGAGGACCGCAAGCAAAACCGCGCGGAAGATAGGGGCCTTCTTCATGGCGGGCCATTTAAGGACGGCCGGGCTCGGAAGGCAAACCCGTTCTGAGGGTGGCGACTCGAGACCCCGCGGCGGGCCCAGGACGGGCCCAGGACTGGTCAGACACGCGTCAGAGACCGCCCCGAATCGCTACGCCTGCTGGCCCGAATCGCCACAGCTCGGCCGTTCCGGCCCGGCCGAACGCGGCGCGCCGATGGAACGCGGCGCGCCCATGGAATGCGGCCCGCCTACGGAAATATCCCGCGTTCCGCGTAGGCCCGGCCGATGCGCTCCAGCGCGATGCCCATCGCCGCCATCCGCCAGTCGCACTTCTTGGCGGCGGCGTACTCGTTCACGTGCAGGTAGGTCCGCTTCATCCGTTTCGCCAGCCGCTCCTCGACCTCCTCGAGATCCCAGCGCTCGGAGCGCTTGTTCTGCAGCCACTCGTAGTAGCTGACCACCACGCCGCCCGAGTTGGCCAGGATGTCGGGGATGAGGTCGATGTTCTTCTCGCGCAGGATCGGCTCGGCGGCGGTCTCGGTCGGCCCGTTCGCGCCCTCGACGATCAGCCGGACGTTCAGCGCGCGCGCCTCGGCGACGCCGATCTCCAGCTCCAGCGCGGCCGGGATGAAGACGTCGGCTTGCGTGGCGAAGAACTCGTCGCGCGAGATCGCGCGCGATCCCGGGTAACCGACGACCGAGCCCGTCTTCTGGACATGGTCGGCCAGCTTGTACGGGCTCAGGCCGTCGCCGTTCATGATGTAGCCCTTCCAGTCGCCGGCGGCGATCATCGACGCGCCGGTGCGGGCCAGGATCTTGGCCGCGTTCGAGCCGACGTTGCCGAACCCCTGCACGATGAACGTCGAGCCGTTCAGGTCGAAGCGGCGATCGCGCGCCCACTCCACGATGCAGTGGACGACGCCCTGACCGGTCGCCGATTCGCGGCCGAGCGAGCCGCCCGACGCCACCGTCTTGCCGGTGACCACGCGCCGGTTCGCGTTCTTGTCCATGAACCCGACGACGTTCATGTACGTGTCCATCATCCAGACCATGATCTGGCCGTTGGTGCCGACGTCGGGCGCCGGGATGTCGTATTCGGGGCCGATGTTCGAGCCGAGGGCGTGGGTGAACCGGCGGGTGATCCGCTCCAGCTCGCCCTGCGAATGGTTGCGGGGCGTGAACTTGATGCCGCCCTTGCCGCCGCCGAACGGGATGTCGTGCAGCGCGCACTTGTAGGTCATCCAGGAAGCCAGCGCTTTCACCTCGTCGAGGGCGACGTCCTCGTGGTAACGAATGCCGCCCTTGTACGGCCCGAGGATGTTGCTGTGCTGGACCCGATAACCCTTGAACATCTTGTACTCTCCGCTGTCCATGCGGACGGGAAAGTTCGTGATCAGCTCGTTCTTGGGCTGCGACAGGATCTGCAGCACCGACGGCGAGAGGCCACAGATCTTGGCGGCGCGGTCCAGCTGCTCCAGCGCGACGCTGTACGGGTTGGGCTTGCCGCTCGCCATCGGCGGCAGCGTGATCGTGCGCGGCATTTCGGTCATTGCCGACAGAATATCATTGTGGTGAGCAGGTGAGCACGCCTCGGCTGCAGGCGGGACCGCGGACGATCGCGCTCGAGATCGCGGCGGAGGCGCGCGCCGAGTGGGGCTTCGCGACCGACATCATCGCGCGGACGTTCCGCGCCCATCGGGAGCTGGCGAGCGGGGCGCGCCGGCTGATCGCCGAGACGGTCTACGGCCTCATTCGCATGGACCGCCGGCTGGAGGCGATCGTCGACGAGGTGGCGCCGCGGTCGCGTGACGTGCCGCTGGCGCCGCTGGCGCGGGACGAGCTGAAGCTGCTGGTCTACGAGGCGCGCGCGGGCGTGCCGGTCGAGGCGCTGGCCGCCGACGTCAAGCGCCTCGTGCGCGAGCCGATCGATCTTTCGCGCGCGGTGGGCGACGACGCGGGCCTGGGCGGGCGCGCCGGCGTCGATCGCGAGGCGGCGCGGCTGTCGTATCCGACCTGGCTGCTGGAGGCGTGGACGGCCGACTACGGCGCCGCCGAGGCGACCGCGCTGGCGGAGGCGATGAACCAGCGCGCGCCGCTGGCGGTGCGCGTGAACACGGCGCGCGTCGGGCGCGACGCGCTGGCCGGGCAGCTCGGCGAGGAGCACGTGGTGGCGCGGCCGGCGGCGCTGTCGCCGGTCGGCCTGGTGTTCGAGACGCGCGTCAACGCGTTCGGCCTGTCGGCGTTCCGCGACGGCCTGTTCGAGGTGATGGACGAGGGGAGCCAGCTGGTCGCCGAGCTGGTGGCGCCGCCGCCGGGCGGGCGGGTCGTCGACGCCTGCGCGGGCGCGGGGGGCAAGACGCTGGCGCTGGGCGCGGCGCTGGCGGGGAAGGGGCGGGTGCTCGCCCTCGACACCGACGGCAAGAAGCTGGAGGAGCTGCGCCGGCGGGCGCGGCGCGCCGGGCTGACGAACGTGCAGGCGAAGCCGGTCGGGGCGGGCGCGGGCGACGTCGCCAAGGCGGCGCCCGGCGTGCACGACCGCGTGCTGGTCGACGCGCCCTGCTCGGGGCTGGGGACGCTGCGCCGCAATCCGGAGGCGCGGTGGCGGCTGCGGCCCGCGGACGTCGACGGGTTTCCGGCGCGCCAGCTGGGGCTGCTGGTCAGCTACGCGCCGCTGACGGCCGTGGGCGGGCGCCTGATCTACGCGACGTGCACGGTGAACCGGCGCGAGAACGAGGGCGTGGTCGAACGCTTCCTCGCCGAGCGTGACGACTTCGTCCCCGTCCCCGTCAAGGAGATCTGGGGCCGCGAGCGCGCCGAGAAGCTGGGGGACGGCATGACCCTGCAGTTGTTTCCGCACCGTCACGACACAGATGGTTTCTTCGCGGCCGTCCTGCGCCGCGTGCGCTAGCCTCAGCATGTGATCGGGTCGCGCGGGCTTGCGGGAGTCCTCGCCGTGCTGGCGCTGGAGGGATCTGCGTCCCTGGTCCGCGCGGCGACGTCGCCCTGGCCGGACCCGCCAGAGGTGCCGGAGTCGCCGCCGCCCCCGCCGCCGGATCCGCTGCGCGTCTACGTCATGACCATGGGGCCGGGCGATCATCCGTTCTTTCGCTTCGGCCACGACGCGATCTGGATCCACGACGAGGCGGGGCGCACCGATCGCGTCTACAACTTCGGCACCTTCCGCTTCGATTCGCCGCGCCTGATCTTCGATTTTCTGGGCGGGCGGCTCAATTACTGGTTGTCGGTGTCGTCGCTGTCCGGCGTCGTCGCCGAGTACGCGCGCGCGAACCGCAGCATCGTCGCGCAGGAGCTGAACCTGCCGCCCGACCGGAAGGCGGCGTTGCAAGCCGCCCTCGACGTCAACGCGCGGCCCGAGAACCGCCTCTACAAGTACGACTACTTTCTCGACAACTGCTCGACGCGGGTGCGCGACGCCGTCGACCGCGCCGCAGACGGACGCCTGCGCGCGAGCGCGGCCGGGCCGGGCCGCATGACCCTGCGCGCCCACGCCCTGCGGATGACGGCGCAGCCGCTCTGGCTCTACCTCGCGCTCGACATCGTGCTCGGGCCGGCCGTCGACCGGCCGATCGATCGCTGGACGGAGATGTTCTTGCCCGAGGAGCTGGCCCGCGGGCTGGCGAACGCGCAGCTGGTGTCGCGGCAGCAGACGCTGGCCGTGGCGCAGCGACCGCCGCCGCGCGAGCTGCCGCCAGCCTGGGGGACGCGCTTCTTCGCCGTGGGCCTGGGCTGGGGCGCCCTCATGTTCCTGCTCGGCTGGGCGGGCCGTACGCGGCGGCCGGCGCGCGTCGCGCTCGGGATCCTGATCTCGCTGTGGGGCCTGGTCGTCGGCTTCGTCGGCTGCTTCCTGGTCTACGTCTGGGTCTTCACGGATCACGTGGTCGCGCACCGCAACCAGAACATCCTGCTGTTCGCGCCGTGGGCGATCGCGCTGGTCGGGTTCGGAGTCGGGGTCGCGATGGGGCGGCCGGGGGCGACGCGCACGGCGCGGGGGCTGGCGGTGGCGGCGGTGGTCGCGGTGCTGATCGCCTGCGCGTTCAAGGCCGGCATCGTCGCTCACCAGGAGAACGGCGCGCTGATCGCGTTCTTCTTTCCGGCCTGGCTCGGGATCGCCGGGGCGCTCTCGACGCTCCGCTACGCTACAGCATTCGGAACGTCCATACCTTGAGGTGGGCGGTCTCCGGGACGCCGAACAGCTCCGGGTGATCGCGGCCGGCGCCGGCGCGCGACAGCACGTGGGCGACGCGGCCCGCATCGCCGATGGCGTCGGCGCAGATGTCGTCCCAGCGCGCGCGCGGCATGCGGCCCGAGCACGAGCAGGCCACCAGCAGCCCGCCCGGGCGGGTCAGGCGCGCGCCGCGCAGCACCAGCTCCTTGTAGGCGCGGGTGGCGGCGGCCAGGCCTTGCGGGCCGCCGCGCTTGGCGAGCGCCGGCGGATCCAGCACGACGACGTCGAAGCGCTCGCCGCTCGCCTCGAACTCGCGCAGCCGGTCGAACGAGTTGCCGCGCTCGACCCGCAGGTTCGCCAGCTCGTTGCGGCGCGCGTTGGCCGCCGCCGCCTCGGCGGCGGCCGCGTCGTCGTCGATCGCCAGCACGTCGCCGCAGCGCCGGGCCAGCGCCAGCGCGAAGCCGCCGTGGTGCGTGAACGCGTCGAGCGCGCGCCCCCCGGCCGGCGCCAGCGCCGCCACCGCGGCGTGGTTGTCCGCCTGGTCCAGGAAGCCGCCGGTCTTGCTGTCGCTCATCAGGTCCGTCTCGAGGCGGTTGCGCCCCAGCCGGTAGACGACGCGCGTGTCGCCTTCGCCCGCGACCACGCCCGAGAAGCGCGGCAGCTCCTCGAAGTCGCGCGCCGAGCCGTCGTCGCGGCAGACCACCACCCGGGCGCCCAGCCGCTTGCGCACGATCTCGGCGATCGGCTCGCGCAGCGCGCTCATCGCCACCGACGTCGTCTGGATGACGGCGGTGTCGGCGTAGCGGTCGACCACCAGCCCGGGCAGGAAGTCGCTCTCGGCGTGGACGACGCGGTAGGCGTCGCGGTCGAGGTACATCGCCACCCGCCGCGCCAGCGCCGTGCCCAGCCGCTCGGCGACCAGCGCCGCCAGGTCGTTCGGCTCGGGCTGTCCGTCGCGCGCGACCATGCGCAGCGCCAGCTTCGGGCGCGCGGCCCAGGTGGCGACGCCCAGCGCGCGGCCGCGCCCGTCGCGCACGCTGACCAGCGACGGCCCGCCGTCGGCGGCGTCCTGCTTCGGCCCGCGGACGATGTCGGGGCGGAATACCCAGGGGTGGCCGGCGCCGACGCGGGCGGCGCCGCGCGGGCTGACCACCGCCGTCTCGAGATCGCTCATCGTCGTCACGTTACACGGCTACATAACACGCTAGAATTGTCTTTATGGCCGTCGCGCCCGTATCCGTTTCACATTCGCCTGCGACCGGGTCGTCCACCGCGTACGCCGACCGGCGCGCCGAGCTGATGCGGCGGATCGGCCCGGACGCGGCGCTGCTGCTCGCCTCGCCGCCCGAACAGCTGCGCAACGGCGACACGCACTTCAAGTTTCGCCAGGACAGCGACATCCTCTACCTGACCGGCTTCGAGGAGCCGGGGGCGGTGGTGGTGCTCCGTCCCGGGCACGAGAAGACGCGCTTCGCGATGCTCGTCCGCCCCCGCGATCCCGCCGAGGAGACCTGGACCGGGCGGCGCGCCGGCGTCGAGGGCGCGGTGCGCGACTTCGGCGCCGACGCCGCGTTCCCGGCCGCCGAGCTGGACGCCAGGCTGGCGGAGCTGGTGGCGGGCGCGCAGGAGATCCACTACCCGTTCGGCCGCGAACCGGCGCTCGACGCGGCGGTGGCCCGACTGCTCGGGCGGCTGCGCGTCGCCGAGCGGCGCGGCGCGCGGGCGCCGGTGCGGCTGTGCGACGCGCGGGTGACGCTGCACGAGATGCGCCTCATCAAGTCGCCGCAGGAGGTGGCGATCCAGCGCCGCGCCGCCGAGATCACCGCGGAGGCGCACATCGCCGCCATGCTGGCGGCCAAGGGATCCGGCAGCGAGCACGAGATCGAGGCGCTGATCGACTACACCTTCCGCAAGAACGGCGGCACCGGCCCCGGCTACCCGACCATCGTCGGCAGCGGCGACAACGCCACCATCCTGCACTACGTCGAGAACCGCGCGCCGCTCGTGCGCGGGCAGCTCTTGCTGGTGGACGCCGGCTGCGAGATCGACGGCTACACCGCCGACGTGACGCGCACGTCGCCGATCGGCGCGCGCTTCTCGCCGGCGCAGCGGCGCCTGTACGAGGCGGTGCTGGAGACGCAGATCGCGGCCATCGAGGCGGTCAAGCCGGGCGCGACGCTGGACGGGATCCACAACCAGGTCGTCGAGCAGCTGACCCGCCACATGGTGGCGCTCGGCCTGCTGGCGGGCGAGGTGCCGGCCCTGATCGAGGCGGGCGCCCACAAGAAGTTCTACATGCACCGCACCAGCCACTGGCTGGGGATGGACGTGCACGACGTCGGCTTCTACTCGGAGGGCGGCGTGTCGCGGCCGCTCGCGCCCGGGATGGTGCTGACGATCGAGCCGGGGCTCTACGTGGCGGCCGACGCGCCGGTGCCGGCCGAGTACCGCGGCCTCGGCGTCCGCATCGAGGACGACATCCTGGTGACCGCCGACGGCTACGACAACCTGACGCTCTCGACGCCGAAGTCGGTCGACGACATCGAAGCGCTGACCGCGTAGCGCCAGGTCAGAACTGGAAGATCAGGCCGCCGCCGAGGTCGAGCACGGCGTAGGTGTGGCTGCCCGTGAACGTGCTGTCGTAGTCGAGGTGGCCGAGCGAGTAGCCGACCTGGCCGCCCAGCCCCAGCCAGTCGAAGAAGAAGTAGTTCGCGCCGCCCACGGCGCGGATCATGACGCCCGACGCCGCCGACGCGCCGTTCGGAAACGCGAACGCCAGCCCGCCCGTCGCGCCGACGAACGGCACCAGTGGGATCGGCGTCGCGAACGTCCAGCGCACGCCCGCCAGGGTCTCGAACACGTCGCCCGTGTCCGGACCGCAGGCTCCCGCCCCCTGGGCCTGGTTGCAGGCGCCGTGCTCGACGTTGAGCCCGAGATCCAGCCAGAGCGGAATCCAGCTGGTCGTCAGCTTGTAGTTGTAGTCGAACGCCAGCTTGGTGCCGCTCATCGAGTCGTCGCGGCCCGACGCCACCAGCACGTGCGCCGAGACCTGGTTGTCGCGGCGGAACGGGTGCGGCCCGCGCAGCAGGTTCTCGTCGGCGCGGGCGCGTCCGCCCAGCGCGGCGACCGCCGCCAGAGCGGCGAGCGTGGACAGAGACATCAGTGGAAATCGCGCGCGCGAAAGCATAGCCTCGGGCCGTCGAGGATATGGAAGATCGAGCACCGCGTACAGTTTCGCGATCACCGTTTCGGGTCGCGGTCGCTGTCCTGGTCGCGGTCTCGCTGGGCGCCGCGGGCTGCGCCGGGCTGCACGGGGGGCCGCGCATGCTGGCCAGCGCCGGGGCGGTCGCGGTGGCGGGCGGCAGCGGCATGTGGGCGGGGGGCGAGGAGCTGCAGGGCGGCAGCCACGATTCGTCGTCGCGCGGCCTGATCAACGCCGGCTTCGTGACCGTGCTGGTCGGTCTGGCGGCCATCGTCGCCGCGGGCGGCTGGATGGCCGCCGCGGTCGCGTGCGAGGCCGATCCGGACTGCCCGGAAGAGGAGCAGTGCCGCGAGGTGCCGGCGCCGCCGGGCGGCATTCCGTACAAGCAGTGCATCCCGCGCTGACGCCGCCCGCGTCCTCGCCTTCCCCTTACACGATTCGTATGTGCGTCGCGCAGCGACGGCGGCGCGCGCGACCTACATGATTCGTGTCGCGCGCGACTGCGCGCCGATCGCGCCGTCCGTTTTCACGTGCGCGCGTGTTAGCATTTTCTGCATGTCAGGACGCTCGGTGGCCCGACGGGCGGCGCAGGTGGCGGCCGGGTTGATCGTCGGCGCGGCGATCGCCGAAGGCGCGTTCTGGCTGCGCGATCGCGGCGCGTTCCCGCACGTGAACTTCTACGTCGCCGACGCGCGCCTCGGCGTCCGCCTGCGCCCCGGCGCGCGCGAGCGCATCGCGTTCGGCGGCAACCCGGTCACGCACGTCCGCATCAACCGCGACGGCACGCGCGGCGGCGAGCTGCCGCGGCCCGGCGGCAACGAGATCTTGCTGGTGGGCGATTCGCAGACCTTCGGCCTCGGCGTCGAGGAGGACGCGGCGTTCGCGGCCCGGCTGGGCCAGCTGACCGGACGCCCCGTCGTCAACGCCGGCGTCCCGACCTACGGCCCCGGCGAGTACGACGCGGTGGTCGAGGAGCTGCTGGCGCGCCGCCGGCCCGCCACGGTCGTCTACGTGGTGAACATGGCCAACGACCTGTTCGAGGCCAACCGCCCCAACCGCGAGCGGCACGTCGTGTGGGACGGCTGGGCGGTGCGCAAGGAGAGCGCGGACGCCGCGCCGCCGCCGCGCGGGTTCCCGGGGCGCGCGCTGCTGTACGGGCAGTCGCACCTGGTGTTCGCGCTGCGCAAGCTGGGTCACGAGCGCGCCGGTTCGTCGGAGGCCTTCATCGAGGGCGCCGCGCTCGGTTTCAGGTCCGAGGGGACGTGGACCGATCTGGTCGGGGCGGGGAAGGGGGCGGGCAGCGCGCGCGCGCAGGCGCGGGCGGCGCTGCACGACGCGATCCGCAAGCAGGAGGCCGAGCGGAGCGAGGCCGTCGCGGCGACGTACAAGCTGGAGAACGAGATCGAGTCGCAGGCGAACCGCGCGGACGTCAATCTGCGCGAGGAGCGCAAGGGCCTCGACGGTCTGCTGGAAGAAGGCGAGTTCGAACAGGTGCGGCTGCAGTCGGCGCGCTCGACGGTGGGCGACATCGTCGAGATCGACGAGGGCGAGAGCGCGCGGGCGGTGGCGGTGACCGCCGAGATGATCAAGCGCGGCGGCGAGTATCGGCGCGAGCTCGAGAAGGCGCTCAAGCAGGTCGAGGATCCCGACAAGCGGGACAAGGCCGCCGAGGCGCTGGGCCTGCTCGGTGACTGGGACACGGAGGTCGCGAAGCTGCGCCGGCTCGACGCCACGCCGGCCCGCCTGCTCCGACACAGCTCGCCGCTCTTGCCCCACGTCGAGAAGGTGAAGGCGCTGTGCGTGGCGAGCGGGGCGCGCCTGGTCCTCGCAGTGCTTCCGCTCGACGTCATGGTGTCGGACACGGAGTGGGCGAAGTACGGCGCCAAACCCCAGGACCTGTCCGCGGCGGCGGTGCTGATCGACGACCTGACGCGCGCGAGCGAGGAGATCGGCGTGTCGGCGCTGGACGCGACGGCGGCGCTCGCCGCCGCCGAGCCCGGCGCCTTCCTGAACCACGACCTCCACATGACGGCCAAG
Organism: Polyangia bacterium; assembly: GCA_036557265.1. Lineage (GTDB taxonomy): Bacteria > Myxococcota_A > Polyangia > Fen-1088 > Fen-1088 > JADGRB01. Next base: position 14,142 of record DATBHU010000284.1, read on the forward strand.
GGGCACGACGCGGTCGCGCGCGCGCTCGCCGCCAAGCTGGCCGAGCCGCCGCCCGCGTACCCGACCGGCGCGCTGCCGGCCGGGCGGACGCGCCTGCGCGACGCGCTGTTCACACGGGCGCGGATCGGCGGTGCCGACAAGGCCGGCTGCACCGCCACCGAGGCGGCGGAGTGGCTGCGCATCTACTGTTACGTCGGGCGCAAGTCAGCGGTCGTGCCGCGCGGGATCAAGTTGATCGAGGGCGGGCGGGGCGAGGCGATGACGCTGACGATGCCGCGCGGGATGCTGTTCCTGGCGCCGTTCGAGGCGGGCAAGGACAAGCTGACCGCCGACTTCGCCTGGAGCGATCGGGTCCAGCGCCTCGAGGTGGACAGCAAGCGTGGCCTGGCGTTCCGGCCGGGGCGGCCGCCGGCCGCCGACGATCCGCACGGGCCGACGCCGCTCGACACCAAGCTGCTCGCCTGCCTGAAGGAGACCAAGCAGCTGGGCGATCCGGGCTGGCAGCTGCGGGCCGGCGTGGAGGCGCAGTGCGCGCAGACCTACGGCGACGACTGCGAGAAGCTGGTCGAGTGCGCGCGCGGCGATCCCGCCAGCCCGCCCGATTGCCCGCGCGGATCCGTGAACGCCGGCGTGCTCAACCGGTGCCACGCGCTGTGCGGCCCGGGCCGCCCCTGCGCCCAGGGCGCGTGCGTCGACTGGCCCGGGACGCAGATCTGCGAATGAGCGGGCGGGTCCTGACGCTGCGTCCGTTCGTCGCCCGCGTGACGAACTGGATCGTCTGGCGGTCGCCGCGCCGGGCGGCGCGCCTGCTGTTCTCGTTCGCGCACGCCGAGGCGGCCAGCCGCGTCGACCTGATCGTCGCCGCGCAGCTGACGCCGTCGCCGGCGCGGCGCGCCCTCTACCTGCGCCACGCGCTCGACGAGGCCCGCCACGCCAAGCTGTTCTCGCTGCGCTCGGCGGAGCTGCGGGGAAAGGCGGGGTTGCCGCCCCTCGGTTTCGTCCGGCCCGACGCCGAGGATCTGTTCGAACGGCGGGGCGAGGTCGGCTTCCTCGCCTTCGTTCACCGGGGCGAGGAGCGCGGTCGCCGCCAGTTCGACAGCTACAGCGATCATTTCGGGCGCGCGGGTGACGATCGGATGCGGGCGCTGTTCGACGCGGTGCTGGTCGACGAGCGGCGGCACGAGCAGTACACCGGCACGCTGCTGCGCGAGGTGGCGGGCGGCGAGGCGGCCGCGCGGCGGGCCCTGCGCGCCGCCGCCGCGTGGGAGGCGTGGCGAAGCTGGCGGCGGGCGGGCCGCGCCCTGGCGGGGCTCGCCTACGCGGCGGCGATGAGCGTCCTCTACGTCGCGCTCGCCCCGCTGCTGCTGGCGCTGCGGCCGCTGCTGCGCGAGCGCCGGCGCTGGCTCGACGCGGGCGCGGGCGCCCGGGACGCCAGCGCGGGCGGCGGGAGCTGACCGTGGCGGCGGTGCTCGGCATCTCCGCCCACTATCACGACGCGGCGGCCGCGCTGGTCGTCGACGGCCGCATCGTCGCGGCCATGCAGGAGGAGCGCTTCTCGCGGCTCAAGAACGATCCGGCGCTGCCGCGGCGGGCGGCGCACGCCTGCCTGGCGCTCGGCAAGCTCGCCGCCGCCGAGCTGGACGCCGTCGTCTTCTACGAGAACCCGTACGCCAAGCTGGAGCGGGTGGTGGTGTCGCTGATGCGCGAATATCCGCGCAGCTTCCGCCAGTTCTCGCCCGCGCTGGGCGGGCAGCTCGGGTCGAAGCTGTGGGTGCTGGATCAGATCGCGGACATGCTGGGTGTCGAGCGTCGAGTCGTCCGCTTCGTCGAGCACCACGAGAGCCACGCCGCCTGCGCGTTTCTCTGCAGCCCGTACCCCGACGCCGCCGTGCTGACCGTCGACGGCGTCGGCGAGGCGGCGACCACGGCGCTGTGGCGGGGGGAGGGCGCGGCGCTGCGTTGCCTCGGCGCCATCGACTTCCCTCACTCGCTCGGCCTGCTCTACGCGGCGTTCACGGCCTACCTCGGCTTCGAGGTGAACGAGGGGGAGTACAAGGTGATGGGGCTCGCAGCGCACGGCCGGCCGCGCTTTCGCGACGAGCTCGCCCGCGTCCTGCGCCTCGAGCCCGACGGGTCGTTCACGCTGGAGCCGCGCTTCTTCGCCCACGGCACCGATCGCGACGTCGGCTTCTCGCCGGCGCTGGAAAAGCTGCTCGGCCCGCGCCGGCCGCCGGGGCGGCCCTTCGACCTCGAAGCGAACGCCCGCGAAGCCAACTCAGACGATCGCCGCTGCGCCGATATCGCGGCGTCGCTGCAGACGGCGACCGAAGAGGCGCTCCTGGGTCTGGCGCGCGCCGCGCGCGAACGGACCGGCGCCACCGCGCTCTGCCTGGCCGGCGGCGTGGCGCTGAACGCGCTCGCCAACGGTCGGCTGGCGCGCGAGGCGGGCTTCGAGCGCGTGTTCGTGCCGCCGGCGGCGGGCGACGCGGGCGGAGCCCTCGGCGCCGCGCTGCTCGGTGCGCGCGATCTCGGCGATCCCCGGCCCGCCCCGCTGGCGAGCGCCGCCCTGGGCGAGCCGTTCGACACCGGGGCGGCCGTCGATCTGGCGCGCGCGCTCGGGCTGACGCCGCTGTCGGTCCCCGATCCGGACGCCGCGGCCGCGGCGCGCATCGCCGCCGGCAAGGTGGTGGCGCTCTGCCGCGGGCGCTTCGAGTTCGGTCCGCGCGCGCTCGGGCAGCGATCGCTGCTGGCCGACGCCACCCGGGCGGAGAGCCGCGAGCGCCTGAACCGCGTCATCAAGCAGCGCGAGCCGTTTCGCCCGTTCGCCCCGGCGATCAGCGCCGCCGCGGCGCCCGCCTTCTTCGCCGGCGCGCCCAACGACATGACGCCGTTCATGACCACCGTCTGCCGGACCGAGCCGGCGCGCGCGGCGGCGCTGCCCGCGGTGGTGCACGTCGACGGTACGGCGCGGGTCCAGACCGTCACCGCGCCCTCGGCTCCCGAGCTGGCGCCGATCCTCGCCGCCGTCGAGCGCGAGACCGGCATCCCGGTGGTGCTCAACACCTCGCTGAACGGCGCGGGCGAGCCGATCGTGGCCGGGCCCGTGGAGGCGCTCGCCTTCTTCCTGCAGCATCCGGTGGACGCGCTCGTCGTCGGCGACACGCTGATCGAACGGAGCGCGACGTGAGCGCCCGGCGCGGTCTTCTCCGGCGGCTCGGATCGCGCGCCGTGACGCTGGCGGCGCTGCTCCGCCACTTCGCCCATCGCCGCCGCTTCTTCCTGGTGCCGCTGGTTCTCGTGCTGCTGCTGGCCGCGGTGCTGCTGGCGGCGACGGGCGGCCTGGCGTACGTCGCGCCGTTCCTCTACACGCTGTTTTGAGCGGAGCGAACCCTCACCCTGGCCGGACCCTCACCCTAACCCTCTCCCAGAGGGAGAGGGGATCGCAGCGGAGCTAGTGCCCCGTATCAGTGAATGATCGACAAACTGGTGCGGGCATGATCTAAGCGAGGGATGGCACGCACCGGACGACCGAAGATTGGGATCCTTACGCTGACTCTTGATGAGCGTGCAGCCCTGGAGCGCCTCGCTGCGAGACCGCGGAGTGCGCGGAATCTGGCTTTCCGAGCCAAGATCATTTTGCGCTGCGCCGACTCGGAAAAGTCGAACACGGATGTAGGGCGAGAGCTTCGTGCGGGTCGGGGAACCGTGGCCAAGTGGCGATCGAGGTTCATCGCTGATCGTCTCGACGGCTTGTACGACGAGCCGCGACCGGGCGCGGAACGCAAGATTACGGACGACGCGATAGAGGCCGTAGTGACGAAGACGCTGGAGTCGACGCCGCGAGGTCGTACGCACTGGAGTACGCGCTTGATGGCGAAGAACGTCGGGATTAGCCACTCGTCGATCAGTCGGATCTGGCGGGCGTTCGGGCTTCAGCCCCATCGGACCGAAACGGTGCGGCTTTCGCAAGACCCTCTTCTCGTCGAGAAAGTCCGCGACATCGTCGGGCTCTACATGAGCCCTCCTGACAACGCCGTTGTGTTGTGCATCGATGAGAAGTCCCAGATCCAGGCGCTTGAGCGCGCTCAGCCAATTCTCCCGATGGATCTCGGACGGCCCGAGCGCCGCACCCCCGATTACGTCCGGCATGGGACGACGGACCTGTTTGCTGCGCTCGACGTCGCCACCGGCAAGGTGATCGGCAAGTGCTACCAACAACACCGGGCTAAGGATCTGAGGGCATTCCTTCGCGAGGTCGAGAAGTCGGTGCCGGCCGAGCTCGAAGTCCACGTGGTCATCGATAATCTCAGCGCTCATAAGGCCCCAACCGTCAAGCGATGGCTGGCGCAGAACCCGCGCTTTCATTTTCACTTCACGCCGACGCACGCTTCCTGGCTGAATCTCGTCGAGCGTTTCTTCGGCCTTCTGACCGAGCACGCGCTTCGTCGCGGCTCTCACACAAGCACAGCTCAGCTACGTACCGCGATCGAGGAGTACCTCGCCGCCCACAACGACGAGCCGAAGCCTTTCAAGTGGACGAAGAATGCCGACGAGATCCTCGAATCAATCGCCCGATTCGCAACGCGGGCCCTCGTCGCGCACCGCGTGCCGTGACTTTGTCGACTAACCAAAGATCCGGGGCACTAGCCGCCGGTGCCGTCGGGGGCGTCGGCGTCCAGGTCTGTCCACTCGGGATCTTCGATCCCGTCGGTGGTGATATCCGCTTTTGATGTCGGGATCGGCAGCGGCGCGGGCGCAGGCACCGGTGTGCTCGCGCCCGCGGGAAGCTCCATCGGCAGCGTCTTGCGCCGCTCCTTGCGCCGCGTGAGCAGGATCGGCCCGCTCGGGCTGCCGAAGCCGATGCCCTCGGTGCGGAACTCGGGCGGCGTCACGCGCGCGATCGGCTCGGAGAACGGTCCCGACCCCGGGCGCTTCACCCGCTGCAACGGGATCGGCCCTTCGGGCGCCGAGCGCACGTCCAGCGAACGCCGGTAGCGGACCGAGCCGTAGCAGCGCTGCAGCTCGTCGAACAGCTCCTCCATCGACTGCTGCCGCTGCCGCGGATCCTTGGCGAGCGCCTTCATGATCAGCTGCTCCGCCTCGCCGGTGATCTCGATGCCGGGCGCGCGTGTCCGCGGCGGCACCACCGGCTCGGACACCACCTTCAGCATCACGTCGACGGCGGTCTCGCCCGCGAACGGCACCGTCCCCGTCAGCATCTCGTAGAAGATGACGCCCAGCGCGTAGATGTCGGTGCGCGGATCGGAGACGCCGATGCGCGCGGTCTCGGGCGCCATGTACTCGGGCGTTCCGAACACCACCCCCTGCTGGGTGACGCGCCCCTCGCTGGCGTCGGGCTCGCGGACCTTGGCGACACCGAAGTCAAGGATCTTAACGAAGTCGAACGCCTTCTCGCGCTCGCTGACGGTGTGCAGCCCGCGCTCGTCGGTGATCTGCCGGATCAGCTCGCGCCGGCCCTCGCGCGGGGTCAGCATGATGTTCTCGGGCTTGAGATCGCGGTGGACGATCCCCTTCGCGTGCGCCGAGCCGAGCGCCCCCGCCGCCTGGTTGACGATGGTGATCGCCCGCAAAAGATCGAGGCGGCGGTCGCGCGACAGCACCGCGTCCAGCGGTTCGCCGTGCAAGAGCTCCATCACGAAGAACACCGTGCCGTCGTGCGACTTGCCGAAGTCGGTGACGTCCACGATGTTCGGGTGGTTGATCAGGCTCGCCGCGCGCGCCTCGCGCAGGAACCGCTTGATCGATTCGTCGCGGCCGCCGTAACCCTCGTGGAGGATCTTCACGGCAACTTCCTTACCGATATAGACGTGCTCGGCGCGGTAGACGACGCCCATGCCGCCGCGGCCCACGATCTCGTGCAGCTTGTACTTGCCGAGCGTGGTACCGGCCCGGGCGTCCGCAGGGATCATCTTGCTCAAGGTCGGGTCGCGCCTCAACGAGCGGATGGGAATAATTCCTCAAGTAAGCATGCCTGCGCAATCCCCATATTCCTAGAGTTTTCACGCCAGGACGGGCGCGCGCGAAGGCCGCGGCGAACGCCAGGCGACATGTGGGCGTTCGTAAGCGATTCGCCCCGATCGAGCCGCCGCTGATATATGTATCCCCCATGCGCCCCGACGGTCGGAAGCCAGACGAGCTGCGCCCCATCGTGATCACCCCCGACTTCAACCGCTACGCCGAGGGATCGGCGCTGGTCGCGTTCGGCGACACGCACGTGATCTGCACGGCCTCGGTGGAAGAGAAGGTCCCCGCATTTCTGGAAGGCAAGGGCAAGGGCTGGGTGACCGCCGAATACGCGATGCTGCCGCGCTCGACGCACACGCGCTCGGGACGCGCGCCGGGCGGCCGCGGCCAGGAGATCCAGCGCCTGATCGGCCGGTCGCTGCGCGCCGCCGTCGACATGCGCGCGCTCGGCCCGCGCCAGATCACCGTCGACTGCGACGTCATCCAGGCCGACGGCGGCACGCGCACGGCGGCCATCACCGGCGGGTGGGTCGCGCTGGCGCTGGCGGTGCGGCGCCTGGCGCGGGCGGGCAAGGTCACGGCCGACCCGCTCCGCCTGGCGATCGCCGCGATCTCCACCGGCATCATCGACGGCGAGGCGCGCGTCGATCTCCCGTACGTGGAGGACTCGCAGGCCGAGGTCGACTGCAACTTCGTGATGACCGGCGACGGCCGCTTCGTCGAGGTCCAGGCGACGGCCGAGAAGGGCGCGTTCTCGGCCGATCAGTACGCGGCGCTGGTGGCGCTGGCGTCGCAGGCGATGCAGACGTTGTTCGCCCGCCAGCAGGACGCGCTGGAGCGGGCCCGCGCTTGAAGGTCGTGCTGGCGAGCCGCAACCGCGGCAAGCTGCGCGAGATCGTCCCGCTGCTCGGGGGGCTCGGCTTCGACCTCTGCACGGTGGACGAGATCGCGCCGGCCTGCGAGCTGCGCGAGGACGGCGACACCTTCGAGGCCAACGCGCTGGCCAAGGCGCGTCAGGCCGCCGCGGCGACCGGCCTGCCGGCGATCGCCGACGACTCCGGGCTGGAGGTCGACGCGCTGGCGGGCGCGCCGGGCGTCTACTCGGCGCGCTATGCGGGCCTCCCTTCCGATGACGCGCGCAACAACGCCAAGCTGCTCGACGCGCTGAGCGGCGTGCCCGCCTCGGGCCGCGGCGCGCGCTTTCGCTGCGTCGCCGTGTTCGTCGATCCGGCGGCGGGCGTCGAGCTGCTGCGCAGCGGTGACTGCGCGGGCGAGATCCTCGAGCAGCCGCGGGGCGACCTCGGCTTCGGCTACGACCCGCTGTTCCTGGTCCCCGCGCTGGGGCGGACGATGGCAGAGCTGCCGCTCGACGAGAAGAACCGGCTGTCGCACCGGGCGGCCGCGTTCCACGCGCTGGCCGAGGCCCTGGCGGCCCGGAGCGGGCGCGCGCGCTAGCGCGAGCGCAGCACGAGATAGAAAATCAACGTCAGCGCGCCGACGAGCACCGCCGACAGGCCGAAGCCGATGCGTTCGCGCCACTGGCGCCGGCGCTTCTCGACGCGGAGGTGGCGGTCGCCGCCCGCCGCCCGCCGCCGGCGCGAGGCTTCCTTGTAGTAGGCGTCCCAGGTGGACACGGCGGGAGACAGGCCGCTCGCCGCCGCGCCGTGCGCGGGCGCGCTGCTGTCCGGCGAACTCTGATTCGGCGCCTGGTCCATGCGGCACCGACGTTAATTCACAACCCGGGCACGTGCCAGGGGCTTTTGGCCTCGCACAGGCGCGCGTCAGCGGTTTGACGTCGCTGCTCGCTCAGCGTCGGCGAGTGGACCGGGTCCGGGAGCGGGACGTGACGGGATGGCCGACACGCTGGCCCAGGATCCACGAGGTGAGAACCGGGATCGCGAGCAGCAGCGCGGCCATGATCGCTCTCGACATGGGTTTCTTCATCGCCGCCTGCGACGGTGAACTTGAGCACACGTCATCTGTGGGTAGTAATGCCGACCACCTTGTCGCCTTCATGGTCCTGGAAGCGCTCGCTGTTGCACGCCGCGCTGGCGTTCGGCGTGGCGGTCGCGATCGGCGCCGCGGCGTTCGCCGTGTTGCAGCGCCCCGAGTCGAACGCCACCAAGTTCGGGGAAGGGGTGGGGCGGCTGTCGGTCTTCACCGCAGCGGTGGTGTTCGCGGCGAGCTGGCTCCGTCAAACCGGGCGCCGGCGGGCGGCGATCGGCCTGGTGGCGGGTTTCGTCGCGCTGCTCGGCGGTCTGTTCGCCGTGCTGACGGTGCTGCCTCGCGGGCCGGGCGCGCACCGCGTGCGGGCGCTGTCCTCCGCGGATCGCGCGCCGCTGGTCGTTGTGGAGGCGGGCGGGCAGCGGCGCCTGCGCCACCCGACGCTCGGCTTCTCGCTGCTGCACCCGGGCGCCGGCTTCCGCGACGCGCCCGAGGTCGCCGCGGCGATGAGCGACGGCCGCGATCCCGACGCGATCAACTACGGTTTTCAGGAGCCCGCCAGCCAGTCGGCGCTGGTGGTCTCCGTGATGTACGGCATGGGCGGCTCGCGCGAAAAGCTGTCCGAGCACCTCGATGGCGTTCAGCGCGGCGTCGCCGGTTCAGTGGTCGGCAAGTCCGACCTGCGCTGGCTGAACAAGGAGATCAGCTGGGACGATCACCGCCACGTCGGCCGGCTGAGCGTGTCGATCGCCGGGCAGACGCGCATGGAGCTGGCGTCCTATTCCGTGGCGCCGGCGGGCGGCGACCCGTTCATCGTCAACCTGTTCGTGATGACGCGGCAGCCGGATCGCTTCGCGGATCTGCTCGCCAGCTTTCGCGAGTAGCCCGGGCGCGCTTGACAGGGCGGCCGCAGCGGCGGAGAACGGCGAGACGCCATGACGATGAAGGATCGACTGCCGCTCGTCGCCGACCTGTTGATGGAGGCGGCCCACGCCGACAACCGGCTGCACGGCGACGAGAAGGACGCGGTCAAGAGCCTGCTCTGCGGCATCCTGGAGGTGCCGGCGTTGCCGATGGATCTGGCGTTCCACATCGACGAGTTCGACGCCAAGGGCTTCGATCGCAGCGCCGCCACCCAGGCGTTCGCCGGCGATCCGCCCGAGCTGAAGAAGCGGCTGCTGGAGCTGATCGCCACGGTGCACGCCGCCGACGGCGAGATCGACTTCGCCGAGGACGCGCACCTGCGCGCGGTGGGCGCGGCGCTGGGGCTGCCCGCGGAGGCCTTCAAGGATCTGGTCGTCGACGTCGTCGAGGAGATCGATCTCGGTGACGATCTGGACCGCCTCCGCTACGGCTGAGGCAGCAAGCAGCGGCCGGCGGTCACGCCGATCACGGCCGCGATCCCCGAGGCGAGCAGGATGCCCAGCTTGGCGACGCCGAGCAGCGGTCCCGCCGGAAACGCCAGGGTCGCGATGAAGAGGGCCATCGTGAAGCCGATGCCGGCGACCAGCCCGACGACCAGCACGCCCGACCACCGGACGCCCGACGGCAGCGCCGCCACGCCGGAGCGCACCGCGAGCCACGACGCGGCCAGGATGCCGATCGGCTTGCCCGCGGCGAGCCCGACGATCACGCCGGCGAGCGCCGCCGCGCCGCCGCGTCCGAGCTCCACGCCGCTGAAGTCGACGCCGGCGTTGGCCAGCGCGAACGCCGGCATGATCGCGAACGCCACCGGGCCGTGGAGGGCGCGCAGCAGGCGATCGGCGGGTGACGGCGCTTGCTGGTCCGCCCGGCCCGCGACCGGCGTGCAGATCCCGAGCACGACCCCGGCGATCGTCGGGTGGACGCCGCTCGCGTACGTCCCCGCCCAGAGCAAGACGGCGGGCGGCAGGTACGCCCAGGGCGAACGCAGACCGAGCCTCCGCAACAGCAGGATGATGACGAGGCCACCGGTCCCGAAGGCCAACCCGGCGAGGCTGATCCCCGACGAGTAGAAGACCGCGATCACGACGATCGCCCCGAGATCGTCGATCACCGCCAGGGCGAGCAGCATCACGCGCAACGCGGGCGGCACGCGCCGCCCCAGCAGCGCGAGGATCCCGACGGCGAACGCGATGTCCGTCGCCGTCGGGACGCCCCAGCCGCGCGCGGCGGGCGTCCCCACGTTGACGAGCAGGTAGAGGCCGGCCGGGACCAGCATCCCGCCGAGCGCGGCGAGCGCGGGGAGAGCGGCCCGGCGCCAGTCGCGGAGCTCGCCCGTCCGCAGCTCGCGCTTGATCTCCAGCCCGACGACGAAGAAGAACACGACCATCAGCCCGTCGTTGATCCAGAACTGGACGTCGCGCTCGAACGCCAGACGGCCGACGCGGAGCGGGACGGGCGCGTGCAGCAGGCGGGCGTAGGCGCCGCGCCAGCGCGAGTTCGCCCACGCGAGCGCCGCCAGCGTGGCCGCGAGCAGCAGGATGCCGCTGGACGCTTCGATCGACAGGAAGCGCTCGACCGGCGACAGCAGGCGCCGCGCGGCCGCGCGCGCCGCGGACCACGCGCGATGTGGGTCAGACGGGTCAGGCCGCTCGGGCGGCGGCGGCGGATCTTCGCGGGCGTCGGACAACGGGTGCAAGCCTCCTCGGCTGGCGGCCCGACCAGCCGGTGACCTGCGGCGAACGCCGCACCCTTCGGGCATCCAAGTTGCCGCCGCGCGCAGGCACGGTCAAGTGCGCCGGCCTCCGAAACCGGGCCGGAGGCCGCGCGCGGCGGTCACCACTTGGCGTTGCGGGCCATCTCCAGCGCCTTCTGCGGCCACCAGACGCCCGCCGCCGGGCCCTTGTTGCAGGTGCCGTCGGACTCGCCCGGGGGCTTGAGCCAGTAGAACGCGTCGCACAGCGGATCGCCGGTGTTGGTGGTCGGGGGCGTGCCGAGCGCGCGGCCGTCGGGGTTGCACCAGTTGCGCTCGTCCTTCTTGTCGAAGCCCGTGGGCGGGCCGTTGCCGTTGCGCCCGGTGTCGATGATGAAGTGTTTGCCGCCGACGCGCGCCGAGATGTCGTGCCCGAACTTCAGCAGGTCGGCCGTCCACTGGTAGTTCGACACGTTCAGCGAGAAGCCGTCCGCCTTGTCGATGCCGGCGGCGA
>DATBHU010000285.1:0-6453 GCA_036557265.1 Polyangia bacterium
GGCCCGCGCCGAGGAGGCGTCCGCGAAGGCGCTCGGCGACGCCTACGCCCACAACGCCGACGCCGAGACGATCGCGCGCCTCCAGCGCGAGAACCAGGGCCGCCTCGACGACTTGAGACGGCAGGCCGGGCGCATCGCGGACGGCGGCCCGAGCCGGTTCACGCTCTGGATGCTGGGGCTGCTGGCCGCGCTGGTCTCCGCGCTCACGTTCGCCACCGTCGTGCCGTTGGTGGGCGGCGCGCTGACGATCGCCGTCGCCGATCGCCTGGAGAGCGGCCAGGCGGGCTGGATCGAATCCTGGATGTTGCTGGTCGGGCGGCTGGGCGGGCTGCTGGGCGCGGTGGTGCCGGCCGCCGGGCTGATCGCGCTCGGCCTGTCGCTCTGGGTGATCCCCGGGCTGGTGGTCGCGTCCTGCTTCGCGCTGGTGGCGCAGATCGCCGTCATCGAAGGGCTGGGCGGCGCGGCGGCGCTCCGCCGCAGCGTCGAGCTGGTGGGCGCCGACTGGCTGCGCGTCGCGCTGCTGATGGGCCTTTTCGCGGCGCTCACCTGGGCGGCGCGCTGGATCGCGGACCTGATCGTCCCCGACCGGGCGATCTTCCTGACCAGCCTGGTGGGCGATCTGCTGACGCTGGCCGTGATGCCGCTGCCCCTGATCGCGGGCGCCCTGCTCTATCTCGACATCCGCCGCCGCGACGGCTTCGGTGACGAGCAGCTGCGGGCTGTGCTCGTCACCCTCCGCAGCTAGGGCCTGGCACCCGGACCTGGCACCCAGTTTCGACTAGCGAGATCGCGACCGAAACCATGCACGCGCGCGCGGCGATCCTCGCGTCCCGACCGCGCCTCGCGTCCGCTTACGAGCCTTTTCCGGCGCGAGGGCTGCATTTCACTTTCGAAGCGGCAGCCCTCGCGCCGGAAAAAGCCCACGCGCGGCCCGCGGCGCTCGGTCGAAGCGAGACGGGCGCACGCGCGTAACGGCGCTCGCGTGCGACCGGGGATCCGGCGATCGGTCGTTTGAACCGATCGATCGCTCGAAGGTGAAATCGGGCCGGGCGGAGGAAGGTGAAATCGGGCCGGGCGGAGGAAGGCCTGGCCGTTACTGAACGCACGTCAAATCGATCGAGTCATGGCAGCCGTACCACGCGGGCGCGGTCAGCGCGTAGCTCGCCAGCACGTCCATCCCGCGCATCGTCATTCCGAATTTTCCCTGCAGCCGGTGGGGGCAGACGCGCTCGCTGGTGGTGCACGGCAGGCGTAGCCGCGCGACCTCGTAGCCGTTGCCGGCCGGCGAGAACATCGAGACGGGCAGCGACGTCCCGTCGAGCATCACCTCCTCGCCCTGTTTGCGCGCGACCGCCACCATCTCGTCGAAGTTCGGCAGCGTCGCGAACGTCAGGTCGTTCAACATCTGATCCGCCGAGATGGCGAGCGACAGGCTCGCCTCGCAGTCCATCCCCTGCGTGACCAGCAACGGCCCGGAGGCGCTGATGAAGAAGTCGCCGGGGACGACGATCTCCGCCGCCTGGCCCGGGCCGAGCGTCATCGACGACGGCACCGGCCCCGCGCCGTCGGGGAGGGAGAAGTCGACGAAGGTCACCTGATCGCCGCCCGTCAGCAGCCGCCAGATCGACGCGCCGGCCTGCCCGAGCAGGGTGTCGCAGGTCCCGTCCTGCGGCGGCAGCGACGCCGCCACGTACTCGAAGCTCCAGGAGGCGATCGGCGGTATCTGCTCGTGCGCCATGTCGGGCGAGTGAATGCCCGGCGCGCTCCTCCCGTAGGTGGTGACGATGTTGCCCGAGAACACCGCGATCGGCTGGTCGGAGCTGATCTCGGTGCCGGTCAGATCTTCGAGCTCGGCGCCGGTCCAGGCCTGGAACACGTCGCCGTCGCCGAGCACGAAGCTGTAGGACTCGGCCAGCGGCATGCCCGTGACCAGCATGGGGGCGCTCGCCGACGGCTTCAGGGTGACGTTCGTGCGCGGCTGCGTCCCGACGATCAGCAGGCGCCCCGCGCCGTCCGGCGCGCCGACGGGCGACACCGCCGCCGTCGTGGCGACCTGCGGGTAGGCCGTCACCAGGTAGTGCGAGCCGAGCACGTGCGTGGGCAACAGCATCGTTCCGCCCGAGCTGAGCGCGCTCTCGCCGGTGTCGTCGCTCTCGATCTGCGCGACGGTCACGGGCCGATCGCTCACCAGGCGCAGACCGTCGGCGGGGTTGACGCCGCTCGGGACCACCGGCGGCCGCGCGATCGCCAGGCGCGCCGCGCCCGCGGGCGCGACGGTCGCCTGCTGACCCGCCATCGACGTCCAGGCGCCCTCCGCCCCCAGCTGCTCCAGCTTCACCGTCGCCGGCTCGAGGCCGGGATTCGAGACGAGGAAGCTGGTCGGCGCGGCGGTGTCGCTGGCGGCGTTGTCGGCCTCGACCGTGTAGAAGACGCACCCCTCGATGCTGTTCCGCGCCCGATCGGCCGCCGCGCACTCGACGGTCATGCACCGCCCGCGGCTGCAGGCGCCCTCCTCCATGCAGTCCGCGATCATGGTGCCGAGCACGCCGTTGCGGCAGTCGCGCACGGCCAGCCCGTCACAGGCCTGTGACCCGAGACAGCTCTGCGGGCCGGCGCCGCCGTCGGGCGACACCGTGCGGCCGGTTGCGCCACAGCCATGCAGCGCGAGCGCAACCACGAGCGCAACCATTGCCGAGCAACATCCAACCGGCAGGATGTGCGGCGAGGAACCAGATCGCGCTACATGACGGTTCAAGGTGGGTCCCAAACTGGAAACCGCGGACGTTGTCCGCATCTCGAACGATCGGTTTTCTCGACGGTAATTTCATCAAAAAAAGAGCGGCACGGTTTATGACATGCCTTGCCAAGCGCGGTGCGCTAGGGCTACGATTTTTCCACCGTGCCGCGCGCGACGACGGTGGTCCTCGCCTTGGCCCTCGGGCTCACCGGTCGTTCAACGGTGCTCGCGGCGCCCGGAGGTAGTAAGCCCCCGGACAATCCATTCGACGAACGCAGCGGCGGCGACGCGGCGGCGGGCGCCGCCACCGACAGCGACGAGCAAGGCAAGAAGCCGCCCGCGGAGTCGACGAAGCCGTCGCCGTCGGAGAGCGACAGCGACGAGGCGACGAGCAGCGAGCCCGAGTCGAGCGGCCAGGGGAACGAAGAAGGTGCCGCCGAGGGGCAAGAGGAGGCGGAGCCGGAGAACAACCTCCACGCCCTCGCCTGCCTGGAAGGCGAGACCGCGGACGGCAAGCGCAAGGGCGTGCAGCGGCGCGACTTCCTCAAGAAGCATCGCTTCGAGATCGCCGCGGTGGGCGGCTACTACGCGTCCGACGCGCTGTCGTCCACGTACAGCTACGGAGGCGCCGTCGCGTTCTACCCGTCCGAGGACTTCGGGTTGGAGCTGCTGGTCACGCGCAACCCGATCAAGTTCCGGCTCGAGGAGCCGTTCAACGCGTTCGATCAGGAGCGGCACTTCACGCCGAGCGCGGCGTTCCAGGGGATCGCCTCGCTGCTCTGGTCGCCCATCCACGCCAAGTTCAAGTTCACGGAGGCGACCATCGTCCACGGCGACATCTTCGCGGTGGCGGGGGCCGGGCGGACGTTCCACGAATCGGTGCTCGGCCTCACCTGGGAGGCGGGGCTGGGCCTCAAGCTCTACTTCTCGCGCTTCGTGACGTTCCGCCTGGACGTGCGCGACTTCCTGATCCCGCAGGAGGTGCTGGGGCGCGGCCGCAGCACGAACAACCTGACCATCCTGGGAGGCATCAGCTTTTGGCTCGGCTGAGGAGCGGCGCGGTCACCGCGGCGGCGCTGGTGGCGGCGGCCCTGCTGTCGGCCGGCGCGGGCGCGCGCGCCGCCGACGCCGATGACGACGACGCCGAGGAGTCCGCCGCGAAGGCGGACGCCGCCAAGCCCGGCCAATCGGGTGGAGATGCCTGCATCGACGAGGACGTCAGGGCCGACCTGTTCGCCAAGCGGAAGCAGCGCACCAGCCGCGAGCGCCTGTTCCAGCAGACCAACCGCCACGAGCTGTCGCTCCGCTTCGGCTACTACGAGTCGGACACGTTCGACGGGACGTACACCACGCACCTGGGCGACATCCCGTACGTGTCGAAGGTGCCGGGCCTGCGCGCGGTGCCGATGACCGGGATCTTCGGCTTCTCGTACGGGTATCACATGACCGAGGACTTCGCGGTGGAGGCGACGGCGGCGGTGACGCGGCTGAGCTCGCACGGCGGTCCCGAGCTGGAGCGCACGTTCGCCGTGCTGGAGGGCAAGCCGCGCCGCCAGCTGATGTTCGACGCGGATCTGGTCTACTCGCTGGCGCACGCGAAGATGCGCTTCGGCGGCGCCATCACGCACTTCGACTTCTACCTGGCGGCCGGCGGCGGCGTGGTCGATTCGGCGGTGTCGAGCGGCATCGCCGGCAACGGCGGCTTCGGGCTGAAGTTCTTCCTGGGCCGCGCGTTCGCGATCCGCTTCGATCTGCGCGACCACGTGTTCCGGCAGCAGCTGCTGTCGGAGACGTTCGTGGTCAACGACATCTCGGCGACGCTGGGAGCGAGCCTCTTTCTGCCGATGAAGGAGTGACGATGCAACTGACCATCGTTCTGCTGACTTCGCTGCTCGCGGCCGCGCGCGTGCCGGCGGCCACCCGGCTGGCCGCCGCGCCGGCCCCCGCGGGCGAGGAAGCGGCCGCGCCCGCCAAGGCGCCGCCACCGGCACCGCCGGCCGCCGCGAACATGGACATCAATCGCCTGCGCGCCGAGTACGACAAGCTGCGGGACGCGCTGTTCCGCTCGCGGGCGCGCGCCGAGCTGGTCGAGGAAGGCGTCTACGCGTCGAAGCTGGGCGCGCGCATCCGCTGGAAGGGCGCGCCCGACTTCATCATGCGGCGCGCGGAGGTGCGCCTGGACGGCAACTCGATCTGGGATTCGGGCGAGAAGCCGCTGGTCGACGAGATGATCAAGGTGTCGGAGCGGCCCATCAAGCCGGGCCAGCACAGCGTGACGCTGCGCCTGGAGGTGCGGCCCGGCAAGAAGAGCGAGAAGGAGCACGAAGGCCTGGGCTACGAGATCGAGCACAGCTTCGTCATCAACGTCCCCGACGGGAAGACCACCACCATCGACATCACGGCCGACGACGACGGCGACTTGCCCGAGTACGAACCGGAGATCGAGGTCGAGGTCGAATCGGAGAAGTGATGCTCTGGTTCTTTCTAGCGCTCCTGATGCAGAAGGCCGACCCGGCCGCTGCGGCGCCGGCGCCCGATCCGATGGGCAAGTATCTGGCCGATCTCGAGAAGGCGGGGATCCTGGCGGGCGACAAGGAACCGGCCACGCTGGAGCGCCTCAAGAGCCAGCTGGCCGAGGCGGAGGACGATCTGGTGACCGGCAACGCCCAGGTCGCCAGCGTGAAGCTGTTCCGGCTGGTCGAATCGCCCCAGTACGCGAAGTTCGACTACGCGCCCGAGTACGCGACCGCCGAGCTGACCCTGGCGCGCGCGCTGATCCGCGCGGGAGGCTACAAGACCGCCGAGCACTACCTGCTGCGCGTGCTCGGGCGCGGCACGACGTCGCCGGCGTTCGCGCCCGCCTACCGCGGCCTGGTCGACATCGCGCTGGAGACGCGCGAGCAGGCTGCCATCCTGGCCGTGCTCGATCACTTCGACGCCGACCTCGCCGCGCGCGGCGGGGAGCTGCCCAAGGACAGCGGCTGGGAGCACACCTACCTGGCCGGCAAGGTGGCGTACGAGGCGAACGACACCGCCCGGGCGGAGTCGCTGTTCTCGGGCATCGACCGGCAGTCGCGCTTCTACGCGGCCGCGCTTTATTTCCGGGGCCTGATCCAGGCCCGCCAGGGGCACCTGGCGTCGGCGCGGCGATCGATGTGCGAGATCGTCGAGCAGGTCGATCAGAGCCGCTTCACGTTCTTCATCGACGGGCGCTACTACGGCATCAAGGACCTCGCCTACCTGGCGCTCGGGCGCATCTCGCACGAGCAGGAGAAGTACGACGACGCGTACTACTTCTACTTCCGCGTGCCGGAGGATTCGGAGCGGCTGCCCGACGCGCTGTTCGAGGCGTCGTGGTCGATGTTCCAGGCGGGCGAATACGAGGCCGCCAACGCCTTCCTCGAGGAGTTCGATCGCTCGTTCGGGAAGACGCCGCTGGCGCCCGACGTGATGCTGCTGCACGCGATGATCGACCTCAAGTCGTGCCGCTTCGACGACACGCGCGCGATCCTGGACAAGCTGGTCAAGACCTACGCGCCGATCCAGCTGCAGGTGGCGGCGCTGCTCAAGGATCCCGACAAGCGGGTGGCGTTCTACCGGCGCCTGCTCAGCAAGCGCTCGATCGGGACGCCGCGCGATCCGATCATGGAGCTGCTCAAGGTCGACCCGGCCTTCTACAAGTTCTACGCCGACATCGTCGCGCTGGATCGCGAGGC
>DATBHU010000286.1:0-10982 GCA_036557265.1 Polyangia bacterium
GCGTGCCGTCGGCGGTCACCAGATCGACGCCGATCACCTGATCGCACGCCAGGCCGTGGGCGCGCATCAGCCAGCCGAGGCCGCCCCCCAGGGTCAGGCCTCCCACGCCGGTGGTCGAGACCATGCCGCCGGTCGTGGCCATGCCGATGGTGTGGCTGGCGCCGTCCAGATCAGCCCAGGTCGCGCCGCCCTGCACGCGCGCCGCGCGGCGGGCCGGATCGAGATGGACGCCGCGCAGCCCCGACAGATCGCAGACCACGCCGCCGTCGCAGACGGCGCTGCCCGCGACGTTGTGTCCGCCGCCGCGCACCGCCAGGCGCAGCCCCTGATCGCGCGCG
Organism: Polyangia bacterium; assembly: GCA_036557265.1. GTDB lineage: Bacteria > Myxococcota_A > Polyangia > Fen-1088 > Fen-1088 > JADGRB01. The sequence continues at coordinate 339 of DATBHU010000286.1, forward strand.
AACCGGATGACGGCCGCCACCCCGGCCGGGCCGCTCGGACGCGCGATCAGGCGCGGGCGCCGATCGATCATCCCGTTCCAGACCCGGCGCGCGCCGTCGTAGCCCGGATCGTCCGGGAGGATCAGCTCGCCGGCCAGCTCGCGCGCGAAGCGGGTCAGCGCGGCGCGCGGGATGCCCGCTTCCAGCTCCGCGGACGCCATCGTTAGACCGCCGTCCAGCCGCCGTCGACGGTCAGCGCGTGTCCGTACAGGCCGCTCGCGGCCGGCGAGCAGAGCCAGGCCACCGCCGCCGCCGCCTCGTCGGCCTCGACGAACCGTCCGGACGGCATCGTGGCGCGCGTCTCCTCGATCAGGTTCGGGTTCGAGGCCAGGTGCACGAACATCATCGCGGTCTGGACGGGCCCCGGACAGACCACGTTGATGCGGATGCCCGCCTTCGCGTAGTCGAGGGCGGCCGCCTTGGTCAGACCGACGACGGCGTGCTTGCTGGCGACGTAGGCGGCGGAGTGGCGGGCGCCCACCAGGCCCAGCGTCGATCCCATGTTGACGATCGAGCCGCCGCCCGCGCGCAGCATGTGGGCGATCTCGGCGCGCATGCAGTGGCGCACGCCCGCGACGTTGATCGCGAACAGGCGATCCCAGGTCGTGTCGTCGATGTCGGCCATCGGGATCGGCGGCAGCGTGATGCCGGCGTTGTTGACGGCGCAGTCGAGGCGGCCGAATTCGCCGACGGCGGCGGCGATCAACGCCTGCGCGTCGGCCGACACGGTGACGTCGGTGCGCCGGCTGATGGCGCGGCCGCCGCCGACGCGGATCGCCTCGGCGGCCGCGCGGGCCGCCTGCTCGTCGATGTCGCCGATCGCCACCGCCACGCCGTCGCGCGCGAGCGCCTTCGCGACGGCGAGCCCGATGCCCTGGCCCCCGCCCGTGACGACCGCGACCCGATTGTCAGCCGAACGCGACGCGCGCCGGATGTCGTTGCTGTCCATCTGTGTCCCTCCCGTGGTGTTGCCCCGACCAGGCGAGGATGACCTTCCCGCACTGGCCGGAGGCGACGGTTTCGAAGGCAGCTTCGTGATCCTCGAAGGCGAACCGGTGGGTGATGATCGGCGACAGGTCCAGACCGTCGTCGACGAGCTCCGCCATCGCGTGCCAGGTGTCGAAGATCTGCCGGCCGCACACGCCCTGCACGGTCAGCATCTTGTGGACGACCGCCGCCCAGTCGACCTGCACGCCGGTGCCGCCCGGGAGACCCAGAGCGACGACGCGGCCGCCGTGGCACATGCTGCGGATCAGCTGGTCCAGCGCCACCGCGTCGCCCGACATCTCCCAGCCGACGCCGAAACCCTCGGCGATGCCCAGGTCGCGGTGGGCGGCGTCGAGCGAGCGCGTGCGTGGGTTGACGATGAGATCCGCGCCAAGCCCGCGCGCCAGCTCGAGCCGGTAGTCGCTGACGTCGGTGACGACGATCCGCCGCGCGCCCATGCGGCGGGCGACCGCCACCGCCATCAGCCCGACCGGACCGGCGCCGGTCACCAGCAGATCCTCGCCGGCGACCGAGAACGTCGTCGCCGCGTGAACGGCGTTGCCGAGCGGATCGAAGATCGCCGCGTGCTCGGGATCCAGCGAGGCGCGGTGCAGCCAGACGTTGCGGGCGGGCACCGCCACGTACTGCGCGAACGCGCCGTCGCGCTGGATGCCGAGCCCCTGCGCGCGGGCGCACAGGTGCCCCGCGTTCGCGGCGCAGCGCGGGCAGCGGCCGCAGACGACGTGGCCCTCCGCGCTGACCAGCGCGCCCAGCGGCACGGTGGCGCGCGCGTGCGCGCCGGCGTCGACGACGCGGCCGACGAACTCGTGGCCGATGATCGTGGGCGGCGAGACCGCGCCCCGCGCCCAGGTGTCCCAGTTGCGGATGTGCACGTCCGTGCCGCAGATGCCGGCGCACATCACCTCGACGACGACGTCGTCCGGCCCGGGCCGCGGATCGGGGACCTCCTCGAGCCACAGCCCGGGCGCGGCGCTGGCCTTGACCAGCGCCTTCACGACGGCGCCGTCCCGTTCGTCCCGTTCAACTTGGCGATGTGGGCCTGCACCGGGTGCGGCGAGAAGCCGTAGCGCAGCTTGAAGGTCTCGTTGCGCCGCCCCGCCTCCAGCATCGGCGCGCCGAGCCTGAACGCCTCGGACAGGATGGCCATGAACGCCAGGTAGAACGGGCTGACCCGCGGGATCGCGTCGTAGTCGGAGCCGCACGCCCAGAAATGAAAACGCCTGGCGTCCATCAGGCAGACGCTGGCGCCGATCAGCCGGTCGCCCTGGCGGATCTCGAGCAGCTTGGCCTGCGCGCCCAGCATGCCGACGAACTCGTTGAACAGACCGGGGCGGTAGTAGTCGGAATTGTTGTATTTGGCGGCATTGGCGCGCGCGAGCTTTATGAAACCGTCGACGTCACCGTTCGCAATGTCGACGAAGCGCGACCAGACCCCGGCGCGCGCCGCGCGATTGCGGCATTTGTGGGCCGCCGAGCGCGCGCTGGGACCGAGGTGCTGAAAATACGCGTCGGAGTCCGCGAAGCGGCGCAGGTCGGTGTTGAAGCGACGATCGATCGGCTTTCCGCCGAGGCCCGCGCGATCGAGCGCGACGGCCAGATCGCTGTCGCCCTCGACGTTGACGAATCCGTAGGCGGCCGCGCCGAGCTGCGCGGCGAGATCCTCGAACGCCTCGACCGCCGGCCGCACGGTCTCCTCGTCGAGGCTGCGGGCCGGCAGCCAGCTGTCGTAGCAGTGCCAGACATGGCTCAAGATCACGGGTTTTCCCGTCAGTTCCGCGAAGTGCGTGGCCAGGACGCGCATCGGATCCGTGTCGGCGAGCAGGAAGGCGGGGAAGCCGAACTGCAGCGCGCCGTCGTCGCTCACGCCGACGACGTAGAACGCTTCGCGAACGGCGTGCAGCGGCAGGCGCTCGAAGGCGGTCAGGAACGACGAGTAGTAGAAGACCGGCGCGCCGCAGGCCACCATCAGCTGGTTCCAGCGATCGACGCCGACCTTTTCCAGGCTGGAGTGTATCTCGACCTTCATTCCGTCGGCCTCCGTTCTGATTTTTCTTGCGACCTGTCGACCGTCGAGCGCCGCGCATGACACTCCAGCGGCCCATTCACTGTCAATGAACAAATGGACAATGATTGGCACGGGCGCGTTGCGATCGTTTGCAAACTAGTCTGTATGTATTTGCAAACGACAAACGGGCTTCCAGATTTGCAGCGCGCGCGGCCGGGGTCGCGCCACGACCCGCGCCGGCGCCGCAAGTCCGCGTCGCCTCTCCGGTGATCGCTTCAGCGCGGGCCGCGCCGGTAGCCGGCGTTACCGGCAGGCGCTCGCATCTCGCGCGACACGGACGAGCTCGCTTTCGGATTTCCACGCCAACCTCGACCACGCGGGGGACGCGGCGCAACAGAGAGGCAACTATCACCGCGCGCGCGATCACGGCGGGTGTACGATGAGACGCTCGCCGAATCGCCTGCCTCGATCTGGCGGCCCACCGGAGGTGCTCGCATGTTCCATCGCTCGCCCCGCGCGTTCGCGCTCGTCTCCCGGCAACTTCAGATGTTGACCGCCCTGTCGCTCTGCGGAGCGCTAGGCGCCTGCGCAGGCTCGGAGAGCGGCATCCCGGGCTCTGGCGGGTCCGGCGGCTCCGCGCACGGCGGCGCGGGCGGCGCGGGCCCGGCCGGGGTCGGGGGCAGCCAGGGCGGCGCCGCGGCAGGCCGCGGCGGAACCGGGGGCACCAGCGCGGCCGGCATCGCGGGCACGGGCGGCGCCGCGGGCGCGGGCACGGGCGGCGCCGCGGGCACGGGCGGCGCGGCGGGCTCCGGCGGTCGGGGCGGCGCGAACGCAGGTGGCGTTGGGGGCCGGGGCGGCGCGAGCAGCGGCGGCGCGGGCGGCCGCGGCGGCGCGAGCGGAACCGGCGGCGCGGCCGGCCGGGGCGGCGCGGGCGGAGCCGGCCGCGGCGGCGCGAGCGGAACCGGCGGCGCCAGCGGAGCCGGCGGCCGCGGCGGCGCGGCCGGATCAGGAACCGGCGGCGCGGGCGCCGCGAACGCCTACCGCTTCCCGGCCAGCTCGACGATCTACCAGGACGTCTCGGGCGCGGCCGTCGACAGCGAGTCCACGACGATCATGAACGCGCTGCAGACGTCCGGCTGGGGCAGCGGCCTCGGCATCGACGTGTCGATGGTGATCCTGACGGCCGACGCCAGCGTCGCGCGCCGCGCCTTCGTCAACGGCGGCGACGACCCCGACTGCGACACCTCGCCCGTCCCGCTGCCGCCCGGCGGCAGCATCGAAGGCAACGACAACTACCACTGCGCCGACGGCGGCGACTGCCACCTGCTCGTCTATCAGGGGACGCGCCTCTACGAGCTCTACCAGGCCGACGTCTCCACCGGCCTCGCGACCGGCGGCACCTTCACCGGCAGCTGCCTGGTGGTGTGGGATCTGACCCACGATTACTGGCAGCCCGCCGCCCCGCCCAACTTCAGCCGCGGCGACCACTGCAACGGCGCCGACGCCGCCGATCTGCCGATGACGGCGCTGACCCTGACGACCGCCGACGTCACCTCGGGCGAGCTGACGCACGCCCTGCGCTTCACGATCCCGAACGCGCACATTCGCAAGAGCGTCTACGTTCACCCCGCCACGCACATCGGCGGCCCGAGCGGCGGCGCGGACCAGCTCCCTTACGGCGCCCGCCTGCGCCTCAAGTCGACCTACGACCTGTCGCAGCTGCCGAGCGACGCCGCCCGCGTGATCGCGCGCGGCCTGCAGAAGTACGGCATGATCCTCTCCGACGGCGGCAACCTCTACGTCACGGCGACGACCGACGTCGCCGACGTCGTGCAGACCAGCTCGCTGCGATCGATCAAGGCGACCGACTTCGAGATGGTCGACGGCGGCACGCGCATCAACTGGTCCGACTACCAGTGCATGCGCACCGTCGTGTCGAACTGAGCGCCGCCCGATCGCGCCAGGATCGGGCGGGCGCCCTCACGCGCGGCTCGTGAGCTGCCGGCTCACGGGCAGTTGGTGGCCTGCAGGAACAGCGTGCGCACCTCGGCGTTGGTCAGCCCGCGGTTGAAGATGCGCGGCTCGTCGATGGCCCCCGGAAACAGCGAGCCGCCGTCCGAGTCGGCGCCGATGCGCAGCGGCAGGCCGTTCGTCGGGACGGCGGCGCCGCCCGAAGGCGCCTCGGCCACCAGCGCGCCGTTCACGAACAGCGCGGTCCGGGCCGCGTCGAACACGCCGGCGACGTGCACGAAGGTTCCGGTCGACAGCCGATCCGGTGACCCGATCGTCGATACGCCCGCCTTGAAGCGCAGGAAGCCGCTGATCGCGTCGAGCAGGTAGCCGTCGTCGTTGAACGCGTGGATCTTGTCGACGATGCGGCCGGTCCCCTCCACGGCGGCGAGGTTCACCCAGGCGTCGATGGTGAACCCGGCGGTGACGTCCAGATCGGGCGCGGCGACCGCGTCCACATATCCGAGCGTGACGCCGTCGAAGCCGAACGCCGTCCCGACCGCGCCGGGGACGAACGACACGGCGCCGAACGGCGTTCCGTCGTGGGTCGCGAACACGTCGGCGTAGTTGTTCTCGGCGCGCCACCAGGCGATCGCGCCCGCGGGCAGCGCGCAGCTGAAGGTCGGCCGGCACGAGAAGCCCGCGCACGCCTGACCGGCCGGGCAGTCCGCGTCGCTGCGGCAGCTCGTGCCGCCGCACTTCGGACAGGTCGCCCCGCCGCAGTCCACACCCGTCTCGTCGCCGTTCTGGATCCCGTCCGCGCACGTGGGCGGGTTGACCCGGCACGAGAACATGAAGCACGACGATCCCGCCGGGCAGTCCGCGTCCGTCTGACAACTCGGCGGACCGCACTTCGGGCAGGTCGCGCCGCCGCAGTCCACGCCCGTCTCGTCGCCGTTCTGGATCCCGTCCGCGCACGTGGGCGGGTTCGTCCGGCACGAGAAGCCCGCGCACGATTGACCGGCCGGGCAGTCCGCGTCCGTGCGGCAGTTCATCCCGCCGCCGCACTTCGGGCAGCTGCCGCCGCAATCCACGCCGGTCTCGTTTCCGTTCTGGATCCCGTCCATGCAGGTCGCCGTCACGTCGTCCGTGAAATCGACGCCGATCCGGACGCGCCCGTTCCGGTGCATCACCAGCGAGAGGTCGACGATGTCGGTGGTGCTGACGTTCAACGTCTGCGGATCGCTGATCCAGTTGGCGGTCGTGTGATCGCCGGCCATGGCGCACGCCGCCGCGAACGCGTCGGCGTTGATGACGACAGTGCCGGTCGGCAGACCCGTCACCAGCAGCGACGCGTTCGTTCCCGGCGCCACGTCGAACTGCTGGACCACCGTCCGCGCGCCCGTCGCGGTGAGGCGCAGGCAGTTCACGTCCGCCGGAATGGCGGTGATCGCCAGGCGCACCACGCCGACGTCGTCGGGTTTGCTGGACGCGCAGCCGGCAACGGCGGCCGCCGCCACGGCAAACCCGAGATTGAGGACAACCGAACGAAGCGGAGATCTCATGTCAATCCTCCTTGGCCAACCGACCAACACGTCCTCCCGCCGTGATGACGAGAAGGTTCGCCGCGTATCGAACGGGCGCGCGCGATTTCCGTCAATTGCGAAACGTTCGCGGCCGCGATTTTGTTGTGCGGCGCGGCTGGCGCGCAACCCGGGCGGGCCGGCCGAGCCAGCGTGGTAGCGTCCGGCGACGATGACGATCTCGCACGCCGCGCGCCTCGCAGCTCTGCTGTCGATCGGTGCTGCGCCGGCGGCGTGCGGGCGCACGTTCCTCGAACCTCCCGTCGCGAGCCAGCCCGCCCTCGACGCGGGCGCCGCGGATGGCGGTGAAGATCGCGCCGCGCACCTCGGCGGTGACGCCTCGCCGGGCGGCACTTCGCCGGGCGACGCCTCGATCGAGCACGCCGGCGACGCGCCCACCGACATGCTCGCCGAGCGCCGCGACGACGGGCCCGCGGACACGGCGCTCGAAGCGCGCCCCGAGACCGACGGCGCGACCGGTCCCTGCAGCACGTGCCGGTCCGGCACCAGCTGCGTGCGCGGCTCGTTCTCGATCCAGCAGGTGCTGCCGACGGGGATGATGCCGGACGGTCTCGCCGCCGGCGACTTCGACCGCGACGGCTTTCTGGATCTGGTCGTCGCCAACAAGAACTCGCCCCAGCAGCAGGTCTTCTTCGGCTCCGCCAGCGGCACGTTCGGGCGCATGCGAAGTCTGGCTGCGGACGAGCCGCAGATCGCCGTCGCGACGGCCGACTTCGACGGCGACGGGTGGCTCGATCTCGCCTTCTCCGTCAACTTCTACCTGACGATCTGGAGCGGCGACGGCGCGGGCGGCTTCCGGCAAACGCCGAAGTACCTCACCGGCGTCTTCCCGGTCTGGATCGAGGTCGGCGATTTCAACCGCGACGGCGCGCTCGATCTCGCCCTCGCCGAGTACAACCTCGGGAACGTGATCGTCTTCACCGGCGACGGGCGCGGCGCCTTCCAGCAGGGATCGCCCTTCCACGTCGGCGACTCGCCGATCTTCATCGCCGCCGCCGATCTGGACGAGGACACGATGCTGGACCTCGTGGTCGTCGAGTACGGCGACGACGCGATCAGCGTCCATCACGGCCACGGCGACGGCACGTTCGCGGCCGGCAGCGTCCACGGTGTGCTCGACGCGCCCGATCTCGCCGCGGTGGCCGACTTCGACGACGACGGGCACCTCGACGTCGCCGTCTCGGACGAAGGCGGCGGCGCGGTCAGCGTGTTCCGCGGAGACGGCCGGGGCGGGCTGGGCGCGCCGTTGAACGTGCCGGCCGGGCTCGGCGTCGGCTCCGTGGCCACCATCGACGCGAACGCCGACGGCATCCTCGACCTGGTGGTCCGGAACATCAGCTCGGTGATCGGCACCGGCAACGGCTCGATATCGTTCCTCCAGGGCGACGGCAGGGGTGGGTTCAGGCAGGTGCAGAACATGCACACCGGCAGCGAGCCGCAGTCGTTCGTGGCCCGCGACTTCAACGGCGACGGGCACGCCGATCTCGCGTTCGTCGACTACCTGGACGACACGCTGACGATCCTGCTCTGGAACGACGGCTACGCCTGCCGGTAGCGAAGGGCACGAGCCGCCACCGCGACAGCGATGTCGCGAATCGGCGGCCGCCGCCCCGCCGCGCGCCACGGTTTGCGCGGGCCACGCGCCTGGTCCGAACGTTGCTGTCGCTCAGGCGCGGGGGCGCAAACCATGACCAGACTCCTCGCTTCGCTCGGGGGCAACCCGCTGCTCCGTGGTCTCGTCTTTCTGGCCCTGGTCGCGCTGGCCGGCTGCGGCGGGTACGGGGCGTCGGGCGCGAAGGGCTCGGGCCCGGTCGTCGGCGGCGGCGCGTCGTCCAGCGTCGGCACCGGCGGCGGACAGGACTTCGCCTCGTTCCGCCTCGCCCTCGATCAGAATCGCATCCCCAGCCCCGCCTCGCTCGACGAGGCCGGGTTCTTCGCCGAGCACTACACCACCCTGCCCGCCGCCGATTGCGGGCAGACGCTCTGCCTGCACGGGATGCTGTCGGTCTCCCCCGACCTGGTGCGCGGCGGCGAGTGGACGCTGCTGCAGATGGGCATGAACGCGCCCGTCGATCCCGCCACGGTCACGCGGCCGCCGCTCGACGTCGCGGTGGTGCTCGACCGCTCCGGCTCGATGGCGGACGCCGGGAAGATGACCTACGCGAAGCAGGGCCTCGATCTGCTCGTCGACGCGCTCGGCGAGACCGACACCTTCTCGCTCGTCGCGTTCGACAGCACCGCCCAGAAGCTGTTCGGGCCGGCGCGCGTCTCCGATCGCGCGGCGCTGAAGGCGATCGTCGACGCCATCCAGCCCGGCACCAGCACCAACATCTACGACGGCCTCGAGCTCGGCTACGACGCCGCCGCTTCGGTCGGCGACGAGACGCAGGTGCGGCGCGTGATCTTCTTGACCGACGGCCTGGCCAACCAGGGGATCACGGACCCCGGCGCGATCGAAGCGATGTCCGCGTCCTACGGCGCGCAGTACATCGGGCTGACCACCATCGCGCTCGGCGGCGACGCCGACGTCGGCCTGCTGCGCGATCTCGCCGAGCAGGCCGGCGGCAACGCCTACTTCCTCGAGGATCCCGCGGCGGTGACCGAGGTGTTCACCGACGAGCTCGACTATTTCGTCGCGCCGATCGCCTACGACATCAGCGTCCGGTTCGGCAAGCTCCCGAGCTACGACGTCGGCACGGTCTACGGAACCAACAGCTGGACGGCGACGGCCGGCGGCGGCGCGCTGAAGCTGCCGAGCGCGTTCCTGGTTTCGCGCACGAGCGCCGCGCCGGACATGAACGGCGGGCGGCGCGGCGGCGGCGCGGCGCTCGTCGCCGAGCTGACGCCGACGCCGTCCCGCCCGGCCACGGGCCACTGCGACGTCGCCATGCTGGAGCTCAGCTACCGGCTGCCGGGGACGTCGACCGTTCTCACGCAGGACGCCGCGATCGGCTACGACGTCGGGGCGGCGGCCGGGAGCGGCTACTTCAGCGGACCCGAGATCGAGAAGAACACGCTCATCCTCGGGCTGTTCGTCGCCTTGCGCGACGCCACCACCAAAGCCCAGACCGACCCGGCCGCGGCCCGGGCGCTGCTGGTCGACTATCAGCCGCGCGTGACGGCGGCGCTGGCGGCGGCGACCGATCCGACCGACCCGGACCTGCTCGACGACCTCACGATCCTGCAGAAGTACATCGACGTGCTCGCGGCCCACGCGCCGTGATGCTCGCGCTGGTCCGCACTCGAACGTACACGGAGTGCCGGAGACTGACCTCGTCGCGCCGCGTGTGAGCCCTCACGTCACGACGCGCTTGTGGCAATCGCCGCGAATAAAGAAGAAAATGCCGGCATGCGCAGACTGTCGCTTGCCCGTTCGACCGCGGTTCACTTCATCGCCCTGAGCTCGATGGCCCTGTTCGCCGCCTGCGGTGGCGACGGCGGCCCGGGCGGCGCTGCCCGAGGCGGCAGCGGCGGCGGCGGCGGACGCGGCGGCGCCGGCGGGATGGCCGGCACCGGCGGCAGCACCGCGAAAGGCGGCGCCGGTGGCACCGGCGGCAGCGCCGGGACGGGCGGCACCGCCGGGACGGGCGGCAGCGCCGGCACGGGCGGCACCGCCGGGACGGGCGGCTCGGCGGGCACGGGCGGCTCGGCAGGCACGGCAGGCACGGGCGGCTCGGCGGGCACCGGCGGCAGCGCGGGTGGCACGGGCGGCACCGCGGGTACCGGCGGCAGCGCCGGAGCCGGCGGCTCGGCGGGCACCGGCGGCTCGGCAGGCACGGGCGGCAGCGCCGGTGGCACGGGCGGCACCGGCGGCTCGGCAGGAGCCGGCGGCACGGGCGGCTCGGCGGGCGCCGGTGGTAGCGCGGGAGGCACTGGCGGCTCGGCGGGCACGGGCGGCAGCGCCGGAACCGGTGGCACCGGCGGCGACAGCAGCGGCGGCACCGGTGGCTCCGGCGGAACCGGCGGCTCGGCAGGAACCGGCGCCACCGGCGGCGACAGCAGCGGCGGCACCGGTGGCTCCGGCGGAACCGGCGGCTC
>DATBHU010000287.1:0-14898 GCA_036557265.1 Polyangia bacterium
GGGCAGCCAAGGGGCGCCGCGCGACCTCGCCGTCGCGGCGCTGGCGCGCGCGCGCAAACGCGCCGCTTCCGGGTCGGCCGTGCTGCGCGAGATCACGCTGCCGTCGATCGAGAGGCTGATCCAGGACGCGGACGCGCGCGCCGCCAGCGTCACCGTCCCCGGGCGCGACAATCGGTTCGTGCTCGACACCCTGCAGACGGCGCGACGGTACGCCGAGCAAGTGGCCGCCGGCGGGGACCCGTACCGCACCGCGACCGGGATGATGGTCAAGGCGTACCGCGCCGACTGGGACGACACGCTGCAGCCGTACGCGCTCTATGTCCCGCGCGACTACAAGCCGGGGCGCCCGGGCGGCTGGCCGCTGATCGTGGCGCTGCACGGTGCGTACTCCGACCACCGCCACAACCTGCGCCGCGTGTTCGGCCTCGACAACCGCCCGCGCGAGAACGACGCCGAGGCGTCGCGCAACGAGCTGCCGCTGCCCGACGTGCCGGCGCTGGTGGTGTCGCCGTTCGGGCGCGGCGAGCTGATGGGTTACGACGGCCTGGGCGGAGACGACGTCATGCGCGTCATCGCCGACGTGCGGCGCGCCTACGACGTCGATCCGGAGCGCATCTCGCTGACGGGGCTGTCGATGGGCGGCGACGGCACCTGGCAGATCGGCCTGCGCCACCCCGAGCTGTTCGCGGCGCTGGCGCCCGTCTGCGCGGTCGCCGACTACCGCCGGATGGTGAGGCCGGCGGACGCGACGCTGTACGACCTGGACGCGCTGGATCGCGAGGCGCCGCCCGCGCTGGCCGCCAACGCCGCGCGCATGCAGGTCTTCATCTTTCACGGCGACAAGGATCCGGTCGTGCCCGTCGCGGACTCGCGCAAGATGGTCGAGCGCTTCCGCCAGCTCGGCATGCTGGGCAAGAACGTCCGCTACACCGAATACCCCGGCGTCGGCCACAACGCCTGGATCCCGGCCTACAAGGACGCCGCGCTGCTGCGCACGCTGGCGGGCATCAAGCGCGATCCCGCCGCGCCCCGGGCCGCCGTGCCGCCGCCGCCCGACTGCGTCGCCGTGCCCGGTCTGTTCGGCAAGAGCGTCCCGCGGCAAGGGCCGCACCTCTACGTCTACGGCACGCACGGCGCGCCCGAGGCGGTCGCGGCGGGGCGCGCGCTGGCGACCGCGCTCGCCGACTGGGGGCCGATGATCGGCGCGCGCTTCACCGTCAAGGCCGACGCCGAGGTGACCGCCGCCGATCGCGCGCGCTTCGCGCTGGTGCTGGTGGGCGCGGCGCCGCTCAACGCGCTGGCCGCGCCGCGCGCCCTGCCGGACGGCCGGCCGCTCGGCGAGCGCGCCTACCGGGAGGTCGCGCCCGCGTCCGCGGCGGGAGGACCGTCGGGATCGCGGCGCTGCCAGCTGGTGCTGGGCGCGCTGACGCCGCGCGGGTTCGATCGGCTGAAGCGCTTCGCGCACCGCAATTCCGATGGATTCGGCAACGAGCCGAACCGCCCGTTCGTCCTGCTGGCGGACTGACGCTCCTCGCCGCGGGCGGGGCTTTCGCCGTCGAAATCCGTAGCTACCGTCGACGTCAGTCGGACTATACTGCGCCGCAAAGAACACCCATGCCGAACCTCAAGCTGTCTCCTGGAGTCATCACCGGCAACGCCCTCAAAGAGCTCTTCGCTTACTGCAAGGAAGTCGACTGCGCGCTTCCCGCGGTGAACGTCATCGGCTCGAGCTCGGCCAACGCCGCGCTGGCCGCGGCCAAGGAAGCCAAGGCGCCCATCATCATCCAGCTGTCCCACACCGGGTCGCAGTTCTTCGCGGGCAAGTCGCTGGACAACAGCCAGCAGCAGGCGTCGATCGCCGGGTCGATCGCGGGCGCGCTGCACGTCTGGACGATGGCCAAGGTGTACGGCGTGCCGGCGGTGCTGCACACCGACCACTGCGCGAAGAAGCTGCTGCCGTGGGTCGAGGGCGTGATCGCGGCCGGCGAGGAGCACTTCGCCAAGAACGGCGAGCCGCTGTTCAGCTCGCACATGCTGGACCTGTCGGAGCAGTCGCTCGACGAGAACCTGGAGATCAGCCGGCGGACCCTGACGCGCATCGCGAAGATGAACATGACGCTGGAGATCGAGCTCGGGATCACGGGCGGCGAGGAGGACGGCGTCGACAACTCCGGCGCGGATCATTCGAAGCTCTACACGCAGCCGGAGGACGTGCTGAAGGCGTACGACGCGCTCAACCCGGTGGGCAGCTTCACGGTCGCCGCCGCGTTCGGCAACACGCACGGCGTCTACGCGCCGGGCAACGTCAAGCTGAAGCCGAGCATCCTGCGCGACTCGCAGAAGTACATCATCGAGAAGCGCAAGACCGGGGCCGAGCCGGTCAACTTCGTCTTCCACGGCGGCTCGGGATCGACCGAGGAGGAGATCCGCGAGGCGGTCTCGTACGGCGTCGTGAAGATGAACATCGACACCGACACGCAGTGGGCGTACACGCAGCCGATCAAGAAGTTCATGGACGAGAAGAGCGGCTACTTGCAGGCGCAGCTCGGCAACCCGGAAGGGCCCGACAAGCCGAACAAGCGCTACATCGACCCGCGCGGCTGGTCGCACCTCGGCGAGAAGGGCTTCACCGCCCGCCTGGTGAAGGCGTTCAAGGACCTCGGCTCGTTCGGGAAGTTCGAGTTCTAGCGAACGTCGCCCGAGGGCGGCTGGCCCTCACCCCGATCCTCTATCCACACCGCGCAAGCGGAGAGGGGGAAAGAGGCTGGCCCTCACCCGGATCCTCTCCTACCGGAGAGGGGAGACCACGGTCAGGTCCCCTCGCCCCGCGCAGCGGGGAGAGGGTTAGGGAGAGGGGCGCCCTCTACAGATCGTCGCAGGGATTCCCGAGCTTCTCGCCCAGGTAGACGCCGAGCTCGTTGTAGATCAGCTGGTAGTTGTTGATCGGCTCGCCGGACTTCTCGTCGGTGCCTTCGATCGGGACCACCGTCAGCGTCAGCTTCTTCTTGCCCTGGATCCAGGTGGGCGGGTTCTTGCGGTCGGTCACGTAGCGCAGCGAGCCCGACTTGGTCGTGAAGATCTCGCCCTCGGTGTCGGCGACGGCGTTGGTCATCTTCTGCAGCTTCATCGCCCCCTTCGGGCCGACGAACAGGCGGAAGTTCTTCTCCGTCTCCGACGTGTTGCCCTTGTCGACGTAGAAGTAGCGGCCGTCGTTGTCGCGCGCCAGGTGGTGCGGGGCGCGCTTGTGCAGCGGCGGCTCGAACGTCGCCTTGCCCATCAGCAGCGCCTTCTTGGCGTCGTCGCCCAGGATGGTCAGGTCGGTCTTCCGCTCACCGCAGCTGGCGCTGCAGGTCGCCTTCTTGGCGTCGTAGTCGACCGACGCGAACATCCGCATGTCCAGGCCCCGGAAGCTCGAGTTCTTCGTCTTGGCGAAGAAGCGCGGCTCGAAGAAGCTGTCGCCCGTCAGCACCCAGGGCGGCAGCGGCACGCGATAGAAGGTCTTGCCGTCGCCGTAGTAGAGCTGGGTCGACTGCTTCTCGCTCGGCGCGACCACGACGTAGTGGTTCTTGCCGTCGGTGCAGACCGCCGTCTTCTCGAGCGTCATCCGCTCGCCCAGGTTTCCCGCCTTGCCCCAGGGCGGCGCCTCGCCCGCCAGCGCGGCGCCGTCGATCGCCAGCGCCACGACGGCGAACGCCGCCACCGCCGTGACCAGGCCGGCCGTCATCTTCACATTGCGCAAGGCGAACCACCTCACAGCTTCTTCTCCAGGTACTTGCGGGCGAACTCGCCCATGTTGCGGCCGCTCCGGCTGGTGGTCCAGTTCAGCGACGTGCCGGCGAGCTCCAGCTGCATCTCCGGGCCGATCTTGCAGGTGAAGGTCTTGATCGCGGCGGTGATGGTGCGCCGCGCCTCCGCCGAGTCCTCGCACAGGCGCGCCATCGCGTCGATCGGCTCGCCGCAGTAGCTGACGATGGACAGCTCCTTCAGGTCGTCGTCCGGGAACGTCGCCCAGTCGACCTTGACCGGCAGCTTGAAGCCGCACTTCTTGGCGAAGTCGGCGCCGGGCGATTCGGCCAGCTGCTTCTCGTGCCGCGCCGTCTCGTCCTTGCGGTTGAACGCCGCCAGCGCCTTCAGCGTGCCGTCGGCCTGCTGCTTCTGATACGCGCGGTAGACGTCGTCGGTCTTCAGCTCGGCGCTCCGCTTCTCGTCGTACTTCACCGTGACCTCGCGCCGGCCCGGCAGGTAGATCGGGATCGGGCGCGCCTCCGCCGACGACGGGACGGTGATCGTGTACCAGCTGCGGCCGTGAAAGATCGTCGAGTAGGCGACCTTGCCGCCGTCCCGGTCGTCGCGCTGGTACAGCATCACCTTGTCGTCGAACGCGGTCCCCGAGCCGGTCACCCGCACCAGCGCCTTGTTGTCCGTGCGCGGCTTCAGCGGGACGACCGCGACCGCGACGCCGTCGCCGCCGACGTACACCCGTCCCGGCTCGACCGGCGAATCGGCGCGCGCGGCGGCGGGCGGCAGCAGCAGCGCCGCCCCCAGCAACAGTCCCCTGACGTTCGCGCTCGGCATCCTCAGTGCAGCTCGACGCCCAGTTTGCCACAGGCGCGCACCACCGGGGAGCGGTCGCGGGACGACACGTGGGCGAGCGCCGCCTTGGCGTTGCCGAGGTCGCCCTGGGCGCAGCGGGCCCGGACGATGATCGCGTAGGCGCGGCTCGACTTCTGCGCGTACAGGCTGTGCTGCGCGAGGCGCAGCGCCTCCGCCGCCTTGCCGGCGCCGAGCGCCGCCTCCGCCTCGTCCAGATCGCGCGCCGCCTCCGGCGACAGCGGCGCCTCCTTCTCTTTGTCCTTGCCGGCCGCGGGCGATCGGGACGGACGCGCCGCCTCCTTGGCCGCAGCCTTCGGCTCACCGGCCGCCTGCGGTTCTTCGGCCGCCTGCGGCTCTTCGGCCGCCTGCGCCTTCTCGACCGCCTTCGGGGCTTCGACCGCCTTCGGGTCTTCGACACCCTTCGGCTGTTGCGCGGGCTTCGGTTCCTCCGCCTTCGGCGGCTCCGCCTTCGCCACGCCGGTGCTCGGCGGCCTGGGCGGCATCGCCGTCTCCTCCGGCTCGCGCGGCTTCAGCTTCCAGAACGTGAACGCGAGCGCGACCGCCACGCCGATCGCGAACGTGACGTAGACCGGCGTCCGCGACGGCTCGCGCGACACCCGCTCCGTCGGCGCCGCCACCACCACCGGGCGCGTCTCGGACGGGACCGCCGCCACGGTCGGCGCCGTCGCCAGGCTGCGCGACGTCACCGCCTTGACGAAGCTGTTGACGTCGGGAAAGCGCGCGTCGCGGTTCTTCTCCATCGCGCGTTCGACCGCCGCGACGACGGCCGGCGGCGTCTCCGTGGCGAGCCCCGCCAGCGGCGGCGTCGGCGCGTAGACGATGGAATGGATCACCGCCGCCAGCGTGTCGCCGCTGAAGGGCGGCTTCCCCGCCAGCATCTCGAACGTCATCGCCCCGAACGCGAACACGTCGGTGCGCGCGTCGATCTCGTCGTTACGTCCGGTCGCCTGCTCCGGCGCCATGTACTGCGGCGTCCCCAGCAGCGCCGCGTCCTGCGTCAGCACCGTGTTGGCGCCGCGAATCTTCGAGATGCCGAAGTCGAGCACCTTGACCACGTCGCGCACCTCGCCGCCCAGGTCGGTGGGACAGAGGAAGACGTTGTCCGGTTTCAGATCGCGGTGGACGACGCCCTCCCGGTGCGCGGCGGCCAGCGCCGAGCCGACCTGCGTGACGATCGACTTCACCTGGTCCAGCGTCAGCGGCCCGCGCGCCAGCCGCGACGCCAGCGACTCGCCCTGCAACAGCTCGAGCACGATGTACGGCGTGCCGTCGGGCAGCGTGTTGAAGTCCAGCACCTGCACGATGTTGGGGTGCCCGAGGCGCGACCCGATCTCCGCCTCGCGCCGGAAGCGCGCCAGCACGGTCGGGTCGGTGGCGCCGAACAGCAACGTCTTGACGACGACGCGCTTGCCCGGCAGGCGCAGGTGCTTGGCCTCCCACACCGCGCCCATGCCGCCCTGGCCCAGCAGCCGCGTGATCTCGTACGTCTCGGCGACGATGATCCCGGGGCGCAGGCCGACCGGTGGGCCCGACGGCGCGGGCTGGCTGCCGGCCGCCAGCGTGCCGGCGTGCGCGTCGCTCGCGCTCCCCGACGCTGGTGCGCCCGAAGCCGGTGCGCGCGAAGCCGGTGCGCCCGAAGCCGGTGCGCGCGAAGCCGGTGCGATCGTCGCGTCCAGGGCCGGGTCCAGCGGACGGGTGGGCATCTCCAGCGCCGCATTATAGTCCGACGGCAGCGCACTTCCGCGACGAAGCGGACGTCTCCGTCGCGTCGCCTTCAGGATTTCGATGCGCCTCGCCCGCCCGACGCTCTCACCCGGGCGGCTCATGCTGGTCCGGATCTTGCGAAGGCCGAACAAGAGGCAAGCAAAGGCATGGCGGTCATGACTTCTCGGCCCTGGCGTCTCCGTCTCGTCCTGGTCATGGCGACCGTTGCGCTCGCGTCGGCGTGCGGCGGTGGCGGTCCCAGCGGCGACGCTTCGGCGCCGGGAGCGGCGGGGGCCGGAGGCGACGGTCCGGGAGGAACCGGCGGCGGCGGGGCGGGGGGCGCAGCGGGGACCGGCGGCAGCGGAGGTGGCGCGGGCGCCGGCGGGGGCGGCTTCGCGGCCGTCCTCGACGTCTTTGCCGCCCGTTGCACGATCTGCCACGACGGCACGAAGCAGGCGGTGATGCCGCTCTACCCGCAGCTGTCGCTGACGGCCGGCGATGCCTATGCGGCGCTGGTCGGCAAGCCTGCCGACGAGACCTGCGGCGGCACGCGCGTCGTTCCGGGCGATCCGGTCGCGAGCTACCTGATGCAGAAGCTGACGCAGGATCCGCCCTGCGACGGCCTGCACATGCCGCGCCCCTTCGAGATCATCGCGCCGCCGCCGCTGACGACCGCCGAGCTGGCCGCCATCTCCGGATGGATCTCCGCGGGCGCGCCGCCGTGATCGCCCTGGACATGCGCTACCTTCTCGACGGAGATGAACGCCGCCGTCAAAGCCACGCTGGTTGACGCCCTCGAGCGACGGCGCCTGGTGCGGCTGTACCGTGCGACGCTCGAGCCCGGGCGCCACAGCGCGGAGGGGTACGTCATGGGCATGGACGAAGATCTCGTGCTGGTGGGCGTCGTCGACCCGGCCATCGTGCTGGACGGCTATCGCGTGCTCCGCACGCGCGACCTGACCGACGCCAGCAGCGGCTTCGCGAGCGCCGGGTTCATCGAGAAGGCGCTCAAGCTGCGCCGCCAGGCGCCGTCCTATCCCGACGGCGTCCGCCTGGGGAGCATGCGGGCGGTCATCGAGAGCGCCGCCAGGCAGTTCCCGCTGATCACGCTGCACCGGGAGCGCGAGCACAAGGACTCCTGCTGGATCGGTCGTGTCGCGGAGATCGACGACCTGAGGGTGACCATCGACTACGTCACGCCCGAGGCGACGTGGGAGGGACAGGAGCGGTACACGCTCCGGACGCTGACCAAGGTCGAGTTCGGCGGCCGCTACGAAGAGGCGCTGGCGTCGGTCGCCGGCGCTCCGGACGGGAGCGGCGCGCGTTGAACGCGGCGCTTGCGCTCACCCCCGCCCGTCGGTGCATGCTGGCCGGGCAGGCATGAGCTTTCGCCGCGTCGCCGACGCCGCCAGTCTGCCCCCCGGGCAGATGAAGGGGTTCATCCTCGAGACGATGAAGGTGCTGCTGGTCAACCTCGACGGCGACCTGCTCGCCTACGAGGACAGCTGCCCGCACCGCGGCGTCGCGCTCAGCTGCGGCGCCCTCGAGCCTCGCTCCGGCACGCTGATCTGCGCGATGCACCTGTGGCGGTACGACGCGCGCACGGGCAGGGGCCTCGAGGATCACCAGCGCGCCGCGCTCCGCCGCGTGCCGATGAAGGTGGAGGACGGCGGGATCTGGGTCGACGTCGACGCCGGCGCGGGTGGCGACGCCGCCGACCGCTGACGTCGCGTCACCTCACCCGCGGCGGTGCTTGGCGCTGCTGCTCTTGGCCTGCTTGGCTTTGGGCGCGGGCGCCGACTCCTTCGACTTGGCCGGCTTGCTCGCCTTGCTCGGCGCCGGCGCCTCCGCCTTGGGCTCGGCCTTCGCGTTCGCCTGCGCCTCGGCCTCCGCCACCCGCAGCTTCGACTTCGCGATCGCCTTCGGATCCAGCGACGGCGTCAGCAGGATCTCGATGCGGCGGTTGCGCGCGCGCCCGGTCGAGCTCTTGTTGCTGGCGATCGGGTGGTACTCGCCGTACCCCGTCGCGACCAGGTTCTTCGCCGGGACGTTCGCCTTCTCCTGCAGGAAGCGCACGACGTTGACCGCGCGCGCCGCCGACAGCTCCCAGTTGGTGGGGAACTGGGTGGTCAGCTTCTCCGAGATCGGATGGCTGTCGGTGTGCCCAGACACCTGGATCTGCTTGTCGTCCATCGTCGCCAGCACAGCGCCGACGCGCGACAGGACGCCCTCGCCGCGCTTCGACACCACCGCCTCGCCGGAGTCGAACAGGATCTTGTCGACCAGGTCGACGCGCAGCTTGCCGCCGCTCTGCGACAGCCGGATGTCGCCGTGCGCGATCTCGTCCTTCATCTTGTCTTCCAGCTGGCTGTAGGTGCCTTTGAGCTGCTCCAGCTCGCCGGTCTTCGCCTGCACGTTCTTCGACAGCTCCTCCTTGTCCTTGGCGAGCTCGGTCTTCTCGGCCTCCAGCTTCTCGACCTTCTGGGCCAGCTCGGTCTTGGCCTCCTCGGCGGCCTGGGCGCGCTGCGTCGCCGCGGCGGCATCCTGACGCGCGTGGTCCCGCCCCTGGTGCAGGTAGTACCCGCCTCCCGCCGCGCCGGCCAGCGCCACGAAGGCCAGGATCCAGGGGGCGTTCGACTTCGGCTTCAGCGCCAGCTGTGCCGACGACGGATCGAAGTTCGGGTTGTAGTTCATCGCCCCGGATCTTACTCCTTTGCCGCATTCTCCGGGCGTTCGGGGCGAGCGCCCGGCGCCGATCTCCCTACATCGGCACCGGCAGAATGCGACGCGGAGGACGTCGCGCTAGTAGAACTCGATGTCGTCGATCCAGAGGTCGAACGTCGCGCCCGGGCTGGGGCTGAACTCGATCGTGTAGATGCTGCTCGAATCCAGCCGCGCTCGCGGCAGGCCGAAGTGCCGCTGGGTCAGGCCGCCGAACGGGATCCGGTACTGCTTCCAGTCGGTCCCCAGCTGGGTCAGATCGACGCCGAACAGGTCGTAGCAGGCGACGTCCATCGAGCCGCCGTCGACGCAGTAGCCGCCCTCGGGCCGCGAGTACTTGTCGCTGATCGCGAAGCGGACCTGGTTGGTGGACGTGTCGCCGATGCGCGCCCAGAAGGTGACGCCGGTGCGGAAGCTGTTGTCGTTGGGCAGGATCTGGTCGGCGCCGCCGTCGACAGATCCCCAGCCCATCGAGATGCTCAGCACCGACCACATCGAGTAGCCGTGGCCGGTGACGTGCTCCGCGTACTTGCTGCCGCAGCGGCCGCCGGGGATCAGCTCGGCGTCCGCGTTGCCGTCGGGCTGGATGGCGGCGCCCGGCGACATCATGTCGCCGCCCGCCCACCAGGATCCGTTGCGGCCGCCCTCCATCACCGCCGCGTAGGCGGGTGACTCCATGTCGTCGATCAGCGCGGTCGGATCGATCGGCTGGTACGGGTCGCCGCAGTTCACCACCGCCGCGCCGGCCCCACCGCCGCTGCCGCCGCCGCCGTTGCCGCCGAGGCCGATGCCGGCGCCTCCGCCTGTGCCGCCGTCGGGGCCTTGGTTGGGAGCCGAGTCGCAGCCGGCGCCCAGGGCAGCGCCCAGCAACAGCAGCAGGGAGGTCGAGATCATGGCGGGTGCGCGTCGCATGCGTTTCTCCTTACAAGAGTCCGGTCAGCGGCCCCGTGCACCATTCGGCCCTGCCGAAGGTGGTGTCGGGGACGCCCATCGCGTTCAGGATCGAGACGAGCAGGTTGTTGTGGGGCAGCCCCTGGCCGTCGTAGGCCAGATAGCGGCCCGTGCGCAGGGCGCCGCCCGCGCTGCCCGCCAGCACGTATGGCGCGCCGACGCGGCCGTGCGTGTTGCCCTTCGCCAGCTCGTTGCACCACAGGATCAGCGTGCCGTCGAACAGCGTCCCGCCGGCGCCGTCGGGCGTCGCCTTCAGCCGCGCGATCAGGCTGGCCATCTGCTGCGCGTACCAGTTGTTGATGCGGGTCAGCTTGTCGACCGCACCCGCGTCGTCGTCGGGGCGGTGCGACAGGTCGTGATGGCCCTCGGTGATGTTCAGCCACGAGAACCGCGTCTGCGACACCGAGCGCGACCACTGCAGCGAGGCGACGCGCGTGATGTCGCACGCCAGCGCCATGGTGAGCATGTCCATCTGCAGCGACCCCACGGCCGGGAACGAATCGTTCGCGCTCGCCGAGACCGACATCAGAGTCGGGTCGTGGCAGGCCGCGTTGCTGACCACGAGGTCGGTGGTCAGGCGCTGCTCGATCTCCTGCACGGCCGTCAGGTGCGCGTCCAGGCGCTGGCGATCCGCGGCGCCCAGCCGGCCCGAGACGCGCGTCAGCTGCGCGCCGACGCCGTCGAGGATCGACTGCCGCCGCTTGCGCAGGCGCGCCAGCACGGCCGGGTCGGTGTGCAGATCGGAGAACACGCGGTCGTAGACGCTGGCCGGATCGTCGTCGGGCGGCAGCGGCTGGTTGGCGGCGCGGTAGATCATGCGGCCCCAGTTGTCGGCGGCGCCCACCTGCACGCCCAGCTCGAGCGAGCGCAGCTTGGTCGGCACCGCCAGCCCCTGGGCGATGCGCTGATCGACCGACGGGCCCATCGGCCAGCCGGCCGGCGCGGCCCCGACGCCCGCGAACGGGCCGGCGTTCAGCATCTGACCGGTCAGCATGCCGCCCATGCCGGTCTGGTGTCCGTCGCCGCCGCCGCCCCTCTGCTCGAGGCCGCCGATGACGACGATGTCGGCCTGGTGCGGCGCCAGCGGCGCCAGGATCGGCGACAGCGTGAAGTCGGTCTCGCTGGCGCCCGCCGTCGGCGTCCACGCCGTCGGGATGGTGCCGTCCGCCGAGAACATCACGATGAAGCGCTTGACCGGGGCGGTCGCGGCCTGCGCGCGGCGCGGGGCCATCGCCTCCAGCCAGGGGAGGGCGATCGCGGCGCCGCCCGCGCCCCGCAGGATCGCGCGGCGCGAGATCGGTCGCCGCGAGATCGGTCGGCTCGGCCGGGTCATGGTGACGCCTCCGTGGGAAGGTTGCGGAACGTGGCCATGCGGACGGTGGCGCGCACCATCTTCCTGAAGTCGCCGCCGCCCGGCGTCCCGTTGCCCTTGAGCGCGCCCGCCAGCTTGTCGATCGCGCACAGGTCGCCGCTCGATTGCTCGGCGCGCCCGAACGCGTAGCGGAACCACTGCGTGGCCGTGCAGCGCGCCACCTCGTCGCTGGCCGCCAGGCGCGCGGCCAGGCTGGGGACGCCGTCCAGCGCGCCGTCGACGTCGGTGTCGGTCAGCATCCCCGTCGCGTCGACCGGCTGCCCGCCGTCGATGTCGCGCCAGCGTCCGGCGGCGTCGTAGTGCTCGAAGGTGAAGCCGATCGGGTCCATCTTCACGTGGCACTGCGCGCAGCGCTCGTCCGCGGTGTGCATCGCGAAGCGCTGGCGCGTCGACAGCCGCGGATCCACGGTCGGCGGCATCACCACGATGTCGGGCGGCGGCGGCGTGGGCGGCGTGCAGAACAGCTGGGCGCGCACGAACTTGCCGCGCAGGACGGGAGAGGTCTGATCGGCCTTGGCGTGCGTGGCCAGGAACGATCCCTGGGTCAGCATCCCGGCGGCGCGCGTCGGATCGAGATCGATGCGCTGGTAGCCGGTGCCGGCGGGCGCGGGCAGGTTGTAGAACGACGCCAGGTCGGCGTCGGCGAACGTGACGGGCGCGGTCAGCAGCGTCTTCAGGTTCGGTGTGTTCTGCCAGGCGTCCGTCAGGAACTGGCGCGTCTCCTCCTCGAGCGCGGCCGGCGTCGCGTCGGTCCAGGTCCGGTAGAGGCTGCGGTCCTTGTCCAGCGTCGGGAGGCCTCCCAGCTCCCACCACTGCGTCGCCACGTGGACGAACAGGTCGAGCGCGCGCGGCCCGGCGAGCAGCCGGTCGGTCTCCGCCAGCAGCCCCGCCTCCGTATCCAGCCGGCCGCCCTCGGCGGCGGACAGCAGCGTGTCGTCGGGCGCGGCGCCGGTCAGCAGGAACGCGAGGCGCGTCGCCAGCGCGTACGGCTCCAGCGGCACGCTGGCCGGCGGCGCCGTCGTGGCGCCGGCCGGCGCGTCGGTCTGCGCTTGCGGCTCGGGGCGATAGAGGAACTGCGGCGACTGCAGCATCGCCGCCACGACGCCCGCGAGGCCGTCAGCGGCGCCGGGGTCGGCCGTGTCGGTGTAGAGCTGCTGCATCGCCTGCAGCTCGTCGGGCTCCAGCGGCCGGCGCCAGGCGCGCTTGCCGAACGCGCTGATGAAGTTGCCGACACAGGTGGCGTCGCCCGCCGTCGGGTCGCAGCCCGCCACCGCCGCCAGCCGGGTCGCATCTCCGGTCAGCATGGCGGCCGCCTGCTCGGCGACGTCCAGGTAGGCGGCGGCGTGCAGGCTGGAGACGCTGTAGGCGTCGGCGATGTCGTCGAAGTCCAGCGTGATCTCGTCGGGTGGCAGCTGGTCGGCGGCCGAGGCGGGCAGGCCGGTCAGGTCGGAGATCGACCGCCCGTATTCGAAGCGCGTGATCCGCCGCAGCGGCGCCGGGCCGGGATCGGCCGCGCACAGCGGAAACGTTTCCTGCTCCGTGCTGCCGCCGCCGCCGCAGGACAACACCCACAGTGCCAGCAAGACCAACAGAGCCGAGCACCTTCGCAGCATCTACTTGTACGGAGTATGGAGCGCGCGCGGTCGGCTCAGAATTCGCCGATCAGGCCGACGACAGGATAGACGATGAAGCCGCTCAAGTGGGTGTCGTGGACGACCGCCTCGCCGTTGCGCGGGTCGGGCGCCGTCTGAACGTCGGCTTCGCCCGAGATCCCGGCCAGCGTCAGCTCCACGGCGAAGAACACGTGCCGGTAACCGACGGCGAACCCGCCCTGCCCGCCGTAGTAGAGGGTGTGCCCTTCGAAGCTGGCGAGGTCGGGCGTCGGGACGGTCGGGATCGAAAATCGGATCGCCGTGCTGAAGTGCGAATAGAGGAACTTCGGCCCGGCCCAGACCCGGAAGTATTCGCGCGACGTCCCGATCTGCAGCGGGACGTCGACCGTGTAGCGCGTGAAGTCCTCGACCTCCAGGACCGGGATGTAACTCGAGAGTGGGATCTCGTAAGCGGAGCGCGCCACACCCGCGCCGATGGTCATGTCGAACGGGCCGGTCTCATGGCTCAACAGCTGGTAGCGCGCGCCCAGGCGCCAGCCGCCGCCCGCGTAGCGGAGGCCGACTTCGAAGTGATCGAGCGGCGTGTAGTAGCCGGCGAAGTGGTAGCCGACCGCGAGCGGGCTGACCACCACCGTCACGCCGGCGTCGAACAGCTGCCGCTCGTCCTCGGGCGTCAGGTTCATCTGCGAGCGCGCGCGGTCGGACAGCGTCTTGCCGGTGTCGATGAGCGTGCTGATGGTGCCGGTCGGGATGCCGACCTCGAACCCCGCGGTCGCTTGCCAGTGCCCCTTCGGCGCCACGTGGGCCGGCTGCATCGTCGCGAGGGACGGCGCGCAACCCGCAGAGAGGACCACTGCTCCAACCGCCGTCCAGCGAGAGAGATTCACGCGCTTCCACCGTATCACGATTGCGCGATTATCGATGTGCGCGCGCTGACGTGACGCGGGCCGCGCCGCCGTTGCGTCTCGGGATCACGCCAGGCGCTTGAGCGCCGCCACGAGGTGATCGTTCTCGTCGGGATTGCCGACGCTGATGCGGATCTTCGTGCGCAGCTCCGGCGCCCGCCACCAGCGCACCAGCAGGCCCTCGTCCTTCAGCGCGCGGTAGATCTGCTCGGCGCGCTCGCCGATCTCCACCAGCAGGAAGTTGGCCGCGGACTCCGGCCACGACCATCCCAGCGTCGCCAGCTCGCGCTCCAGGCGCGCGCGCTGATCCAGCGTGCGGCGCACGCACTCCTCGTGGTAGCTGCGATCCTCCAGCGCGGCGACGCCGATCGCCTGGGTGATCGCGTTGACGTTGTAGCTGTCCTTGACCTTCACCAGCTCGGTGATCAGCGGCGCCGCTGCGAACAGCAGGCCCAGGCGCGCGCCGGCCAGGCTGTAGCTCTTCGACATCGTCCGCAGCACCACCAGGTTCGGGTGCTGGGCGAGGTAGGGGAGCATGCTGGCGTCGATCCCGGCCCCGAGCGCGAAGTCGACGTAGGCCTCGTCGACCACGACCACCGCGCCGGACGCGGCGGCGCCCGCCGCGGCGTCGCAAAGTCGTCGCAGCTCCTCGACGGGCACCAGCGTCCCCGACGGGTTGTTCGGGTTCGCCAGGATGATCATCTTCGCGCGCTGGCGGCCGAGCCCGAGGTCCGGCGGCAGCTCCCAGCGGCGGCCGTTCTGGCGGAAGGCGACGCGCGTCAGCTCGGCGCCCTGCAGCGACGCCAGCGTGTCGTAGAGACCGTAGGTCGGCCACGGGGAGGCGATGCGATCGCCCGCGTCGAGGAACCCGCGGTAGAGGATGGTCAGGCAGTCGTCGGACCCGTTGCCGGCCAGGACCTGATCCGCCGTCACGCCGAAGCGGGTCGCCGCCGCCGTCCGCAGGCGCAGGCTCACCGGATCGGGATACAGGCGCAGCGATTCGTCGGCGATCGCCGCC
>DATBHU010000288.1:0-5676 GCA_036557265.1 Polyangia bacterium
GATTGGCTCTCTACTGACGAACTGGACCCCACGCGACGCCTCACTCCTGCGTCGTCGCCACCGCCAGCTCCGAGCCGGCACCTGGTCATCGCTGAGCCGCCGCTCTCGCCGGCGGTGGTGAGAAATGCGGGCTAGGGGCGCGAGCGGGCGCTGCTTCTCGCAAGGCCTGCCCTCACCCCCACGCTCTCCCGCAAGCGGGAGAGGGTGTAAGAGGTCTCGCAGCGTGAAGGATCCCCCTCGCCCGCGGAGATCCGGTCCCCTCGCCCCGCGAAGCGGGGAGAGGATTAGGGAGAGGGGCCCCCGTTAGAAGCTAGAAGCTCAGACCTCGCACTCGACGATCACCGTCGAGCCGGCCTTGGCGTACGGCACCAGGTCGCCCGCGACGGGCTTGCCGTCGACGACCAGCTTCGGGGCCCCGCCCTTGCCGCTGTTCTTGACGTGGATGCGGTACTCGGCGCCGCGGCACTTGCGCGTCACGGTGAACTTGCCGACCTCGCCGCCCAGGCACGGGCGGACGCGCAGTCCCTCGTAGTCGGGCCGCACGCCGAGCAGGTAGTGCGACACCGCGACGAAGTTCCACGCCGCCGTCCCCGTCAGCCACGAGTTCTTCGCCTCGCCGTGGCGGACCGCGTCCTTGCCCGCGATCATCTGCGCGTACACGTACGGCTCCAGCCGGTGAACCTCGCTCTGCTCCTCGAGGTACGCCGGCGCGATCTTCTTCCAGTACTCGAAGGCGCGGTCACCGCGGCCGATGACGGTCTCGGCGATGATCACCCACGGGTTGTTGTGGCAGAAGATGCCGGCGTTCTCCTTGTACCCGGGCGGGTACGACGAGATCTCGCCCAGCTCGACGTGGTACTCGGTGTAGGGCGGGTTGTTCAGGACGATGCCGTACTTGGTGTCGAGCCGCTCCTTCACCGAGTCGAGCGCCTTCTTGGCCTGGCCGCCCTCGACGCCGATGCCGGCCATCACGCAGAAGCCCTGCGGCTCGATGAAGATCTGCGCCTCCTTGTTCTCCTTGCTGCCGACCTTCTTGCCGAAGAAGTCGTAGGCGCGCAGGAACCACTCGCCGTCCCAGCCGTCCTTCAGCACCACCTCGGACATCCTGGCGGCCTCTGCCCGCGCCTTCTTCGCCTCGTCGGCGAACCCCTTCTTCTCGGCGAGGTACGCGTAGTCGGGCGCCACGCCGACGAACATGCCGGCGATGAACACCGACTCCGCCGTCCGCCCCACCCGGTTGCCCGTGGTCTGGAACGACTCGTCCGGCGTCTCGGAGAAGCAGTTCAGGTTCAGGCAGTCGTTCCAGTCGGCGCGCCCGATCAGCGGCAGCCCGTGCGGCCCCAGGTTGTTGAGCACGTGGTGGAACGAGCGCTTGAGGTGCTCGAACAGCGGCACCGCCGTCTTCGGATCGTTGTCGAACGGCACCTGCTCGTCGAGGATGCCGTAGTCGCCCGTCTCGCGGATGTAGGCGGCGACGCCGAAGATCAGCCACAGCGGATCGTCGTTGAAGCCGCTGCCGACGTCATTGTTGCCGCGCTTGGTGAGCGGCTGGTACTGGTGGTAGGCGCTCCCGTCCGGGAACTGCGTCGACGCGATGTCGATGATCCGCTCGCGCGCGCGCTCCGGCACCAGGTGCACGAACCCCAGCAGGTCCTGGTTCGAGTCGCGGAAGCCCATGCCGCGGCCGATGCCGGTCTCGAAGTACGAGGCCGAGCGCGACATGTTGAACGTCACCATGCACTGGTACGGGTTCCAGATGTTGACCGTCCGGTTCAGCTTCTCGTCGCCCGATTCGATCGCGTAGTTCGACAGCAGCTTCGACCAGTGATCGGCCAGCGCCTTCATCGCCGCGTCGACCTGCTCCGGCTTGCTGAACTTCGCGATCAGCTCGTGGGCCGGCTTCTTGTTGATGATCCCCGGCTTTTCCCACTTCTGATCGCGCGGCACCTCGACGTAGCCGAGCGTGAACACGAACGTCTTCTCTTCACCGGGCGCCAGCTTGACGTCCAGGCCGTGCGACGCGATCGGCTGCCAGCCGCTCGCCACCGAGTTCGACGACTTGCCCGCCGTCGGAACCTGCGGCTCGCCCCACTCGTTGTAGAGGCCGAGGAACGACTCGCGGTCGGTGTCGTAGCCGGCGACGTCCGCGTTCACGCTGTAGAACGCGTAGTGATCGCGCCGCTCGCGGTACTCGGTCTTGTGGTACAGCGTCGCGCCGTTCTTCTCGATCTCCACCTCGCCGGTCGAGAAGTTGCGCTGGTAGTTGGTCATGTCGTCGTAGGCGTTCCACAGGCACCACTCGATCAGCGAGAACACCTTCAGGTTCTTCGCCTCCGACGACGTGTTCTTCAGCGTCAGCTGGTGGATCTCCGCCGTGTGCCCCGTCGGCACCAGCATCAGCAGCGACGCGCGCACGCCCTTGCGCTCGCCGGTGATGCGCGTGTAGCCGAGCCCGTGGCGGCACTCGAACGCGTCCAGCGCCGTGTTGGTCGGCGCGAAGCTCGGGTTCCAGACCTCGCCGCCGTCGTTGATGTAGAAGTAGCGGCCGCCCACGTCGGTCGGGACGTTGTTGTAGCGGTAGCGCATCAGGCGCCGCAGGCGCGCGTCGCGATAAAAGCAGTAGCCGCCCGCGCGGTGCGAGACGAGCGCGAAGAAGTTCTCCGACCCGAGGTAGTTGATCCACGGGTAGGGCGTCTTCGGCGTGGTGATCACGTACTCGCGGTTCTTGTCGTCGAAATAGCCAAAACGCATCGCGCTGTTTCCTTCCTTTGTTGCTTCTTCTACTTCACTTCTGCTTCTTGGTGCGTGAGGAGTGCGCCCGCCCGGCTCCCTTGTGCGCCGGCGTCGTCGACCCGCTCGTGTCGCTGGCCGTCACGAAGGAGCCGCCCTTGTCGTCGGGGAACAGCCAGCCGTAGCTGGCGTTGGCGATGGCGATGTCCGCCTGCGCCCACAGCCGATGGTACTTGAACACCGGCGGCTTGCCGCCCTTGAGGTACGCCTCGACCTTGTGCCACTCCGGATCCTGCTTGTACTTCGAGCGGATGCCGATGAACGTCGCGCCGTTCTGGATCGGATCGCCGTTCGGCATCTTCCCGGTCCAGCCGGGCGGCACGTAGACGGTGTCGCGGAAGCGCTTGTAATCGACGCGCGTCTCGGGCGTGGTGACGCCCAGCTTGTCGCGGTACTTCGCCCACAGGCGGTCGAGTAGCTCCTTGGCCAGCTTCTGCGCCGCCTTGTCGCCGGACTTCGCCGCGTAGAACGCCAGCGTGCGCGCCGTCGCCGAGGCGACGCCCGCGTCGTCGCCGCTGTCGCGGATCTTGACGTGCAGCCCCGCGTTCCAGTTCGCGCCCTCGTGCGCAGCGTTGTTCTTCGCGCCCCCTGCGGGGGCGCGTGGCCAGCTCGCGTCCGGCTTGCCCTTCCAGTCGAGCGTCGACGGGATGTCGTAGGTGCCGTCGGCGGCCAGCTTGGTGTGCTTGACGACCCAGCCGACCCACTTGTCGAGCACCACCTTCGCGCGCGCGTCGCCCGTCACGTAGTAGTACTGCGCGACGCGGTCCATCGACCAGGCCTGGAACCCGAACCACTCGTTGCTGGGCGGGTCGTGGTAGACGGGCGCCTCGTCGTACGCCATGCCGTAGAACGTGGGCGTGCCGGCGGGCGGCTGCTCGTAGCGCCCGTTCCAGCTGTTGGTCGCGCCGCCCGCGATGCCGCCCTCGGCCGACTGCAGCCAGTGATAGAACTCGAGCTGGCGATCGAGGCTCTGCTTCCAGTCGCGCGCGGCGTTGGGCGAGGCCGCCTTGAAGTCGGTCAGCGACGCCAGCGCGTACGCCGCCAGCGGGTTCTGGTAGCCGCCGTGCGCCGAGCTGGCGCCGATGCGGAACGACCAGGCGCCCGACTTCGAGATCGATCCGCCCCACGCGTAGTACCAGGAGAGGAGGTAGTGCGCCGAATCGTAGTCCTTGCCGGGGGCGCACTTCGGATCCGTGCAGCCCATGGTCTTGAAGTACTTGTCGAACAGCGCGTAGCGCAGCCAGTCGCCCATGCGCGCGGCGCGTCCGGCGAGCTCGCTGGTGACCGGGCTGCCGCCGTCCTTGTCGGCCCAGGTCTTGGCCCAGAAGATCGCCTGGATGGCGCGCGCGTCGGCGTCGGGCGCGTCGGTGTACTTCCACTGCTTGACCGGGATGCCCGACTTCACGAACAGGTCGAGGAAGCCGTACTTGCCGCCGGACTTGAACTCGTCCCAGCACGGTTGCGGGATGGTCTCCCAGACCGACTCCTGCGGCCCGCGCTGGAAGGTGTTCATGTACGACGGCCGCGTCGTGCCGTCGCCGCGCGCGCCGAAGCCGTACCAGTTGTCGACGTCGATGATCCAGTGCATCCCGTACACGGGCGCGCCGCGACCGTAGCTGGCGGCCAGCTCGCCGGCGATCGGATCGCGGCCGATCGGCACGCTGCCGGTCAGCGGCGACGGATATCCCGCCGGCGTGTCGCCCTCGGGCGCGTACGTCGCCGGCTTGCGATCCGTGTACGAGAGGTTCGTCGGTTGATCGAGCGCCGTCGGGATGATGTAGCGCTCCATGTTCTTCCACGCGTGATCGAGATAGCTCCAGTCACGCGTCACCTTGCCGTAGCTGGCCTCCAGCCACAGCCAGTAGCTGTACGCCTCCGACGTCGTCTCGTGCCCGTAGTCGGGCGCCTCGCACAGCAGCGTCTCGACCGCGTGGTAGGGGACGCCCTCGGCGCTGAAGTAACCGTTCGCCGGGTTGTGGATGTCGTTCCACAGCGCGAGGAAGCGATCCGTGTAGGCGTTGCCGCTCTTGCCTTCGTTCGGGCGGTAGGCGACCGGGACCGGCGTCTCGGGCAACGAATATCCGCCCGACGCGGCGGGCGCGGGTCGGGCCGCCGGCGCCGCGGCCGCCGGCGAATCCTCCATGACGATCGGCTGGTCCGCCGCCGCCGGCTTCGGCGTCTGCGCGCCCGGCGACTGCGCGTTCGGATCGACGCAGGACCCGAAAATGGCAACGGCGATCGCGAGTCGTCCCGCGATCGCCGACGTGGTACGGCGGCCGGTCATTTCACGCTGTCACCTTGCGCGAGCTTCTACTGGCAGATGAACTTCAGATCGTCGACGGAGATATCGTAGTTGGCGGACGGGACGTTCACCTGGAACTGGATGCCGTAGATCTTGGACGGCGTGATGTGCGGCTTGCGCGGGCTGCCCCAGCCCGGCATCTGCTTCATCGCCTTCCACGGGAAGATGTACTGCTTCCAGTCGGTGGTCAGGTTCAGATCGCCGCCGAAGTCGTTGAAGCACTCCTGGCAGACACCGCCGTCCGGATCGGTGTTCACGTCCGGCACCTTGAGGCGCACCTTGCCGGTCGAGTTCTCGCCCTTCTTCGCCCAGAACGAGATCCCGGCGTACTTCGAGGCGTCGTAGGGACCCTTCGGGTCGATGAAGTTCATGCCCATGCCGCCGAACAGCGGCGCGCCCGTGCCGATCTTGCCGTGAAAGCGCGCGGCGAACTGGGAGCCGTGGCCGCCCTCGCTCATCGCGAAGGTGCCGCCGTCCTCGCCCGCCACCGGCTCGATGGTCGTCCCCTTCTTGTCGCGGAACGTGTACCAGTAGCCGCCGCGGTTGTCGTTGGGCAGGTTCTGGTTGTTGCCGTCCTCGCCGTC
>DATBHU010000289.1:0-3872 GCA_036557265.1 Polyangia bacterium
CTGACGGCGATCAGCGTTCGACGACGATCGCCGCGCCCGGCTGCAGGCCCGCCGGCGCGTCGACGATCACCTCGTCGCCGACGCGCAGGCCGTTGCTGACCAGCGCGTCGTCGGACATGTCGGCCACCGTGACATCGCGCCGCTCCGCCCTGCCGGCGGCGGTCGCGACCCACAGCGATCGGTGCCCGTCGTCCCCCCCGACCGCGCCGGCCGGGACCGGGAAGACCGCGTCGAAGCGCTCGCGCGCGAGGCGCAGCGGCTGCCCCGGCACCAGGCCCAGGTTGTCGGGCAGCGCCACGCGCAGCTTGCCGGCCGCGGCGCCGGATTTTTCGACGGTGCAGTCGATGAACCGCGGCGCGGCCTGCGCGTCCGGCGAGCCGACGTCGGCGGCGGTCCCACCCGCGGCGGGCGCCTCCGTGTTGGAGGCGTGCGGCCCGAGGCCGACCACCTCGACGCGGCAGAAGCCGAGCTTGCCCGCGCGCGCGATCTCCTCGCCGTCCAGCGCGAACTCACCGTGCAACATGCGCCCCTTGACGCGCACGATCGGCGCGTTCGCCCGCACCGGCGTCCCGACCTTGCCCAGCGTCTCGACCACCTCGCCGGGCTCGGGCGCGCGCACGACCACCTTGCCCAGCGCGGCCATCGACTCCTCGATCAGGCGCTGCTTCTCGGCCAGCTTGATCTCCGCCTGGCGCAGCTCGGGCTGGTTGTTCGCCTTGCGCATGCTGTCGCGCATCTGCTCGTAGAACGCCAGCCGCGCGCGCTGCCGCGCCAGCGTCGCCTCGATCGGCGGCGCGGCGCGCAGCCGCCCGAGGATGTCGGCCGTCCCGAACGCGGTTCCGGGCGGCAACAGCTCGGCCAGCGTGCCCGCGCTCTCGAATGCCAGCGTGCGCGCCTCGTGATCCGTCACGGTGCCGCGCCCCGAGAACCACCGGTAGATCGCCGCCGGTTTGGGCGACAGCACGCGCACGCGCGCCGCCGCCTGCGGCACGCGCGCCTTCTCCCGGGTGACCATCACGTACGCGAGCCCGGCGATGACCAGCAACAGGACGATCACCGCGATGATGGGCCCGGCGCCGCGCTTCTGCTTCGCCCGCATCGAAGCCGCCGCCCCGCCCGCGTCGGGCGCGAACGACGCCATCTGCACCGCCTCCGGCGCGGGCGGTTGCCGCCGCTCCGACAGGCCGGCCGGCGCGGGGTTCGCGGTGGCCGGGAGCGACGGCACGGTCGCCGCGGTCGGCCCGCGATGGAGGGGCGGCGGCGTCCTGCCGTCAACGCTCTCCGCCGGGGACGCCGGCATCGCAGGCGGCGCCGCGGGAACGGGCGCCCCCGTCTCGGGCTGCAGGTTGCCCTCCAGGTCGGTGGCCCAGCTCGACGCGGGGCGCGCGCTCGCGCCGCCGGGCGCCGGCGATCGCAGCGGCGGCAGCGTCGGCGCCTGCGCGGGCGGGAGCGGCGCCTTCGCGGCGGGCATCGGGATGTCGAACAGCCGGGCCGGCAGCGCGGGCGCGGGCGGCGGCGTCTCGGTCTCGGCCGGCTTCGCGCCCAGCGCCGACGGCCCCGGGGTCGGCTCCTCGGAGGAGACGTCGACGTCGGAGCTCTCGTCAGTCTCCGCCAGCGCATCCAGCGTGGGCAGATCGGGCGCCACCGGCGTGCGGTCGGCGGGCGAATCGAGCATTCCCGGATCAGGGATGAAGGTCGCGGTCTGGGCGCCTTCCGTCGTCATCCACTCCGCCTCGGCGCTGTCCATCGCGTCCAGCGCGGCCGTCCCGGTCGCGGGCGTCTCGTCGGGGCCGATGGCGGTGGGCGCCTCGGCGCGCGCTGCCGCTTCGAGGAAGCCGAGCTCGGACAGCCGGCCAGCGAACTCGTTAATGCCGTCGACGGTCAGGTTGACGCCGTAAGCCTCGGACGCCCAGGACGTGACCGCGCTCAGCGGCTGACCGGTGAACTGCAGCGCCAGCTGGTACTCGAAATCGTAGAAGCGGAAGCTGGTCCCGGATTTCGGGTCGCGCACGTCCACGCAAGCGACCCCTTCGGCTTCCGTGGCCGATGCTTCCAGATCCTGGCGGAATCGCGGGCTGGCGTCGTCCATCCGGGCCATCAGCTTACAGGTCCCCTTCCGGTCCGAGCAACATATGTCGCGTGGGGGAGTCGCAGGCTTTGCCTGCGCGAGCCCGTCGCGGGAGGTTCGGAACCCTTTGACGGTTCCGATTACATATAGTGCCTCGCGGAAGAAATGGACGGCCGGCCGACACACGCGCGCGCGTTCGCCCATCGCGGCGGCGGTGTGCGCATCGCGGACACCATCGTCGCCTGCGACGCGGCGATGGGCACCGAGCTCGTGTTCCTGTCCCACGCGCCCGCCTTCGGCGTGCACGCCCGCCGCGCGCTGCCCCGGCTGGGCGGCGTGCGCCGGCAGCTGCTGACGACGGAGACGACGCTCGCGCTGCTCGGGCCCGCCGGCGATCGGCTGAAGAACCACGCGCTGCCAGCCGGCTACGGCCGCCCGTTCAGCCTCGGCGACCTGCGGCTCGAGATGTTCCCGTCCGGGTTCATGCCCGGGGCCGCTTCGCTGCTGTGCGAGCGCCGCGACGGCCGCCGGATCGCCTACGCCGGGCCGATCGACGCGGCTGGCGCGGAGGTGCGGGCCGCGGACGCCCTGTGCGTCGACGCGACGTTCGCGGGGCAGGGGAGCGGCCCGTCGTTTCCGTCGCGCGCGCAGGCGCTGGAGGAGGTCGGGCGCGCGGTGCGGGCGGTGCTCGCGCGCGGCGCCTCGCCGGTGGTCCTCGTCGATCCCGTCGCCATCGCCGTCGACGTCGCCGCCGCGCTGGCCGCCGATCGCATCGGCCTGCTCGCGCACCGCGCGATCGTGCAAGCGGCCGGCGCCTATCGACGGGCCGGGATCGCGGCGCCGGCGCTGCAGCGGTTCGCGGCGAAGCTGGACCCGGGACAGGCGCTGATCTGGCCCGCGCCGGTGCGCGTCCCGGCGCGACGGGCGGGGGCGCGCCCGTTCGGGGCGGTGCTGGTGTCGGCCGACGCCGCCGCGCTGCTCGCCGGGGCCGAGACGGACGCGCGGGTCACCTTCCCGACCGGCGCCGATCGGGCCGCGCTCGTGCGCTACATCGAGGCCACCGGCGCCTCCGAGGTCGCGCTCGTCAACGCGCCCGGCGAGGATCTGGTCGCCACGCTGCGCGCCCGCGGCGTCGATGCCTACACGCTGGGGCCGCCGCGCCAGATCGAGCTGTTCGCTGCCTGAGCTGGCCTGAGCTGGCCCGAGCCGGCCCGGGCTGGGCCGAGCCCCACCGCTATCGCGGGTTTGCGGGCCTCTCCGGCGACGAGCATGTGTTAGATTTCGGGTCCGATGTTCAACCTCGGGATGGGCGAGATTACCGTCATCCTGCTTCTCGCCCTGATCTTCCTCGGGCCGTCGAAGCTGCCAGAGCTCGCGACCGGGCTCGGGAAGCTGATTCGCCAGATCCGCAAGGCGACCGCCGACGTGAAGAACGAGATCGTCCTGGACGACGCCTTTCGCAAGCCGTTCGAGGAGTTGCGCGACGCGGTGACGCTGTCGCCGGACGAGCTCAAGCGGCGCGATCAGCTCAAGGAGAACGCCGAGAAACTCCGGCGCCAGATGGAAGAGCTGGAGCGCCAGCAGGCCGAGGCAAACGCCCAGGCGAACCCGGTCGAGGCGAACGCCAACGCGGTCGCCGCCCTCGAGGGGACCGCCACGCCGCCCCCCGAGCCGATCGCTCCGCAGGCGCCGGGGACCTGGCCGCCGCCGGTGGCATCCGCGGCGCCGCCTCCCCCGCCGCCGCCCCTCGCGCCGGCGCCTCCGTGCGAACCCCCGATCGGGACCTTCCCGCGCAGGCCGACGC
>DATBHU010000290.1:0-10542 GCA_036557265.1 Polyangia bacterium
CCGGTAGCGGGGGCAGCGGCGTCGGCGGCCAGACCGCCTGCGTCGGGTCCGCCTACGACCCGAATTCGCCGCCCCAGGTGCTGACGCTGACCGGCA
Organism: Polyangia bacterium; assembly: GCA_036557265.1. Taxonomy (GTDB): domain Bacteria; phylum Myxococcota_A; class Polyangia; order Fen-1088; family Fen-1088; genus JADGRB01. Next base: position 97 of record DATBHU010000290.1, read on the forward strand.
GCCTGGGTGCGCACGATCCGGCGGCGCTGGTCGTGGGCAGCACGATCTACCTGTTCGCGACGGGCCTGGGCGCGAAGACGTCCACAAACCTGACCAGCTGGCAGAACGCGGCCAACCCGCTCAATCCGCGGCCGGCGTGGGTGGCGCAGAAGGTGCCGGGCGCGACCAACCTGTGGGCGCCCGACATCTCGTTCTTCGGCGGGATGTACCACCTCTACTACGCCGCCTCGACGTTCGGCAGCAACGCCTCGTGCATCGGCCACGCGACCAAGACCGACATCGCGAGCGGCAGCTGGGCCGATCAGGGGACCGTGATCTGCTCGAACATGGGAACCAGCGACAACTGGAACGCCATCGATCCCAACATCGTCATCGACGACGCCGGTACGCCCTGGATGGCGTTCGGCAGCTTCTGGAGCGGCCTCAAGATCGTCAAGATGGACGCCACCACCGGCGCGCGCGCCGACACCACCGCGCCGGCCGGCATCGCGAACGGCGCCAACAGCCGCGGCAGCCTGGAAGGCGCGTGGATCTTCAAGAACTGCGGCTACTACTACCTGTTCTCGTCGTGGGGCGCCTGCTGCGACGGTGCTTACGACTACAACATCCGCGTCGGCCGCTCGACGACGGTGACCGGCCCTTACGTCGACAAGGCGGGCTTGATGTTGATGGGCGGGGGCGGCGGCACCCTGCTGGTGCAGGGCAATTCGACCGTGCACGCCCCCGGCCACAACGCGGTCATCGTCTACAACAACAAGACGTACAACCTTTATCACGCGCTGAACGCGTCGAACGCGAACGCGCAGCTGCGCATCGCCGAGATCGCCTGGGACGCGAACGGCTGGCCCGTGTCGGGCGGGCCGTAGTCGCCGTTCGCGCCGCGGCGGCTGCCCTCAGTGGCAGCTGATCATGTACATGTGCGTGTGCACCGGGCCGCCCGGCGCCATCGCCGACGAGGTCGTCATCGTCACGTTGCCGCCGCCCTTGAGCGTGGCGAGGTCGGCGGGCTGCAGCGTCACCATGTGCATGTGCCCGTCCGTCGTGCCGGTGTTGATCGTCTGAGCGGTGGTCGCGTCCACCGTGCTGGCCGGGATCATCAGCGTGTGCGAGTGCATCGTCGAGTCGGGGATCATCGTGTCCGGCAGCGGGTCCGTGCATGCCCCGGCGGTGTTCCCACCGGCGCCGCCCGTGCCACCTCCGCCACCATGACCGCCCGCGCCGCCGGTGGCGCCGCCGGTGCCCGTGGTGCCGCCACGGCCGCCAGCGTCGACGGGGTTGTTATTGTCGCTGCTGCATGCCGCGGCGCCGACCGCGGTCGAGCCGATCAACGTGAACGTCAGCGTCAGGAACTCTTTTCTCGTCAGGTCGTTCTTCGAACTCATTTGCATGGCCTCCCGCTGCGACACCGTCGCAGTCTGTCTCCTGGCTTCGGTCGTGCTCGCTTGCGTTCGTCACTCTGTGCACGCGTCAGCGCCGTGCAACGGAGTGGATCCCCCGTATCGGAGTTCCCTTTACGGGACGTCCCCGACGAGGATCACGCGCGCGCGAGGACGATCACGCGGCCGCTCGCGCGCCGAAGATCAGTCGACGAACGACGACAGCGCGCCTTCGAGCTCGCTCATCGCGTGGCCGTCGCCGCGACGCCGGCAGACCTCGACACCGGTCTCGAAGACCGCGCGCGCAGCGGCGCGATCGCCGAGCTCGACCAGCACGTTGCCCGCATGCAGGTACGCCGCCGTGTAGTCGGGATGATCTTGCATCAGCGCCGCGAACACGTCGCGCGCCTCCTCGAAGCGGCCCGCGTTCTTGTACTCCTGCGCGAGGCCGTAGCGCGGAAACGGATCGCCGGGATGAGCGGCGATGAACTTCTTCAGGGCGTCGATGCGCGACACGATCAGATCGTGCGCAGCCGCCGCTGCGGCCCTGGGATCTCGTCGGAGCCGTCCACCGGCTGCACGATCCGGTTCTGTCCGTCGACGTGGACGACGATCGGCTTCCAGCTGCGCGCCTCGGCCTCGTCGCGTGCCTCGGCGAAGGTCGCGATGATGACCATGTCGCCCGGACGCGCCAGGTGCGCCGCCGCGCCGTTGACGCAGATGACGCCCGACCCGGCCGGCGCCTCGAGCGCGTAGGTCTCCAGCCGGCTGCCGTTGGTGCGGTTCCAGATGTGCACCTTCTCGTACGGCAGGATATCCGCCGCGCGCATCAGGTCGCCGTCGATGGTCACGGAGCCTTCGTAGTCGAGGTCTGCCTGCGTGACCGTGGCGCGGTGAATCTTCGATCTGAAGAGGGTCCGGCGCATCAATTCACCTCCGTCCAGGCCGGCAGCGCCGGTCCCGGCGTGGTTCAACTGCAAGGATACGCCGGATGTGGGGCAAGTCAAAGCGCCTACGTCGACGTCCGCGTCTTGACGTGCCCGACGGGATACCGCACGCTGACCGGAGCGTGCAGCGCAAGTTTCAACACGTGCTGGGCATCGACCTCGGCGGCGGCAAGAGCAAGAAGACGGCGCTCGCCACGCTTCGGGTCGACGGGCGAAGCGCGACCGTGGTCGACATCGCGCCCCGCACGGGCGCGGCGCCGTTCTACGACCCGACGCTGCTCGAGACGATCCGCGGCTACGGGGACGAGACGCTGCTGTGCGTGGACGCGCCGCTGACGCTGCCGCCGTGCTTGCGCTGCACCGTGCCGGTCTGTCCGGGGCAAGAGCTGTGCGTCGACCCGTCGGTGATCGAGATGCGCGCCATCGCGGCGGAGGCGGCCGAGGCGCGCGACGAGGCGCGTCCGACGCCGATCACCAGCCTCGGCTTCAGCTTGCGCGGCAACCGCGATACGCGCCGGGGCAAGCCGTCGATCACGCCGTACACCCAGCGCACCACCGAGGTCTACCTGGCGTGCAGCGTCGGCATCGCCGCCCGCGAAGGCCTCGGGCAGGGGACCGGGCCGCTCGCGGCGCGCGCGGCGCACCTCGTGCGGGCGCTCGCCGATCGCTTCACGCTCAACGAGAACCTGATCGAGGTCTACCCGAAGGCGACGCTGGTGGCGCTCGGCCTCGGCACGCCGTTCAAGAAGCATCTGCGCGAGCGCGAGGCGCGGGCGCGCATCCTCGAGACGCTGGCGGGCGAGCTGCGCTTCGGCCCGGGCGTCTGGCGCGAGCTCTGTATCCAGAGCGACCACCTGTTCGAGGCTGTGATCTGCGCGTTCACCGGATTTCTGTGGGCGCGCGACGGCTGGTCGCTGCCGACCTACACCAGCGCGCGCGACGCGGTGTCGCGGCTACGCGACGGCTGGATCTGGACGCCGCCGGTCGCCGCGGCGGTGGCGGCGGAGACCGCGCCGGAAGAGAAGAAGTCAGCCGCGGAAGGCTGAGCAAGCGTCGCGAGGATCGCGCTTCGCGACCTCGGCTCTCGCAAGGGTCGCGCTCACCCGCTCGAGCACTGTCTCTCGCAAGGTCTGCCCTCACCCCGGCCCTCTCCCGCAAGCGGGAGAGGCGGACCTTGCCCTCACGCTGGCCCTCTCCCGCAAGCGGGAGAGGGGGGAAGATGCTTAGCGGGCGGCGTGAGCGGCGGGGCGATCCTCGTCGTCGTCGTCGTCATCGTCGTCGTCGAGCGTGGGCGCGCGGCGCGGCGGGGCGGCGGCGCCGAGCAGCGAGCTCGGGCCGCGATCGCGCAGGAACTCGAGGAACGCGAGCGCGGGCGGCAGCTCGGCCGCCGGGATCTCGTCCAGCAGATCGCGCGCCTGCCGGCGCAGGATCTCGCCGGGCGCCTCGCCCGACGGAACGACGCGCGGAATCTCCGCCGGCTCGGCCGGCTGCGCGACGTGCCCCCACGGCGGCGCGTTGGCCACCTCGATCCGCATGTGGTCGAGCCAGGTCTGGATGTGGAAGTGAAGCAGCTCGGACCGGTAGGCGAACCAGCGCTCGCGCTCGGCGGGGAACGCGAGCAGGACGTCCTTGAACCGCCGGAACGCGCCCTTGCCGTCGATCGCGATCAGCAGCCGCTCGCGCAGCGGCTGATCCGACACCGACGAGACGAAGCGCTCCATCCAGCGGTACTGCTCGCGCGACGACGCCGGATCGATCCGGAGGTAGCGCTCCGGGTTCGACGCGACCCGCGCGCGTCGTGCGGCCGCGTCCGGCTCCCCTTCCACGATCGAGAGCAGGTCCCCATTTTCCAGGTCGAGGAAGCTCTCCTGATCCGGAGAGTTTCGCTCGAAGGCGATCTCCAGATCACTCCAGTTCACGGTAATCGGCATCGGTTCGCGCTTTCTCCGCACCCCTCCTCCCCAGAAGGAAGCACGGCAAATTCTTATGGATCGAGTCTAGGAGCCGGCTCTTTCGATTGCAACCGCACGCTCGGGCTTTCGACTGTGAATCTCCGGATTTCCAGTGGTCCGTGGGCCGTCTCGAGGCTCGCTTTGACTTCGCCGGCGACACGGTTAGACTGCCCCGCCTTGGTTGCCGGGCTCGGCCGCCATGGCTCAAGTTCTTTTTTGGAGGGCACCTTGGCTCGCGTCACTGTCGAAGATTGTCTCGAGAAGGTTAACAACCGCTTCGCGCTGGTTATTCTCGCCGCCGAGCGCGCGCGTCAGCTCGCCAACGGCGGCCGCCCGCTCGTGGCGTGCAGTAACAAGCCCGCTGTCACGTCGCTGCGCGAGATCGCCAAGGGACAGGTTCATTTCAATGAGTCGGTCGAGGGGACCGTCCGGCAGTACCTCGACGAGGTGAAGAGCCGCGGCAACCGACCAGAGAAGTCCCGCTGAGCGCCCGCCTGATCCCCCGGCAACGTTGCCAGGGGATCGGCTGATGCGTCACGGCACGCGGATCGCGATCGCCAGCTTCAGGTAGTTGCCTTCGGCGAACCCGGGCGCGACCGGGAAGTCCGGCGGCAGGCCGACCCGCTCGATGATCCGCAGCTCGGCGCGCGCCGACGCGGCGCCCTCGCCGAGCGCGCGGTCGAGCTCCGCGGACGACAGCTTGGTGGAGTTGCTCGCCAGCACCAGGAAGCCGCCGGGCGCGAGCACGGCCGCGCACACGCCCGCCAGCTTCGCCATGTCGCGCGCCACCGAGAACTGGCCGGCCGGGCCGTGCGAGAAGGTCGGCGGATCGCAGACGACGATGTCGAACGAGCGGCCGCGCGACGCGAAACGCTCGAGCGTCTTCACCACGTCGGCGGTGATCGGCTCGTGGCGGGCGCCGGCGAGATCCGACAGCTCGAAGTTGCGGCGCGCGCGCGCGTGCGCCTTGGCGGCGGTGTCGACCGCGACCACCTCGGCGGCGCCGGCCTTGGCGGCGTGCACCGAGAACGCGCCGGTGTACGAGAACAGATTCAGCACGCGCTTGCGGGCGGCGCGCGCCGCCACCGCCGCCCATCCGAGCCGCATGTCCGGGAACAGGCCGACGCCGAGCGGCGCCGTCACGTCGATGCCGAAGCGGCAACCGCCGTCGTCGATCACGAGCTCGAGCGGCGCCTCCTCGCCCCGCGCGCGCACGGCGGGCTCGGGCGGCCCACCGCCGGCGAGCGGGCGCACGCGCCGCTGCTCGTAGATGCCGCGCGGCTTCCAGCGGGCCTCGATCGCGCCGTAGAGCTCGTCGCGCCAGGGCAGCGCGCCCGCCGACAGCCACTGCACGACCACGAAATCGCCGTAGCGATCGACGGTGACGCCGGGCAGACCCTCGCTCTCGCCGGCGAACACGCGCATCGCCTGCGGCGGCGTCGCGCCGAACAGCAGCCGCCGCAGCTCAGCCGCGCCCTCGAAGCGCGCCGCGATGGTGCCCTTCCCCGGCGCGACGTCGGTGGCGGGATCGCGGGCGATCACCCGGACCGCGATCGCGTGGTCCTGGTCGACGAAGCCACGCCCGACGAAATCGCGGTTGCCCGACAGCAGCTCGACCACCGCCCCCGTCGGCTCTGCGACACCGCGCGCGCCCAACGCGTCGCGAAACACCCAGGGGTGGCCGGCGCGCACCCGCGTCGCGATGTCGGTGGGAATGCGGTATTGCCCTACGCGCACGCGGACACCGGGAGCTCGTACGCTCGGGTTTCTTCTCACGGCGCGGCACCATAAAGACCGCGGACCCCCGTGTCAAAGGCGCGGCGCGGTCCCTGGCGCTTGATTTTCAAGCGAAAACCATGGAGGCTTGCCCGTCTAGGAGTGATGTGGGCGAAATGACGACCAAACCTCCTTCGGGGCTGGCGGCCAGCGGGACCGCCGATGATCCGGATATCGAGCAGATTACCAAGGAACACGACGGCGACGGCGACGACGGCGCGCAGGATATCAGCATCGATCCGTCGGAGGACGTGACTGTCGAGGCGTCCGAGGACGTGACGACGGAAGCGATGTCGGAGACGCCACATCCGACCTTGCGCGGCGGCAGAACGGCAGGCGCGACGCCGGGTACGGTGGGCGCGTCGGCCGGCCAGCGCGCTCCGACGCTGCTGGGCGTGCCGATCCAGTCGCTGCCGCTGCCCGGACTGTCCGCAAACTCCGGCGATTCGACGCGGCAGATCAGCTACGACGACGAGATCACCGTGCTCGCGCCGGCGTCGGCGATCGGGCCGACGGCGCCGACGGATCCGCTGGCGATGCTGGACGAGCTCGATCGTCCGTCGATCACCGACGACGACGAGGAGGAGACGAAGGTCGAACCGGCCGAGGCGGCGATGAAGGCCGCCGAGAGCATGGACGACGTCACCACGGCGCTGTCGGCGCAGGCGAGCCTCGAGCGCGAAAAGGCGCTGCGGCGTTCGGCGCCGCCGGCCGCTCCGAGCGTCGGCGGCGATCTCGAGTTCGCTGATCCGGAAGCGGACGACCAGGACGACGCGGAAGAGAGCCTCGACGACGAGCTGGACGACGACGACGAGGTGATCAGCGCCGGCGGCGCCATCGAGGAAGAAGAAGACGACGACGGCACGACCGACGGCGTCGCCACGGCGACGTTCATGAAGCCGGCCGATTCGACCAGCCTGTCGGGTCTGTTGAACCCGCGGCGGCCGCCGACGGGAAATCCGTACGGGCGTGACGGCTTCGGCGGTCGCCTGCCGACGCCGTATCCGCCGCCGCAGTCGCCCATCCCGGCGCCGTCGACGTCGCCGTTCGCGTCGCGGCTCGGGCCGGCGCCGACCGGCACGCCGTACCCGGGGCGCGCGACCAGCACGTCGTCGATGCCCGCGATCCAGGTGCCGCCGCCGTCGGGCAAGGCGACGACCGCGAGCGACCCCGGCTTCCTGACCCGCCAGGTGCAGATGCAAGCCTGGGTGTTGATCGTGTTCGTCGGCGGTGCGCTGTTCGCCGGCACCGGACTGGGCAGCCTGGTGAGCGGCAAGAAGACGCCTGCTGCACCGACGGTGATCGTCGCGAAGCCGACCGTGCCGGCCGTGCCGGCGCCGCCCGTCGTCGAGCCGGTGCAGCCGAGCGCGCCGACCCAGGCCGCCACGGAGACGAAGCCGGCGGAGGCGACCGCGGTGAAGCCGAGCGGACCGGCGACTGCCGGCACCGACACGACCGGGGCCGGTTCGACGCCGGGTGAGAAGACGGCCGAAAAGACCGACGACAGCGCGCCGGAGACGGGGCTGTGGAAGTCGACCGCGGCGAAGAAGGTGGCCGCGCCCAAGCCGCACAAGGTCGCCGTCGTCGACACGAGCGACGAGGGCGCCCCGAAGGCCGCGCCCAAGCCGGCCATCGCCACCGCGAAGCCGGCGGCGCCGAAGCCGGCGATCGCGACGTCGCCGAAGCCCGTGGCGACCGCCAAGGGCAAGAAGCCGGGCAAGGTCTGGGTCGACCCGTTCGCTAACTAGCCGCGGGCGCTACACTCGAGGGCGGAGGCCAGCATGGTCACCGTCGGTTTGTTGGCGTTCGCGTTGCTCGCCCAGGAGGGGGCTTACCCGCCGCCGCCGGCGTCCGCGACGCCGGCCGCTCCCGGCGCCGAGGCGCCCGCGCCCGTCAGCGCGCCGCAGCCCCCGCCCGCACCGCCACCCGCCGCCGAGCCCGACCCGCTGCTGCAGCCGCGCCGGTACGGCGATCGCGGATCGATCGAGATCGGCGGCGGCCTCGGCTACTCGTCGCTGAACGGACTGGTGGCGGCGGCCGCCTTCCGCTATTTCGTCGTCGACGGCGTCGCCCCCGGCTTCGAGGCGACCTACGTCAGCGGCGGCTCCGGCGGTCTCAGCTACGGCCTCCTGCTCGGGGCGCTGCGCGTGGTGCCGGTGCGGACGCGATCGTTCGCGCTCCTCCTGACCGGGCGCGCGGGTCGCATGCTGCTGGGCGATCATCCCGACGGCTGGGCGGCCGGCGGCGGCGCGGGCATCCTGATCTTGCTCGCGCCGACGGCGGGCATCGAGCTCGGTTACGAGGTGCTCAGGCTCTTGCCGTCCAGCTTCTGCGCCGATCTCTCGAGCTGCGTCATCCAGGGCCCCGTGCTCGGCTTCCGCTTCGGCGTCTGACGGCGCTTGACGCCGCCCCGTTGTCACGCCATATGTCGTTGTCGCTGCACAGGCGGGATTAACTCAGTTGGTAGAGTGTCAGCTTCCCAAGCTGAATGTCGTCGGTTCGAACCCGATATCCCGCTCCCGAAAAGCTAAGTCGTAACCGCGCCAGCATTGCTGCTAGGCGTGATCTTTTGCGGCGACGTCGCCTGCTCCTCGGGCGGCCACAGCACGGATGATCAGAAAACCGAGAGAGCATCGAACGATTCGGGTTGCCCGGCGACGTGGTCCGAAGTCAGTCCCGGGGGCAATCCCGCGACCTGCACCAGTAGCGGGCTCGTCTGCACCTACCCGGAGGGGCGTTTTCCCAAGCTGAATCGAACGTGACAACGGAACGACCGTACCGACAACACTTCGTATGCGTGTCGCTCGAGTCCCGGTCGCGTCCGCCGGCCATCGCCGTATCGCGGTGGCCGTCGTGCTGGCGGGTTTCGGCCTGAGCGTCGTGGAGGTCGCGCAGGCGAAGCCGTTCGAGGCGTATCTCCAGCCGTCGCCCGTCGTCTGCTCGCCGCTCAGCTCGGCGTCGTGGGGCGTGGCGGGCGTGTTGCCGCGCGATCTGTGCAACGGAATCGAGAGCGCCAAGGGCGCGGCCGTTCCCCCGGAGTTCTTCTATTGGGACGGCCAGATCATCAGGGCCAAGGATGGCAAGTACCACATGTTCATGAGCACCTTCGGCCCCGGCACGGTCGGATTTCAGAACTGGAGCAACTCCGACGCCTACCACGCCATCAGCGACAACGGGGTGTTGGGGCAGTACCAGCGGCAAGGGTACGTGTACACCAACAACGGCTCGCACAAAGGCCACAACGTCTCGGCTGCCGAGCTTCTGGACGGCACGTACGTCGTCGTCGTCAGCGAGATCGTGCAGTTCACCATCTACAAGGCGACCTCACTCGACGGTCCCTGGACCGCGTGTCCAGGCGGCGAGCTCATTCAACCCAACGACATCAAGACCAATTCCGCCGTGACCTGCGCGCCCGGCGGCCCTTGCAACGATACGCACTGGGACTCCAACGTCAGCCTCGTCGCGCGCGCCGACGGAAAGTTCGAGATCGTGCAGCGCCACGGGTTCATCGCGCTCGCGGACACCCTTTGCGGCCCCTACAAGATGCAGAAGCCCACCTGGACCTATCCCCAGGCCAATCTTCCCGACGTCGACAGCATCTACCCGAAGCGGACCTCGATCCCGGGCGTGTCCAATCCAACTTATGGTTGGGAAGAAGATCCGCACATCTGGTACAGCGCGGGCACCTACCACGTCATCTATTCGGGCTCGCAAGATCGCGTCGGCTATCACCTCTATTCATCCGACGGCCTCACGAACTGGAAGGACAACGGGTACGCCTGGTCTCCGCGGGACTACCAGAAGATCTTCTGCTACCAGGAAAGCAGCACCTGCAGTCAGTGGTACAAGATGGAACGGCCCGGGGTGGTCCTGGAAAACGGCCACCCGACGCACATCACCTGGGCGGTGGCCGACGTCGACAAGGACAATCAGATACCCGCCGGCTCGAACCACGGCAGCAAGGTCATCGTGGTGCCGTTCGACGGCGCCACGTTCGACGCCGATTTCGGCAACGGCAGCGCCGGCGGCGATGGCGCGACCGGAGGCGCGACGGGGACCGGCGGTGCGGCCGGCAGCTCTTCGACCGGCGGTGGCAGCGGCAGCTCGGCTTCCGGCGGTCGGGGCGGAGGCGGCGGCTCCGCTTCCGGCGGGGCTTCGGGCGCGGCCGGAGCCGGCGCTGGTGGCTCGTCATCGAGCGGCATCGGCGGCACCACCGGCAGCGCCGGCTCGACGTCCACCCCCGGCGAGGCCGGCTCCTCCGGCTGCGCCTGCGCCTTGGGCTCGGCGTCGCGCGACGGCGCGCTCATGCCCGCTCTCCTGCTGGGCGCATTGGCCACCCTGACAGCGAAGCGACGGCACCGCAGAAGCCGCCATCGGCCCGCTGAGCGGCTTTGA
>DATBHU010000291.1:0-5270 GCA_036557265.1 Polyangia bacterium
TGCGCTGCGAGCGGACGGCGAGCGGCAGCAGCGCGCAGGCGCAGGCGACCGTCACCCACTCGCCCCACGACGCCGCCCCGGTCACGAACGCGCGCCGGCGTGCGACGACCGCCGCCACGAACGCCAGCGTAGCCGCCCAGAACAGCACGCCGAACGGATCGACGGGCAGCACCGGGAACCACTCGGTGATGCGAACGGCGATCGATCGCGCGGTCGATTCGATCACGAAGCGGTAGATGCGGAAGCCGAGCGGCGACGCCGCGCACGCCAGCCCCGACAGCGCGACGATCAGCGCCAGCGCGCGCACGCGGCGGGCGTTCGCGGCGCGCGCGCCCGCGTCGGCGGCGCCGGGCGCGCGCCCGCGCCACCAGCACAGGACCGCCGCGCCCCACGCCGCCCCCAGGACCAGCCCGCCGAGCACGACGCCGCCGTGCGCGTTCGCCCAAATGATGAAGAGGAGCGGGATCAGGCGGTAGCGCTCGCGCACCAGCAGCGTCAGCAGCAGCGCCAGCAGGGAGAGCGTCAGCACCTGCGGGCGCAGCACCCAGAACCACGACGACAGCCCGAGGCCGATCGCCAGCAGCACGGCGCGCGTCGCCAGCGGACCGACCATCAGCCGCCAGACCAGCAGCGCCGCCGACATCACCAGCGCCGTCGCGCCGAGCTCGAGGCCCGGCATCCCGCCCAGCCGGTAGGCGAGGAACATGAACGCCTGCGACAGCCATTCGTGGTCGGGCCAGGGCGCGCCCGCGAACGTGTGCGAATAGTGATCGACCCGCGGCACCGCGTGCGTCGCCCAGATGTCCGCGCCGGCGCGCAGGTGCCAGAAGGTGTCGTTCTGCGCGGGCATCATCGTCGCGCGCAGGGCGAACGCGACAAACAGCATGCCGACGACCATCTCGCCGAAGCCGATTCCACGCCGGAGATCGCGGAGATTCATGCGCTTGGCCGCGACATTATATCCGTCGTCATCGGCGGCCTTCCGCGCGGCGCGCCACGTCGTTGACGCTGCGACGACGCGTCGGCGTGGGCACGCATCCCACTATTGTGCACATTCACTCCCGTAAAGTGGATGACACTTTCTGAGCACAAAGCTCAAGCGGCGAGGATATACTCCGAGGCGTGCGAATGTGGTTCGCCACGGCTCTGTCGCGTCGGCCGCGTGGCAGACACGGCCGAGATGACGAGCGCGGTACGACTCTGATCGAGTTCGCGCTCGTGTTTCCCGCGCTGGTCGCGGTGCTGTTCGGCATGATCGACGGCGGCCGCTTCATCGGCGCGCGCGTGATGCTTTCGCAGGCGGCCGGCGTCGCCGTGCGCACCGCGTGCCTCGGATCGACCACCGGCCAGGCCGACGTCAACGCCGCCGTCACCGCGTCGGCGTCGATGTTGACCGGGGTCGGCGTCGACTGGTCCCCGGCGGGATTCACGTGCGTGGGCGGCGGGGGTGGAGGCGGCGGCTGCTCGGCCACCACCTGGCCGCAGGCCGTCGGCACCACCGTCTACATGACGACTCAATACAATTTTCAGGCGGGCTTCTTCAGAGCTTTCTCCAAGAACATGACTCAAAAAAGCCGGATGGTGTGCGAATGAAAACCTTGCCATTGACCCTGAACCTTCGAGACCGCGAGCGCGGCGCCGTTGCCCTCGTCATCGCCGTCATGTGGATGGCGCTGTTCGGCATGGCGGTCATGGCGGTGGACTTCGGCTACCTCTACACGAAGAAGCGTGGCCTGCAGTCCGTCGCCGACGCGGTGCTGAAGGGCACCATGCCGATGTACATGGCGGGCGGCCTCAACGCGGCGACGCAGACGCGCGCGACGCAGATCGCCGGCCTGAACGGCTTCGTCGACGGCGTCGGCGGGGCGAAGGTCCAGCTGACCGAGCCGGGCGGCCCGAACAGTCAGCTGCAGGTGACGATCGGCGGCCAGTTCCCGACGTTCTTCGGCGGCATCTTCGGCCTGACCCCGCGTGAGGTCGACGGCATCGCCGTCGGACAGCTGATCGGCGGCGGCGGTGGTGGCGGCGGCGGCGGCGGCAACATCGCGATCTACTCCGGCGACTTGCCCCAGGCCTGCCCGCCGCCGATCGTGTGGGGCACCGGCTTCACGATCCAGGGGATGGGGAGCCTCGTGATCAACGGCGACGTCGCCGGCACGTCGAAGATCGAATTCGGCTGGATGCTGAGCCCGTGCACGCCGAGCTCGACGCAGTGCCAGCTGAACGGCTCGGTCCTGAGCCCCTGCGGCGCGACGATCGATGCCACGGACGGCAGCTTCGCCGTCACGGGCACGACGACGGCGAGCGCCGCGCCGCCTGACCCGCTGGCGGCCGACACCCTGGCGGTGCTCGCGACGAGATGCACCGTCGGCAGCGTGACCACGCCGTTCCCCGGCATCTCCTGGGTCATCGGCGCGCCCGGCACCTGCGACGCGATCCCCCCCGGCGTCTACTGCGGCGCCGACATGGTCAACGTCACGCCTCCGACCAACATGTCGATCTGTCCGTCGATTGCGTCGTTCGTGTCGGCGAGCTCCGTCAACATCCAGGCGAACGGCTCGATCAACATCACCGCCAACGCCACCATGCCGGACAATATCCTCGCGTATGGCGCCGCCGCCGGCGGTTGTGGGATCCCGGCCGTGCAGCTCGCCAACGGCCCATCCACCCTCTACAACCTGACCGGATCGGTCTATGCGCCCAACGGCTGCCTCAACGTCGGTTCAGGAACGCCGGGCTTCACGATGACCGGCACGCTGGACGGCAAGATCATCAACATCGGCATCGGCCCCGGCTCCAGCTGGGTCTTCAATGCGCCGGGCGGTGGCGGCGGTGGCGGCGGCGGCGGCGGTGGCAGCCCGACGGGCTGGAAGATCATCAGGTAGCAGCAGGAGTCGCCGCTCGATGACCCGCACCACGCGCGCGCCCGCACGCGACAAGTCGCGCGGCGTGGCGGCGCTCGAGTTCGCGCTGTCGCTGACGTTCCTGGTCCCGCTGCTGATGGGGATGCTCGACTTCGGCTACTACTTCTGGATCAGCACCACCGCCGAGGAGGCCGCGCGCGCCGGCGTGCGTGAGGCCGTGCGCGCCAGCTCCGGCGCCGTTTGCGGCACCATCGTCACCAACCTCGCGCAAACAAACGGACAGACGCCAGCGGTCGGGACCGGCAGCACCTGCACGGGTGGCGCCGCCTACTGCTACATGAACGAGCCGCCGCTCAGCATGGGGGGCGCGGGCGGCAACACCACCGTGACGCTCACCTGCCTCAACAGCGGGACGGTGCCGGCGGCGCCCGTCAATCCGACCTGGCGAATCGCCGTCCAGGTCGACTTCTACCCGGCGACGAGCTTCTTCAGGTTCATGATGCCCCAGAGCACCATCACGCCCGGCAAGGTCAAGTACACCGCGACCGTGACGAGCAACTAGCGCGCGGCGCTCACGGCGCGAGACGATAAACTGGGGGCGATGTCAGCCCCCGCCACGGCCGAGCCGCCGGCCGTCGTCGCCCGCGCTCCGAACGACACCGACGGCAAGGCGAGCGCCGCGCTGGCGTGGACGGTGTGGACGTTGATCTTCGTGGCGGCGGCGGCGCTGGCGTTGCTGCGGGCGATGGCGGTCAATCTGCCGTGGCACCTGGCGACGGCGCGGCTCGCGCACGCAACCGGCCACTGGCCGGTGGTCAACACGTTCAGCTACACGTTCCCCGACTATCCGATCTACCAGCAGTACCCGGCGTTCCAGGCGGTGATGTGGGCGGTGTTCCGCGCCGCCGGGTGGGCGGGGCTCAGCGCCGCGACCGCGGTCGGGTGGGTGGCGGCGCTGGCGCTGATGGTGCGCTGGGCCGGGCCGCTGCGCGGCGGCGCGCGCTTCCACGTGCTGTGGATGCTGGCGGTCTGGGCGCTGCAGCGGCGGATGCTGCTGCGCCCGGACATGTTCACCATGCTGGCGTTCGGCGTCGAGCTCTGCGCGTACGACGCATTCGCGCGCGGCAAGACGCGCGCGCTGGCGCTGGTGCCGCTCGCGCACTTGCTCTGGGTCAACAGCCACGGCCTGTGGCCGCTGTCGCTGGCCGTGCAGGGGATCGCGATCGCGGACGCCGCCTGGCGGCGCGACTGGCGCGCCACCCGCCTGACGGCGCTGGTGCTGGCGGCGTCGGTGGCGCTGACCTTCGCGACGCCGCTCGGCCCGCTGATCTGGCTGGCGCCGTTCCGCACCGCCCAGTCGCTGACGCTGTTCCGCGCCGAGGTCGACGAGTTCCACCGCGTCTGGACGCTGCCGCACGAGTTCGCGCTGACGCTCGCGACCGGCGTGCCGGCCGCGTTCGCGCTGTGGCGGACGCGCCGCACGACGCCGCCCTTCGACCTCGGCGTCTGGCTGCTGTCGCTGCTGATGGTGCTGTCGGCGGTGCGCGGGCTGATGTTCTTCGGCGTCGTCAGCGTCGCGGTGCTGCAGCGGGCTGTCCTGCGCACGCACGCCGCGGGCGGCAGGCTGCTGCCGCCGCTCGGCCCGCTCACGCGGCGCTTTCTCGGCGTGTTCGGCCTCGCGTTCACGGGGCTGGCGGCGGGCGGCGCCGTCTACTACCGCTGGATCAACCCGCCGCTCGGCCTGGGCGGCACGCAGCCCGGATTCGGGCGCGCCATCGGCGGCTGGGCGGAAGCCGCGACCGACTTCATCCGCGCGGCGCCGCCACCCGGGCGCATGCTGAACCTGAACGCCGGCCTCGGCGACGCCGTCATCTTCTGGGTGCCGGGCCTGCCGGTGTTCGTCGACTCGCGCCTCGAGACGTACCCGGCCGACTTCATGGGCGCGCTGCTGGCGGCGCAGTCGGACGACCGCGCGCTCGCCGCGCTGATCGAGCGCTTCGACCCGCAGTGGCTGTTCGCGACCCATACGCGCCCCAACATGCGCGCGCGCGTCGTCACCTTGCTGCGCGCCGGCTGGCAGCCGGTCTACGTCGACAGCGCGTACGTGATCCTGGTGCGCCCCACGCCTGCCACCGCCGCCTACCGGCAGGCGCACGCGATCGATCTGCGCCGCGCCCAGCCCGCGGATCTGGTGGCCGTGCCGGCGCTGCGGCGCCAGCAGCAGGATGACTTCGCCGCGTTCATCGCGGCAGTCGATCCCGTCAGTCATTAGTCGTTACTCTTCGATCGTTACTCTTCGATCGCTACTGTTCGAAGACGAACCCGAGGCGCTCCAGCGCGCCGGCGCTCGGGTCGACAGCGAGCGTGAACGATCGCGCGACGACCACGGGCGGGCCCGCGCCCCCC
>DATBHU010000292.1:0-14303 GCA_036557265.1 Polyangia bacterium
CGGGCGCGCGCGCAGCGCCTCCATGGCGCTCGGCGCGTCGGGCACGTGGCGGCAGGCGATCCCCGCCTGGGCCAGCAGCGCCGCCAGCACCTTGCCGACCGCGGGATCGTCGTCGACGACCAGCACGTCCCCCGCGCGTTCGGCGCTCACGGTTGTGCTCCCTCGAGAGGCAGCTCCAGTGGAAGAAACAGCCGGACGGTCGTCCCCGCGCCTTCCTTGCTCACCAGCGTCACCTCGCCGCCGTGCGCCTCGGCGACGCGGCGGACGAACGGCAGCCCCAGCCCGCTCCCCTTGGTCTTGGTGGTGAAGAAGTCGTCGAGCGCCCACTGCCGCGTCCGCTCGCTCATGCCGACGCCCCTGTCCTCGACCGACAGCAGCACGCCGCTGGCGTGGCGCGCGTTCGCGATCGCCGTGCGGACCGTGACCGGCCGATCGCGCGGCGACGCCTCGAACGCGTTCTGCAGCAGGTTCTCCAGGGCGCCCGCCACCAGCTCGCGGTCCAGCCGGCACTCGGGCAGGTTGCTGGCCAGCTCGGTGCGCACGTCGAAGTCGCGCCCGCCGCCCAGCGTCCGCAGCGCCACCAGGCCGCGCACCAGCTCGTTGAGCTGCACCGGCGTGCGCACCGCCTCGAGCCGTCCCAGCCGCTGGTACTTGTCGACCGCCACCTGCAGCCTGTCGCTCTGCTCGATCAAGAGGTCGAGGAACTCGATCTTGTCGTCGATCGACCGGCCCTGCGAGCGCTCCTCGCGCAGCAGCTGCGCCGCGCCCTTCAGCGCGGCCAGTGGGTTCTTGAGGTCGTGCGCCATCTGCGCCGACATCTTGCCGAGGGTCGCGAACCGCACCAGCTGATCGCGCCGGCTCATCACCGTCACGATGGCCAGGCGCGCCGCCGCCAGCAGGATCAGCGTGACGGTGACGGTCCCGAACGTCAGCAGCGCGGCGCTGGTGCCCGCGACGTGGAACACCGACAGGTACGCGAGGGCCCCCAGCGCGGCGAGCACGATCGCCGACAGCGCGGTCGCGCCCGACAGCTTGCGATCGAACAGCCGGAAGCGGAGCACCGCGATCAGCAGGATGGCGTTGAAGGTGAAGATGCCGACGCTGCCCAGCCGCGGCACCGCGAACCCGAGATCGGCCCACACCTCGCTCTGCGCCAGCGGCGAGATCGCGACCACCGCCGCCAGCAGCAGCCGCGTCCGGTTGCGCTCCTCGATGGTGCCGACCCGGCGCAGGTGGACCACCAGCAGGGTGACCACCACGAACGACAGCGGCACGATGCCGGCCAGCCACGCCCAGCTCCACAGCGGCGACAGGGCCAGGTGGCGCGCGGCCGGATGCACGATGCCGAACGCGGCGAGCGCCGCCAGCGCGCCGTAGTAGGCGAACACCGCCAGCAGCAGCTCGCGCAGCTGCCGCGATCGGCCGAGGAAGCGCAGCATGAACTGGAACGTCAGCGCGATGCCGAGCGGCGACGCCACCATGTCGAGCAGGTGCCACTCGATGCGGTCGGACCGGTAGTAGCCGAGCTGGGCGAAGTTCCAGGCGCAGAGGTCGACGCTCAGGATCATGAGCGGCGTCGCCAGCGGGCTGCCCGACGCGCGCACGGCGAGCAGCACCGCGACGGCGAGCTCGCCCACACACGCGATCAAAGTGACCCAGTTCTGCGAGCTCATCGCGCTCCGAGGATACAACCCATGCGCGCGTGCGTGGCAACTCGCGTGCCACAAACTGCCAGCCTTCGCGGCCCTGCTGGCGCGCGAGCGGGCGCGCCCTCGCCGCGCCGGCCGCGCCGCGGGCGCCGATCGGTGTGCAACCGCTTGCACAGCCGGGACGTGACGAGCGGCGCGACGCGGCCGCCCGGACCGGCGCCGGACGCCGCCTCCACCGCGTGGCGCGAATCCTGCTTGGGCGGCTCGACGAAGCGAATTTTCACTTGCGTCCCGAGGAGGCTCGTCATGTTCAGAAATCTTTCCTTCATGTTCGCGATCGCCGCCGTCTCCGTCTGCCACGCCGGCTGCGGAGAAGCGGCGCCACCTGCCGGCCCGACCAGCCAGGTCGACGCACCGGACGAGGCGATCGAGCAGGTCTACGCGGGCAAGCTCACGATGGCCCAGGCCCAGGACCGCACCGGAGCGCGCCTCGCGGTCGTCCCCGTGGGCGGGACGGTGTTTCACTTCGGCCTCGATCTCTCGCAGTCGCCGCCGGCGCCGTTTCCGTTCCAGTCGACGGTCGCCGGCGCGCGCGTCTGGATCGCCGAGCTGCCGATCACGCGCGCCCTGAACATCCGCTCGGACGCCGGCGGCAAGTGGCGCTTCCCGGCCATCAAGGTGAAGGGGACGCCGCTGCACATGTCCTTCGTCTACGAGCTGGACGGCTACCCGACGACCAAGTCCCAGGTGTTCGAGATCGGCGACGCCGGCATCACCGACGTGGCGGTGCAGTTCCCGACCGAGGCCTACTTCCTGGCCGCCAAGGGCCAGATCGAACAGCAGATCGGCGCGCTGATCGGCGCGCCCTACACGCTCGCCAACGTCCTGGTCACCACGGTGGGCAAGTCGTGGGCGTCGATGTACTCGCCCGAGCTCCCGCACGGCGATCCGGGCGTGCAGGTGGCGATCAGCCCGGCCATCCAGTTCCCGCTGTCGCTGGGCCCGGTCTACTTCAACGCGGCGGTCTCCCCCGATCCGACGCTGACCGCGACGTCCGTCGACGGCGGCGTGCTGTTCGGCAACCTCGCCGCCGGCAACGTCACGATCACGGCCAGCAAGGCGCCGTTCAGCTACGCGGCGCTGACCTTCGCCATCCAGGACGGGATCGCCCTCTACGTCGCGTCGCCGCCGCACGCCACGCAGGGGACCAACGATTCGCCTGCCGGCCAGCCGTGAACGACCCGGTCAGCCGACGCTGATGCCGGGCATGCACTGCCCGGCGCTGCAGATGTCGCCGGAGTTGCAGCAGGCGCAGCCGCACTGGACGGCGTCGGGATCGCAGGTGATCGGGAGGCACTGGCCGTTGTTGCAGACCTGCCCGCAGCCGCAGGCCGGCGTGCAGGTCTTGGCCGAGCACATGCCGTTCTTGCACGTGCTGCCGCTCGGGCAGCCGCAGGTGCCGCCGCAGCCGTTGCTGCCGCCGCAGGTCCCGTCGCTCGGACACTGCGGCTTGCAGCAGGCGCCCTGGTAGGCGGTCTCGCTGGACGGGCAGGCGCAGGTCTTGCCGCAGCCGTCGGCCATGCCGGCGCGGCTGCCGTCGCTCGGGCAGTTGGGTTTGCAGCACGCGTTCTGGTAGGCGACCTCGCCGGTCGGGCAAGGGCAGGTCTTGCCGCAGCCGTCGGGCATGCCGCCCTCGCTGCTGGTGCAGGTCGGCTTGCAGCACGCGCCCTGATACAGCGTCTCGCCGGAGGGGCAGGGGCAGGTCTTGCCGCAGCCGTCGGGCATGCCGCCCTCGCTGCCGGTGCAGCTGGGCGTGCAGCAGGCGCCCTGGTAGAGCGTCTCGCCGCTCGGGCACGGGCACTTTCCGTTGCAGCCGTCGTCCATGCCGGCGCGGCTGCCGTCGGCGGGACAGGTCTTGGTGCAGACGCACGTCCCCTGCACGCAGCGGCCGTCGGTGCCGCAGTTGCCGGTGCATTTGCAGGTGTCGACGCAGGTTCCGTTGTTGCAAAGGCTGCCCGCCGCGCACTTCACGCCGGCGCACGGGTTCGCGATGCACTTGCCGCCCGCGCAGACCTCGCTGGCCGCGCACGTCACACCGGCGCACGGGTTGGCGGCCAGACAGGAGATGTTGCAGGCCATGCCGGCGCCGCAGGCCGCGTCGCAGGCGGTGAGCGCGACGCACTTGCCGGTCCCCGGGTTGCAGTAGTGCCCGCTCGCGCAGCTGACGCCGTTGCACGCCTGCGCGAAGCAGCCGGCGATGCAGGCGCCGTCGACGCAGGTCTGATCCTTGGGACACGTCACGGACGCGCAGCGGTCGGCGACCGCGACGCAGCTGGCGCGGCAGGTCGTCCCGGCCGCGCAGGCTGTCGCCGACCGACACGGATCGTCCTGGCAGTGGTCGCCGAGACAGATCTGCCCGCCGGGGCAGTGGGCGGGACAGCCCGGGGTGGTGCCCGCGCCGCCGCCCTTGCCGCCGCCGCCGAGCGCGCCGCCGATTCCCACCGGGCTTCCGGCCGCGCCGGCATGACCTCCGCTGCCGCCCATCGTGGCGTAGCCGTCGCCGCCCGGCGACGCGGACGGTTGAAAGCCGCAGCCGAGCGCCAGCGCCGAGGCCAGCGAGCCGATCACCAGTGACGTCCGACGGAGCGACGCGAACCCCATATGGGAGAAGTCGACGCCGTCGCGCGAAAGATGAGCAGGATAAGTTGGCGACGAACGACGACCTCGGCGCACGTTGGCGCCGACGCGCCCGGCCGCCAAAAGCAACGGCGGCAGAGGGCGTCAGAATGACGACGTCACGATCCCGACTGTTCGCCGCCCGCGGCCGGGCAGCGCCGCCGGATGGCGTCGCGCAGCGCCTGTTCGGACGTCGGCTTGGGCAGGAAGCCGACGTCTCCGAACTGAGTCCGGATCGCCGCTTCGCCCAGGCCCGCCGCCGTGATGACCACGACCGGAATGTCCTTCAACTCGTCGCTGGACAGCTGGGCCTGGCGGAACTCCCAGCCGTTCATCCGCGGCATCATCAGATCGAGAAGGATCACCGACGGCCGCAGGCCCTGCCGCAGCTTGTGGAGCGCGTCCATTCCGTCGGTGGCGGTCGCCACCCCGTACCCGTCTTCTTCGAGCAGCTCGCCGAGCCCCTCCCGGAGGTCGGTGTCATCATCCACGATCAGCACCGTCGGTGACGGCGCCGCGACGGCGATTTCCATATGTACATGAGGGTAAGGGACTTCATAGGTCGACGCCTTACGGATCTGCCCGCGGTTCTCGACGGGCCGCTTCCACGAACCGCGATCCCGGATCGCCCCCGATCGCCTGCTTGCGGCGCGGGGGTCGGTGGAACCCCGGATTCGTCGCCATTGCGTCATGGAGGGGCTTTACATTGCGCCCCTGAGATCCAAACGCGATGGAGAGTCTGATGACTCGAACGAGCGAGTTGACGACTTGAAGATCCTCCTGGTCGACGATCACGCGCTGTTTCGGGCGGGCGTCCGTCGCCTGCTGGCAGAGAGCCCCGACTGCCGGATCGTCGGCGAGGCGGGCACGGCCGATCGCGCCATCGAGATGCTCGACGGCGCCGCGCCGGACATCGTCCTGATGGACATCGCGATGCCCGGCACGGACGGCATCGCGGCGAGCCGCGAGCTGTTGCGCCGCGCCCCGGGGCTGCGCGTCCTCATCCTGAGCGCCCACGATCAGATCGGCGACGTGGTGGCCGCGTTCGCGGCCGGGGTGGCGGGCTTCGCGCTGAAGGACGATCGTCCCGAAGAGCTGGTGGAGGCGATCCGGGTCGTCGGCCGCGGCGAGCGCTACGTGGCGCGCGCCCTCGTCCCCTTGCTCAGCAGGGTGGAGGAGAGCCACCTGCGCACCGACGACGTGCTGGCCATCCTGTCGCCGCGCGAGCGGCAGGTGTTCGATCTGGCGGCGAACTGCGTGATCACGCGCGACATCGCCGTGAAGCTGGGCATCGCCCGCAAGACCGCCGACACGCACCTCAATCGCATCAATCGCAAGCTCGGGTTGCGCAGCATGGCCGAGCTGGTCCGGCTCGCGTCCAGCCTGGGCGTCCTGGAGCCCACCTCGAGGGCCTGACTCGAATTTCGCTGAAAGCTCCCGCGGCGCCGTTCCACACAGGGGCCAGGCGTGCGCGTATCGTTGCGCCCGGGCTCAACAATCGAGGGGTAAACCATGAGAAGCAGCATCGTCTGCCTTTGTGTGATCGCGGCGGCTCTGACGCAGGCGCGTCCTGCCGGTGCGCAGCAGCAGCAACAACCGCCGCAACAGCAGCAAAATGAAGAGGACGGGGAGCTGGTCGCCAGCAAGCGCCTCGGCGTGGGGTACAAGATCGGCAACGGGCTGGGCTTCGTGGGCGGCGACGTGATCGTCTCCCCGATCGACCACCTGACGCTGGATCTGCAGGCGAACTGGTTCGCCGTCTCCTCGAACGGAACCAGCGCGAACGGCTACGGCATCGCGCCGGCGGCGCAGTTTCACCTGTTCAAGGGGCAGGTGTCGTCCCCGTACATCGGGCTCGGCTACGTCTACGCGTCGCTGACGCTGGACGGCGTGACCGCGTCCGCGAGCGGCGCGTTCGCCAACGTCGGCTACGAATGGCGCTGGCGGTCGGGGCTCGGGATCTTGCTCGGCGGCGGCGTCGGTTACCTCGGTACGGTCCGCGCGACGAACGGCGTCGAGACCGTGGAGTCGCCGGGCGGCACGCACTTCAACCTCGAAACCGGCCTCCGCTTCATGTTCCTTTGATCACGCCGACGCCGTGCCCGACACCGTTTACACGTCGCAATCGCCGACGTACGGTGTTGGCTTCCCGTGTGGGGTCTGCTGATCGCCGTCTGGCTGAGCCACCCGCTGGTCGTCGTCGACGGGGAAGGGAGCTGTCCCGCGCCCTCGGACGTCGAGGCGCGGCTGGCGGCGCTGATCCCCCAG
Organism: Polyangia bacterium; assembly: GCA_036557265.1. Classification (GTDB taxonomy): domain Bacteria; phylum Myxococcota_A; class Polyangia; order Fen-1088; family Fen-1088; genus JADGRB01. The sequence continues at coordinate 6,594 of DATBHU010000292.1, forward strand.
GTCGAGGAGAGGGAGCCGCAGCATCGCGCCGTGCTCGAGCATGGTCCGTCGGGCCTGCGGGTCGACCTGCGGCGCGACGACGGCGAGCGCCTCGCCCAGCGCGTCCTCGACGCGCGCGGATCATGCGCCGATCTGGCGGCGGCGACGGCCGTGGTGATCGGCACCGGCTATCGCGTGGAAGCGATCCGTTATTGACGGGCGCGACGGCTGTGAGTGCCGCGTCAGCGGCGGAAGCGGAGCCAGGCCGCGCCGCCGAACAGCAGGCCGGCGGCCGCGAAGCCGAGCCAGCGGTGCATCGACGTCCATAGCTGCGGACTGCGCGCGCGCGCCCGGCTGTCGAAGGTTCCGTGCGTGCCGTGGTCCTGCTCGTCGTCCACGGGCGAGAACAGGTTGTCGGGGCGGCCGGGCTCCTCGCGGCCGTCGTACTGCTGGCTGTCGAAGCCGGTGCGCCCGAGGTACCAATCGCCCACGCCGGGGGCCAGCCCGTTGCCGACGATCGAGATCACCGTCGGCAGGCCGACGTAGAGCTGGCGGCGCCGGTGGTGGGCGGCGAAGAAGATCGCCTCGCCGGCGACCTCCGGTTGAAAGATGGGCGGCACGGGCTGCGTCTTGCGCGACATCTTGTTGCGCGACCACGAGAACTGGGGCGTGTTCAGGGCGGGGAGCTGGACCATCGTGATCCAGACCGAGCTCTCGTCGTGGAGCAGCTCGCAGCGCACCGCCTCGGTGAAGCCCTGGATGGCGTGCTTCGAGCCGCAGTAGGCGCTCTGCAGCGGGATGCCCCGGTAGGCGAGGGCGGACCCGACCTGCACGATCGTGCCGCGGTCGCGGGCCAGCATGCGGCGCAGCGCCGCACGCGTCCCGTAGACGGTGCCGAGGTAGGTCACCTCGGTGACCCGCTTGAACTCCTGCGGGGTGATGTCCTTGAACTCACCGAACACGGTCGCGGTGGCGTTGTTCACCCAGACGACGATCGGGCCGAGCTCGCGTTCGATTCGTTCGGCCGCGGCCTCCACCTGCGCGGCGTCCGTGACGTCGCACGGGACGGCGAGGGCGCTGCCGCCGGCCGCTTCCACCTCGCGCCGCGCGCCGTCCAGGCCGGCTCGGCCGCGCGCGATCAGGGCGACGCGCGCCCCCGCTCTTGCGAACCTGACCGCCGCCGCTCGCCCCACGCCCGCGGACGCGCCGGTGACGACGACGACGTCCCGTTTCGACCTCTCGTCTCGATCTTCTCCCGTTTCCATCTGCGATCCTCCTCGGAGCTCGCCGTGCGTTCGCGACGCCGTCGGCCTCGTGCAGCCAGTTCCATCCGTGCGGCAGTCCGACGATCGACACCTTGGGCGCGCCCGCGGCGAAGCGCACCTCGACGTCGGCGCGGCCGCCGGCGACGGGGAGACCGCGCAGGCGCAGGAACGTCAGGCCGTCGATCGCGATCGGACGCAGCCGGATCGTCCGGTGGGTCGCGTCCACCGAGAGGCCGAGCAGCGTCCGCACCAGCAGCATGACCGCGCCGGTCGCCCAGGCCTGCGGGCTGTTGGCGCCCGCGTAGGCGACCGGGCGCGCGAAGGCGTCGCGATCGTACCCGGCGAACAGCTCGGGCCAGCGCCGGTGCGGATAACACGCGAGCGACGCGAGCAGGCCGCTCGCCAGCGTCCGCACCTGCTCGTCCAGGCGGTAGCGCGCCAGGCCCGCCAGGATCAGCGAGTTGTCGTGCGGCCAGACCGAGCCGCAGTGATAGCTGATCGGGCTGAAGCCGCCTTCGCCCTTTCCCATCGTCCGCACGCCGAAGCCGGAGAACAGCTCCGGCGACAGCAGCGCGGCGGCGACGCGGGCGGCCCGATCGTCGGGCACGGCCCCGGACCACAGCAGGTGCCCCGGGTTGGAGGTCAGGGCGTCCACGCGCCGCTTCTTGCCGTCGAGCGCCTCGGCGAAGGTCCCCCGCTCGTCCAGCCAGTAGCGCTCGCCGACGGCGCGCGCCAGCCGGTCGGCGCGCGCGCGCAGATCGTCGCCGCCGGGCCGCTGCAAGGCGTCCATCAGCTCGCCCACCCGTCGAAAGGCGTCGACCCCGTAGCCCTGCACCTCGACGGGGGCGATCGACGGCTCGGCGACGGCGCCGTTCCGGAAGCGCATCGAGCCGTCCGAATCCTTCCAGGCGAGGTTGTGCAGCGAGCCGTGCGCGCCCGGGTCGTACTCGACGAAGCCGTCGCCGTCCCGATCGCCCCACTCGAGGATCCAGCGCAGCGCGCGCTCGACGTTGTCCCACAGCTCGCGCACGAGCCCGAGGTCGCCGGTCACGCGGGCGTACTCGGCGATGACGATCAGGAACAGCGCCGGCGCGTCGATGGTGCCGTAGTGCGGGTAGGGCGGGACCGGCTGCCGGGCGGCGATCGCCAGGCCGGTGCGGTGCTCGTGCAGGATCCGCCCGGGCTCCTCCAGCGTCTCGCGCTCGACGCGGGAGCCCTGCAGGCGGGCCAGGGCGCGCAGCGTCCCGCGCGCGATCGACGGATCGTGCAACATCGTCTGGAACGACGTGATCAGGCTGTCGCGGCCGAACAGCGCCATGTACCAGGGGATGCCGGCGGCGATCTCGTAGGCCTCCGTCTCGGCGCCCTTGGCGCGCAGGGCGACGATGTCCTCGGCGGCGGTGCGGTAGGCGTCGCGCAGCACCTCGTGATCGGTCTCGAGGGTCGGCGCCGCGTCGCGCAGGCGGCGGGCGTGCGCGCTCGCGTCGAGGGGCGGCGCCGGGGTGGGCGCCGGCGAACGCGGGTGGCCCTCGATGCGCGGCTTCACCGCCACCTTCAGCTTCCAGACGCCGTGACGGGGCAGCTCGACGGCGATGCCGGTGGGCGCGCCGTCCCGCGATAGATCGATGCGGGTGACGAGGCGCCTGTCGGGCGCGCCGTACCAGAAGGCGCAGCCACTCTCGCCGCGCACCCCGATCTGGCCCTCGCGCCGGGCGCGCCCGCCCTCCTGCCCGCGCGTCTTGACCGTGAAGATGTTGTCGAAGTCGGCGGCCAGCGCCAGCGACAGCGTGAAGCGCGCCGGCCGATCGCCGTAGTTCCGGATCGCGATCTCCTCCGTCAGGCTGTCGTGCGACAGGTGCCGGCGGCGCTGGATCTCCAGCTTGCCGCGCGGCGCGCCCGCCAGCTCCGGGTTGGTCGCCACGCCGACGCTGTCGCGCGCCGACGGCTGGAGGACGGTGAGGGGGACGGGCGCGTGCCCGTCGAGCAGCAGCTCGAGCCGCGACAGGAAGCGCGCGTCCTGGAAGTAGAGGCCGTCGGTGCCCGACGCCACCTGCCCGTCGTCACCGGAGACGAGGAAGGTGGTCCCGGCGTGCAGCGTCGTGGTCATCGCGTCGCATCCTCATTGCGAATAGGCGATCGTCGACAGCAGCGCCTCCTCCGCCTGGCGCGAGTCGAGGCGCGTGTGCTGCACGATGATCGGCTCGTCCGATTCGAAGACGCTCGAGTAGTCGGTGTCGCGCGGGAGGGGCGCGGGGTCGTCGAGGTCGTTGAACCGCAGGTGGACCGTCCGGCGCGCCGGCACGATCAGCAGGTACGGACCGCAGGGGTCGCGATCGGTGAAGTAGACCGTCAGCCGCACGCGCGCGTCGTGGTTGCCGACGTTGAGCAGGCAGGCGGTCTCGTGGCTCAGCAGGGCGGGCTGCGGGCCGCTGCTCTCCGACGGGATGTAGCCCTCCGGGATCACCCAGGTGGTGCGGCCGATCGGACGCGGCATCAGCGCCGCCTCCTTTCCCTTTCCGCCTGTCCGAAGGCGAGGCCCGCGACGGCCAGCGCCAGGACGCCGGTGGCGGCGAGGACGCCGGACAGCGAGCGCCCGAACGGCAGGCGGCGGGCGAGGCTGCCCGACGCGCGCCCTGGCGCGGCCAGCGCCGCCAGGCCGCCCAGCGCCAGCGCCGCCACCGCCAGGGGCCGGCCGGGCGCGAGGCGCGCGCTGCCGATGCGGCGCCGGGCGCGGCCCGGCGGGCGCGTCCCGGCGGCCAGCGCCAGGCGCGCGATCTCGGCGACGTGCAGCGCGTGGCGCGTCGTGCTGCCGTCGATCTGCTCGCGGCAGCTGAACCCGTCGGCGACCACCAGCGCGCCGGTCTCCGCCTGCCGCACCTTGGGCAGGACGTCGAGCTCGCCGATCGCCATCGACACGCGGTACTTCTCGCCCGCCTCGAACCCGAACGAGCCGGCCATGCCGCAGCAGCCGGTGTCGAGGAGCTGCGCGTCGACCCCCAGCCGCCGCAGCAGCTCCATCTCGCTGTCCATGCCGAACAGCGCCTTCTCGTGACAGTGGCCGTGCACCACCGCCCGCCGCTGCAGCCGCGGCAGCCTGTCGGGGTGCGCCTCCGCCACCAGGAACTCGGAGAACAGCCGCACCTGCTTCTTCAAGCGGGCGGCGTCGCGATCGTGCGGCAGCAGGTTCGTCATCTCGTCGCGGAAGACCGACACGCACGACGGCTCCAGGCCGACGATCGGAATGCCGCGCTCGATCGCCGACCGCAGCGCCCGCAGATCCTTCTGCAACAGGCGCCGCGCGGGCGCCAGCATGCCGAAGTCGTAGAGCGGGCGCCCGCAGCAGACGTCTTCTTCAGGCACGATCACGCGGAAGCCGAGCGCCTCCAGCACCTCGGCCGCCGCCAGCGCCGTCTCCGGAAAGAAGTGATCGTTGAAGGTGTCGGGCCACAGCATGACGGTCGGGCCGGCGAGGTTGCGGGCCGGGCGGCGGCGCCAGAGGGCCTTGAACGTCTGCGCCGCGAACGCCGGGACTAGCCGCTCCGGGGCGATGCCGCCCAGCCACTTGAACAGCGGCGCCGTCGCCGGCGATTCGGCGATCAGGTTCGCCAGCCCGGGGACGCGCGCGGCGACGCGCGCCCAGCGGTGAATCAGGCCCATCGAATACGCGGCGCGCGGCCGGAGGCGGCCGGCGTAGTGGTGGGAGAGGAACTCCGCCTTGTAGGTGGCGACGTCGACGTTGACGGGGCAGTCGTGCTTGCAGCCCTTGCACGCCAGGCAGAGATCCAGCGATTCGCGTATCGAGTCGTCGCGCCAGCCGTCCAGCTCCTCGCCGCGCATCATCTCGAACAGCAGGTGGGCGCGGCCGCGCGTGCTGTGCTTCTCCTCGCGCGTCGCCCGGTAGCTCGGGCACATGGTGCCGCCGTGCTCGCGCCGGCACTCGCCCACGCCGACGCAGCGGAGCGTCGCCCGCGTGAAGTCGCCGTCGTCGTCCGGGTAGGCGAAGTGCGTGGCCGGCGCCGGCGGCCTGAATTCGGCGCCCAGGCGCAGGTTCTCGTCGATGTCGTAGGGATCGACGACCTTGCCGGGGTTCATGCGCCCGGTCGGATCCCAGATCGCCTTGAACTCGCGGAACGCCTGCACCAGCTCGGGCCCGAACATGCGCGACAGCAGCTCGGCGCGCGACTGGCCGTCGCCGTGCTCGCCCGACAGCGAGCCGCCGTACCGGATCACCAGCGCCGCCGCCTCCTCGATGAACGACCGGTAGTTGGCGATGCCGCCCGCGCTCGTCAGGTCGAAGTTGATGCGCGTGTGCAGGCAGCCCTGGCCGAAGTGTCCGTAGAAGGCGCCGTCGTAGCCGTGCGCCTGCATCAGCGGCCGCAGCTCGCGCAGGTAGTCGCCCATCCGCTCGGGCGGCACCGCCGAATCCTCCCAGCCCTCCCAGGTGTCGGGCGATCCGGGGATGCGCGCCGTCGCGCCCAGCCCGGACTCGCGCACCTTCCACAGCTTCTCCTCCTGATCCGGATCGTCGTAGATCTTGGCGGCCGGTTTGGGCGGGCTCGCCTGCAGCGTCTCCAGCACCTCGCGCGCGCGCGCGTCGGCGGCCTGCTTGGTGTCGCCGCCGATCTCGACGAGCAGGAACCCCTTCCCCTCGGGCAGGTAGCGCAGGTAGCGCTCGTGCAGCCCCTTCCTGTGCATGTCGTCGATCAGGCGCTGGTCGATCGCCTCCAGGCCGATCGGCCCTTCCTTCATCACGACCGGCACATGATCCGCCGCGGTGGTGATGTCCGGATAGCCGAGGACCAGCAGCGTGCGCGCCCGCGGCCACGGCACCAGGCGCAGGGTCGCCTCCAGCACCGTCACGCACGTCCCCTCGCTCCCGACCAGGGCGCGCGCGACGTGAAAGCCGTTCTCCGGCAGCAGCTCGTCGAGGTTGAAGCCCGAGACCCGCCGCGGGATCTTCGGGTACATGCGTCGCACCTGGTCGGCGTAGCGGTTGATCAGCCGCTCCAGGCCCGCGTAGATCGCGGCCCGCCGCCCGCCGCCGCGGATGATCTCCGCGCGCTCGTCGGGCGGCGTCGCGCCGACGCGCATGACCAGGCCGTCGTAGGTCAGGATCTCCAGCTCCTCGACGTTCTCGGCGGTGCGGCCCGCCAGCACCGAGTGCACGCCGCACGAGTTGTTGCCGATCATCCCGCCCAGCGTGCAGTGGTTGTGCGTCGACGGGTCGGGCCCGAACGTCAGGTCGTGCGGGTTCGCCGCCCCGCGCAGCACGTCCAGCACCGTCCCCGGCAGCACGCGGGCGCGCTGCGCCCCGGGATCCAGGGCCAGGATGCCGTGGAAGTACTTCGACATGTCCATCACCACGGCGACGTTGCAGCACTGGCCGGCCAGGCTGGTGCCGCCGCCCCGCGACAGCACCGGCGCGCCGAAGCGGCGGCAGACGTCGATCGCCGCCACGACGTCGGTCTTGTGGCGCGGGACGACCACGCCGATCGGCACCTGGCGGTAGTTCGACCCGTCCGTGGCGTAGAGCGCGCGGCTGCCGCCGTCGAAGCGGACCTCGCCGTCCAGCTCGCGCCACAGCGCCGCCTCCAGCGCGGCGACGTCCAGCGTGGAAGACGCGGCGCTGTCCGGGGCGCGGCGCCGCGCGCGCGAGAGAGGAACGACGTCGGTGGTCGCCATGTCGCCCTCGCGTCAGCCGCGGTGCGGCTTCCAGGCCGACAGCATCTCGCGGTAACTGCGGCTGACCACGGCGCGCCAGTCGGGATCGCCCTTCAGCAGCGCGGACGTCAGCGCCGCCGCCTGCTTGAAGGTGATGTGCGGGGGCAGAGGCGGCACCTCCGGATCGGTGACGGCCTCGACCACGACCGGGCGGTCCGAACGGAACGCCTGCTCCCAGACGTCGGCGATCTGCTCCGGCCGATCGATGCGCAGGCCGCGCAGGCCGAGGGACTCCGCGTAGCGCGCGTACGGGAAGTCGGGCACGTTCTGCGTCGCGGCCAGCTTCGGATCGCCCGACATCGCGCGCTGCTCCCAGGTGACCTGGTTGAGGTCGCGGTTGTTCAGGACCAGCACGACCAGGCGCGGGTCCTTCCACTCCTTCCAGTACTTGGCGATCGTGATCAGCTCGGCGCTGCCGTTCATCTGCATGGCGCCGTCGCCGACCATCGCGACCACGACGCGGTCCGGGTAGGCGAACTTCGCGCCGATCGCGTAGGGGACGCCGGGCCCCATCGTCGCCAGCGTCCCGGACAGCGACGCCATCATGCCGCGCCGGATCTTGATGTCGCGCGCGAACCAGTTCGCCGCCGACCCGGAGTCGCTGCTCAGGATGGCGTTGTCGGGCAACCGCGGCGACAGCTCCCAGAACACGCGCTGGGGGTTGACGGGGTGCGCATCGACCATCGCCCGCGCCTCCAGCACCTTCCACCAGTCCGCCACGCTGGCCTCGATCTGCTTGCGCCAC
>DATBHU010000293.1:0-1766 GCA_036557265.1 Polyangia bacterium
CTCGACCGTCTGCAAGTTCAACGTCCAGTAGGTCGAGCCACCGGGGCGCAAGGGCTGACACCCTGCCGCCCCGATGCCTAGTTTCAGGTGGGGTACCTACGCGGGGAGGGGGACATGAACGCGATCACTCTGCTCAAGCACCAGCACCGTGAGGTCGAGGCGCTGTTCAATCAGATGCATCGGGCCAAGGGCAGCGACCCGCGGCGCGGCATCTTCGAGCGGATCGCCGACGCGCTGGCGGTCCACTCCGCGATCGAGGAGAAGCGCTTCTACCCGGCGGTGAAGGAGCGGACCACCGAGGCCATCCTGCTGGAATCGGTGGAAGAGCACCTGGCGATCAAGCGTGTGATCGCGGACCTGCTTCAGCTCGACGCCGGCGACGAGACCTTCGCCGCCAAGGTGAAGGTGCTGGAGGACGAGGTCGCCCACCACGTCGAGGAAGAGGAGGAGACGTTGTTCCCGCGGGTGGAGCAGATGTTCGACGACGAGGCGCTGGAGTCGCTGGGCGAGGCGATGGAGGAGACGCAGAGCGCGCTGCTGCAGGCGGGCAACCCGCGTCAGACCGTCCCGTCCGAGATCGAACGCGCCGCGACGATCTAGCGGCCGAGCGCGCTCGCGAGCGGCCGCGACGATCCGACGGCGCGCGCTCAGGCGCTGCAGGTGAGCTGGACCGGAACGGCCACCGGGGCGACGCACGGGCCCGGCCGGTGGCGCGCGACCACGCGGATCAGCTCGTCGACCTCGAACGGCTTGCGCATCACCGGCGCCGCCGTGCGGAGCGCCAGCCGGCGCGGATCGGCGGCGGTGATCAGCACCGCCTGGATTCCGTGGTGCCCGGCGCGCCCGACCAGATCGACGCCGTCGATGTCGGGCATCGTCATGTCGGCGATGATGAAGCCGGGCGGGCTCGCGCCGTCCACCAGCGCCATCGCCGCCCGCGCGTCCGTCAGCCCGTGCGCGGTGAAACCTTCGTCACGCAACATCTCGACGATGAGCGCGTTGACCTCCGCATCATCATCGACAACCAGCACCCACCAGGAAGGAGTCATGAACCACGTGTATCACGGCCCGCAAGCGCTGAATCTAGGGCAACTCCCTATTCAGGTTACGGGAAAGTGACTGTGTTACTGCGCAGTTATCGAATCGATGTGAAACACGACATCGAACGGGGCGTCGATCGTGCCGCCCTCGTACGGATCGCCGGTCGAGAACTGCACGCCGATCTGCCGGATGTCATTGGCGGTGAAGCCGGTGACCGAGCTCTCGGCTGCGGTGAGGTCGAGGGTCAGCTCGATCCAGCTGAGGTAGACGGCTTCGAAGCTGGTGTACGTGCTCGCCGCGAACGTGTAGTTGGGGCCCGAGCCCGCGTGCAGCTGCACGCCGCCGTTGAACGGCCCGGAGTCGAGCATGACGAAGGCGTGCAGGGTCTTTCCGGTCAGGTCGAGCGATGACAGGTTGATCGCCGCGTCGACGTACTGCCGGAAGTCCGAGTACGTGACGCCGACCTGCAGCGAGCCGCCGCCGGCAGGCATGCTGGCGGTCCCGTCCCACGTCAGCGTCGGCGTGGTCGGTGAGTTCGGGCCCGCGAGGTTCTTCGGGTTGGGGGGCTGGCTGTCGTAGGTGCTGAGCGCGAACGACTGCGCGCCGGTGTCGAAGGTGTAGTTGACGGCGGACGGCAGCGAGCCGCCCACGATGCCGTCGCTGACCGTGTCGATCTGAAAGACGGCGTCGACAGGGCTGCCGAACGCCGCCGTGACGCCGTCGCC
>DATBHU010000294.1:0-15344 GCA_036557265.1 Polyangia bacterium
CTTCCGCCCGCGCCCGCACCGCCGTTCGTACCGCCTGCGGCGCCCGCACTTCCGCCCGCGCCCGCACCGCCGTTCGTCCCCCCTGCGGCGCCCGCGCTGCCGCCCGCGCCCGCACCGCCGTTCGTGCCGGCGGCGGCGCCCCCGCTGCCGCCCGCGCCCGCGCCGCCGTTCGTCCCGCCGGCAGCGCCCGCACTTCCGCCCGCGCCCGCGCCGCCGCCATGACCGCCCGCTGCGTCTCGTCCGCCGCTCGAGCTCCCGCAGCCGAGCGCGACCATCACCAATGCCAGGCCCACGAAATATCGTGGCCTGCAGGGACCGCAAGCGAAGCGAGCGCGATCAACGGCCATCATCAAGAAGCTCCTCGGGTAGAGACGTTCCTTCCCGAGATGACACGTCCGCGGATCGGTTACAAGCGAACTGCGGCCAGCGAAGTGCTGGCGCGGCGCGCAGGCGGCGCGGCGCCGGAGTCGGGCAAGGCCCGTGGCGGTCAGGTCTCTCGGGCTCGCGGGGCGCGCAGGGCGATCCCCTCCGTCCGGTGGCTCCAGTGCCGCAGCAGCAAGACCGCCGCAGCCACGTGCGTGATCATCAGCAGCGGCACGTAGATCACCGGCACGAAGTAGAGCGCGCCCAGCTGGCCCGCGATCGCGGGCAAACCGAGCTGGACGGCGTGCACGTAGTCGCCGATCAGGTCGGCGAACCCGACGACGTTGAACGCCGCGACGAACAGCCAGAACAACGGTCGCACCCGGAAGGTGAGCAGCGCGAGCAGGGCCAGCACGCCGGTCGCGAAGTCGCCGTAGGCGGCGAAGCGTGCGAAGCGCGCGGGCAGCTCGGGGCCGACCACGCCTGGCAGCAAGAAGGCCAGCCCGAAGAAGCGGAAGCTGTGCAGGGTGGCGATGGCGCGATGGGCGTCGGCGGCATCCATCGCCCGCATCCGCGGCCACAGGTACGCGCCGAAGCAGAGCAACCAGGCGACGTAGCCCAGCAAGAGATGCAGCTGGAACAGCAGCGTCGGCGTCATGACCGTCCCTCTATGGAGATGGTTGCGAGCTGCGGGGTCGGCAAGACAGGGCGTCCGCCCGAGTTGCCGCTTGACTGCCCGACGGCAGCTTGCTGGACTCCGGCGATGGTGGACCAGCCGGCCGAGGCATCTAAACCGCCGCTGGTGCTCGGGCGCTACCGGCTCGGCGCCCAGCTCGGTCAGGGCGGCATGGGGCGGGTGCACGCGGCCGCGGACACCAGGCTCCCGGGGCGCAAGGTCGCCGTGAAGACGCTCGTGCTCCCCGACGTCGCGCCCGACATGAAGGCGCAGCTGACCGAGCGGTTCAAGCGCGAGCCGGAGATCCTGTCCCTCATCAAGCACAAGCACGTCGTCGGCGTGCTCGACCACGGCTGCGACGCGGACGGCACGCTCTACCTCGTGACGGAGCTCCTGGAGGGGGACAACCTCAACCAGCACCTTCACGCGCGCGGCGAACCGTTCCCGATCGCGCAGGCGGCGGATCTGGCGCTGGAGCTCTGCGCCGGCATCGAGGCCTGCCACGCCAACGGCGTGATCCATCGCGACCTCAAGCCCGACAACGTGTTCCTGGTCAAGGCGCAGGCGGGCTCGGGGCTGGAGGTGAAGATCATCGACTTCGGGCTGGCCAAGGGACAGCACGCCCAGCGGATCACGCGCGCGGGCATCGTGCCCGGCACCATTCGCTTCTTCTCGCCGGAGCAAGCCGCGGGCGACGAGGCGACCGAGCAGAGCGATCAGTACTCGCTCGCGCTGTGCCTCTACTTCTGCTTGACCGGGCACGAGCCCTACGACCAGCTGCAGGGCAACCCGATGGAGTTGATCCGGGCGATCAGCAGCGGCGAGTTTCCCCGGCCCAGCGGCTATCGAGAGCTGCCTCCGTCCCTGGAAGCGATCGTCCTGCGGGCGATGCACAGGGAGCCGGCCCGGCGGTTTCCGGCGGTGCGCGACCTGGGACAGGCGCTGTGGCCGTTCGCGGGCGCCGCGCATCAGGAGCTCTGGCGCAGCGAGTACGGGCCGGACGCGGAGCGCCTGCCCGCGCCGCCGCCCGCGGCCGCCGGGACGGCGATCCCGGCGGAAGGCGCGGGCGCGAGCTCCTGGTGGCAGCGCCTCCGGCGCCGCCGGCGCTGACCGCGCGCCGCCCGTCTGACCGGCGCACCCGGTGATGGCGCCGGTGCGCTTGCCCCACTCATGCGCATGCGGACTGGAACGGGACGCGTGCGGCGAATGGTGCGGGGCCTGGGGTTGCTGGCGGCGCTGGGCGGGGCCCCGCCCGCGGCGAGCGCCGACGCAGCCAAAGCAGCGCCGCCAGCGCCGCCCCTGTCGCTGACCGCGTCCGACGGGACGGGCCTGCGGATCGTGTCGCTCTCCGCGCGCGCCGTGGTCCAAGATCCCCTCGCCTTCACCGAGCTGCACCTCGTCTTTCGCAACGATCAGCCGCGCACGATCGAGGGGCAGTTCGCGATCACGCTGCCGCCGGGGGCCGCCGTGAGCCGCTTCGCGACGCTGCAGGCGTGGGGCTGGCAGGAGGGTGAGGTCGTCGAGCGGCAGGCCGCGCGGGTCGCCTACGAGTCGTTCCTCCACCGGCGCGTCGATCCCGCCCTGCTCGAGAAGCAGGCCGGCAACGAGTTCCGCGCGCGCATCTTTCCCATCCCGGCCTCCGCCAGCAAGGAGCTCGTCATCTCCTACTCGCAGGAGCTCGCGCAGGCGCGCCAGCCCTACCGGCTCGCGTTGCGCGGCCTGCCCCGGCTCGACGCGCTCGACGTGCGCGTGCTCGCCGGGAAGCGCCTCGCGCGGCCGGCGCAGACGCCCCCGACCACCCTCGGCGGCGAGGCCGTCACGCAGGACCTCGTGGAGGTGCGCAAGCGCGACTTCCAGCCGGACCTCGATCTCGAGGTGCCGCTGCCCGACGCCGGCCGCGCCCTGCGCCACGAGAACCTGGCCGTCGCGCGCGTCACCCCCGTCGCCGACGCCGCGCCCGACCGTCCCCAGGACTTGCTGGTCCTGGTCGACACGAGCGGCTCGCGCGCGCTCGGCTTCGCGGCCGAGGTCGAGCGGGTGCGCGCGCTGCTCGCCCAGGCGGCGGGCGACCTCGGTCGTCAGGTCCCGCTGCGCGTCGCCTGCTTCGACCAGGACGTCGCCGCCGTCTACACCGGAACGCTGGGCGGGTTCGGCGCCAGCGAGACGCGCGCGATCCTCGACCGCCGCGCGCTCGGCGCCTCGAACCTCGGGCGGGCGCTGGACTGGGCGGCGGCGCAGAAGGAGACGGGCCGGGCGTGGACGCGTCTGCTCATCGTCACGGACGGCGTCGCCACCGCGGGGCCCGTCGAGGGCAGCGCGCTGCGCGCCAAGGTCGCCGCGCTCGCGAAGGCCGGGCTGCAGCGCCTCGACGTGGTGGCCGTCGGGGGGATTCGCGACGAGCCGGCGCTGCGCGCGCTCGCCACGGGCGGCCTGCCCCGTGACGGCGCGGTGCTCGACGAGGCGCTGCCGGCCGCGACGCTCGCGCGGCGCCTCGCGAGCGCGACGGTCTCGGGCATCAAGGTCGCGGTCACGGGCGCCGCGTGGGTCTGGCCCGAGCGCCTCGACGGCGTCCAGCCCGGTGATCAGGTCCTCGTCTACGCCGACCTCCCGGCGCGCCGCCCCTTCGAGGTCGTGCTGTCCGGCGCGCGCACCCAGCGTCTGGAGCTGGCCACGGTCGACGCCGCGCGGCCGCTGCTCGAGCGGGCCTGGGTCGGCGCGCGCATCCAGCGCCTCGAGCACCAGCGCGACACGCTGGCCGCGGGCGACGGCGATCTGCGATCCGCGCTGCGCCGGGAGATCGTCGACCTGTCGGTGCGGCACCGGGTGCTGTCCGACGACACCGCCCTGCTGGTCCTCGAGACGGAGCAGGACTACGCGCGCTTCAACATCGATCGCCGCGCGCTGACCGACATCCTGACGGTCGGGCCGACGGGCGTCGACGTCCTCCGGCGCGGCGATCTCCCGGCGGGGGCCTTCGCGGGCGCGACCAGCATCGGCGAGCCGTTCGCGGGCGATCCACGCGCGCGGGCGACCAACCGCGTCGCGCGCGCGGAGGGCGCGCCGCCGCCGCCCCCGGCGGGACGGGCCGGCGATCGCGACGGCGACCGCATCCCCGACGACGAAGACGGCTGCCCCGACGAGCCGGAGACGTACAACGGCTTCGCCGACGACGACGGCTGCCCCGACCAGGGCCGGATCGTGGTCCGCAAGGCCCGCCTCGTCACGATGACGCCGATCTACTTCGAGACCGGCAAGGACGTCATCAAGCGCGAGTCGTTCCCGATCGTGGACGCGGTGGCGGCGGCGATCAACGGCAACCCGTGGATCGAGCTGGTCGAGATCCAGGGCCACACCGCCCGCGGCGAGAAGGACCGTCTCGCGACGAACCGCGCGAACGCGGTGGTCGAGGCGCTCGGCGCGCGCAACGTCGTCAAGAGCCGCCTCGTGGCCCGCGGCTACGGACACTCGAAGCCGATCTGCGCGCAGAAGGACGCGGACTGCCTGGCGAGGAACCGCCGCGTCGAGTTCGTCATCCTCGCTCACGGCGACAGGAGCGCGCCGGTCAGCGAACAGGCGCCGGGGCCCTGGAACAAGCCTCCCCCGCCACCACCACCGCCCCGGCGCGTGGCGCCGGTTCCCGACCAGGAGCGGCGCTTCGCCGAGGTGACGAGCTTGCTCGCGGCCGCCAGGCCGCAGCAGGCGCGGCGCGCCGCGCAGTCGTGGCGCGACCAGCGGCCCGCGGACGTCCTGGCGCTGCTCGCGCTCGGCGCGGCCGCCGAGGCCACAAACGACCTCGCGCTCACGGCGCGCGCATACGGCTCGCTCATCGACCTCTTTCCCGCGCAGGCCGACCAGCGGCGCCTGGCGGGCGAGCGCCTGGCGCGCCTGGGCGGCGACGCCCTCGCGCTCGCCGTCGACACCTTCCAGAAGGCGCGCGTCCAGCGGCCCGACCAGCCGTCGAGCCACCGCCTGCTCGCGTACGCGCTGGTGCGCGCCGGCCGGGCGGCCGCGGCGTTCGACGTCGCGCTCGAGGGCGTCCGGCAGAGTTACCCCGCCGGTCGCTTCGCCGGCGTCGGCCCGATCCTGCGCGAGGACGCCGGCATCATCGCGGCCGCGGCCATCCGCCAGAACCCGGGCACGCGCGAGGACGTCGTGCGCCGCCTCGCCGTCGCCGGCGTCGGCCTCGCGACCGGGCGCTCGCTCCGCTTCGTGCTCAGCTGGGAGACCGACGCGAGCGACGTCGACCTGCGCGTCGAGGACGGCAAGGGCGGCGCCGCCTGGTACAGCCAGCCGAGCCTCGAGAGCGGCGGCCGGCTCTACGCGGACGTGACCACCGGCTACGGTCCCGAGTGCTTCGCGATCGACGGCCCCCCCGCCGCCTACCCCTACGCGCTCTCCGTGACCTACTTCAATCAGGGCCCCACGGGCTACGGCCTCGGCCAGGTCCAGGTCATCGAGCACGACGGCTCCGGCGAGCTCCGCTTCGACGATCGCCCGTTCGTGCTGCTGGAGAATCGGGGCCAGCAGGATCTCGGCACCGTCCGCGGGCCGCTGCGCCGCCGCTGACGCACCGATCGCCGATCCGACTGATATGTTCCACCGCGTGGGTGGCCGGATCGCCTTGGTGTTCAGCCTCGCGGCGGCCGTGCTGGCGTCGCCCGCGGCGCGGGCTTCGAAGTGGACCGGGCCGACGATGGTGGTCGTCGAGGCCGAGGGGTTCCGGCGTGTGGATTGTCCGGCCGACCGACGCGTGCGCGCCCCCGGCGCCGAGGCGAGCCTGTGGTTGCTGGCGAGAGGCCCCGTCTGCCTCGCGGCCAGGTGGACGCGCGTCGTCGAGGCGCGCACCGACTGGCCGGCCGCGATGACCGACGCGTTCATGCAACGCCTCGGCCGGGGGATCTACGTCTCGGGAGGCGCAGTGCCGGCCGGGCGCGCCGAGGTGCTCCTGATCCCCGCACCCACCTACGAGGGCAAGGCGATCTCGGGCGTGTCGATCCAATCGCGGCTGGTCTCCCCCGGCGACAGCATCGTTCGTCTCGACGCCAGCGCGCTCGCGCGCGCCGCCCCGACGGAGGGCCCGTACCGGGACACCTTCCGCGTCGACCTGCGCTGGTCGCGCTGGCAGATCGGGCGCGTGGCCCTCGGCGAGCGCGAGACGATCGGCCTCACGCTGATCGTCCAGCAGGCGTGCCTGCCCGGCCCCGTCGATCTCGCGCGCTGCACCGCCTACGGCAACCTCACCCGCTCCGTCCCCCGCGGCGACGGCTTCCAGTCCCTGAAGCTGGCCGGGACGCTGACGCTGGATCCGGCCGCCTCGACGACCTTCCTCGGGACGATCGACGTCGACGCGCGCGCCGACGGTGACGTCGCGAACGGCCAGGGACACCAGCGCATCCATGCCCGCTTCACGCCCGGCGAGGTGGAAGTCCTCCCTGAAAAAGCGGCGAGAAAAGCGGATGCGCGTCGCGCGTGCCTCGAAAAATGCAGGTGCCGGAACAGATACACCGATTGCGGCGATGCGGCCGGGCACATGCTGCCTTGCCCCTGCCACTGCGACTGACCGCCGCGGACTGCGGGCCGCCTGTGGCGCCTGCCGATCCGGGCGAAGGATGGGCCGGGACGCGACATGCACGGGGTGCATGGACCAAGGACGGAGGCAGACCCTGCTCGAGCGCCGGCTCATACCGCTTGGCAGCGGCTTGCTCGTCGCGCTCGCGCCGCTCGCCGCCCACGCGGCAGCGACCTACTACGTCGCCCCGAACGGCAGCGACAGCGCCGCGGGCTCGCAGGCGGCGCCGTGGGCCACGATCGCCCATGCGCAGTCGGTGGCCGCGGCCGGCGACACCGTCTACTTTCGCGCCGGCACGTACAGCTACAGCAGCGGCACGACGACCTGCAGCAGCCAGACGGCGACCATCAACGGGGTCGTCCTCAACAAGAGCGGGACGTCGGGGAACCTCATTCATTACTGGGCGTACCCGGGCGAGGTTCCCGTGTTCGACTTCTCCGGCATCAAGGATTCCTGCCGCGTCAAAGGCTTCGACGTCACCGGCAGCTGGATTCACTTCAAGGGCCTGGAGGTGAAGGGCGTGCCCCAGAACAACAACCTCAATCACGAATCGTGGGGCGTCTGGATCTCGGGGAGCAACGACATCTTCGAGCTCCTGAACCTGCACCACAACATGGGCCCGGGGCTCTTCATTCAGGGCGGCGGCAACAACCTGGTGCTGAACTGCGACTCGCACGAGAACTACGATCCGATGACGTCCAACGGCGCCGGTCAGAGCGCCGACGGCTTCGGGGCGCACGAGGGCGGCGCGGGCAACGTCTTTCGAGGATGTCGCGCCTGGTGGAACAGCGACGACGGCTTCGACTTCATCCACGCCCAGGAGGTCGTCACCGTCGAGGGCTCGTGGGCCTGGTACAGCGGATACCTCCCCGGAACGACGACGCGGGCGCCGGCGGGCAACGGGAACGGCATCAAGGGGGGCGGCTTCGACCTGCCCCCGACGAGAGTGCCGGCCAATCCGCCGAGCCACGTCGTCCGCAATTGCCTGTCGTTCTTGAACCTCGGCAACGGCTTCGACGCCAACTTCGAGCCGGTCGGCGACCACTGGACCAACAACACCGGTTACATGAACGGCGCCAACTTCAACATGCACGGCACGCTCGCCGACGGAACGACCGCCAACGTCGGGATCTTGAGGAACAACATCGCCTTCGGCGGCGCGGCCATCACGAACGCGACCGGTGCGATGGTCGACTCCGCCTACAACTCGTGGGACGCGGCGCTGGGGGTGAGCGTCAGCAGCGCCGATTTTCAGAGCACGTCCATCGCCGGCATGGACGGACCCCGCCAGGCAGACGGCAGCTTGCCCTGCCTCCCGTTCATGCGACTGGCGCAGGGGAGCGATCTGATCGACAAGGGACAGAACGTCAGCCTTCCGTTCTCCGGATCGGCGCCCGACCTGGGTGCGTTCGAATACGGGCCCTGTCCGAGCGGCAGCGGAGCGGGAGGAACCGGCGGCGCGGCGGGTGGAGCCGGCGGCGCGGCGGGCGGCGGAGCCGGCGGCGCGGCGCGCGGCGGAGCCGGCGGCGCGGGCGGGCAAGGCAGGGGCGGCGCGACCGGCGGGACGGGCGGCTCCGCCGGAGTGGTCGGCATGGCGGGCGCCGGCGGCCGCGGCGGGGCCGGAGGAGAAGCGGGAACGACAGCGGGCGCGGGCAGCCCCGGCGCCGGAGGCGTGGCTGGCACCGCAGGGGCATCTGCCACCGCGGGCTCGAACGGATCGGGCGGCGTGGCGGGCGCGGCTGGCAGCGGCGCCGGCACGGGAGGTACCGTGACGACGGGCGCGGGAGGAGCGACGGGAAGCGCCGGCGCGGGAGCAACCGGTGAAGCGTCATCCGGCGGCTGTCAGTGCCGCGTGGCGGGCGATCGAAGCGGCGGTCTCGACGGTCTGGCCGCGATCGTCTTTCTGAGTCTGGGGCTACGGCGGCGACGCGCAACGCCGTCCCGGCACCGACATTGCTCGAACGGCCGACGTGCCACACGCCGACTGGAATCACGCGCGACTGTCGCCCAGGCGCGGATCTGGCGCTGACTCACTTCAGATCCTTGCGAGCGATGCGAGCGTGCCTGCCGCGGCGGATCCCGTCGATCGCGAGCGGTCCCGCGCCGCCCAGCACCAGCCCCGCCAAGCATGCGAGGTAGAGCAGGTTGCATTCGTAGCCCGGCGGGCCGAACTCGGGCCCGCGAGCAGACACGCGGACGAGGTTGATCGAGCTGAACCCGTTGGGCAGGTGGACGGTGAACATCGCGACCAGCTGCGTTCCGGCCATCGGTATGGCGGCCAGGGAGACGAACGCGCCCAGGAGGACCGTTGCACCGCCTAGCAGCTCGATCCCGATCGTCACCCACGCCATGAGGTGAGGCATGGGCACACCGAGCGCGCGCAGGATACCGGCAAACACCCCGGGTCCTCGCACCAGCTTGGCGAACCCATGACTCATGAACCCGAGTCCCACGATCGCCCGCAGAGGAAGCGGCGCCCAACGCGCCACGCGCGCCGGCCGTCGCCAACTCGGATGATCAGTCACCCGGAAAACATGGTCCCCACGACCGCGTTCGAGAAGGTATGGCGCCGAGATCAGTGATCTCGCCGGAGGAGCTCGCCAGCACGTTTGCGGGACCTCCCCGCGGCCACGTCATCCGCAGGCGATGTCAGGAGAATGGGCGCGGCACAAATGTACACCACCCGCGCGATGCCTAGTTTCAAGGCGAGAGAGGAAGGAGGAACGAACGATGGGCCTTTCGTGGCAACAGGGTCGGGCAGATTGCATCGTGACCGGCCGGGGTCGCACTTCCTGAATGATTCTGGCGACCGGCTCCCTCGGGATCAGCAGACGCAGTTGCGGGAATTGATCTAGGTCACACAAGAGCAGTCCAACCTGGATCCACCGGAGGCCGACGTGGGTAGCAGAAGATTCGGCAGCGTCATTTTCGCGAGTGCACTCTTCGCGTGGGGCTGCGGCTCCACCGGCGCCGGAGGAACTGCGGGCACGAGTGGTGGGACGGCCGGCCCGAGCGGCGCCGCCGGGAGCGGCGGATCCAGTCCCCAGGGCAGCGGCGGCACGACGGGCACGGGCGGCACGGGCGGCACCTCGACGCCGGGCACGGGCGGCACCTCGACGCCCGGCACCGGCGGCAGCGCGGCGGGGACCGGCGGGTCCGCGACGGGCACCGCGGGCTCGGGCACGTCCGGGACCGGCGGCAGCTCGGGCAGCGGCGGCACGGGCGGCAGTGGCGCCGCGGGTCGCGGCGGGACGACCGGCACCGGCGGTCGGGGTGGCACCGGCACCGGCGGCACCGCGGGCACGGGCGGCGGCGCGGCCGGCACCACCGGCGGAACCGGCGGCGCGGGAGGCGCAGGCAGCGGAGGCACCACGGGCGCGATCGGCTGGGGCAAGGAGGAAGACCCCGGCGCCCGCTGCACCGTCGACACCAGCAAGTTCCCGGCCTACAGCGCGCTCACGGCCGACGGCAAGCTGCCCGATCCGTTCAAGACGCTGGACGGCACGCGCATCACGGACAAGGGCCAGTGGGCGTGCCGCCGAGAAGAGATTCTCAAGCAGCTGTTCAACTACGTCTACGGCGACAAGCCGATCCCCGCCAAGGGCTCCGTCACCGGGACGGTCAGCTCCACCATGATCTCCGTGAAGGTGACCGAAGGCAGCAAGACCACTTCATTCACCGCCACCGTGAGCATGAACGGCGCCACCATGCCCGCTCCTGCCATCATCTGTTACGACGGCGGTCTGGGGTGTCCTTTGCCGGTCCCCAGCGGCGTCGCGAAGATCAACTTCATGGCCGTCGAGGCCTCGGGCGGCAGCGGCGCCAAGACGGGTCCGTTCTTCACCTACTACGGCAGCAACCACCCGGCCGGCTACATGGTGGCGCAGGCCTGGCAAGTCAGCCGCATCATCGATCTGCTCGAACAGAGTCCGACTGTGATCGATCCCTATCACGTCGGCGTCACCGGCTGTTCCCGCAACGGGAAAGGCGCCTTTGCCGGCGGCGTGTTCGACAACCGCATCGCGCTGACCATTCCCTGCGAGTCCGGCATCGGCGGCACGCCGGCGCTTCGCCTGAAGGAGCAGCTGGATCCGGGCGACAACAACACAGCCGAGTGGCCGTACCACGCCATCAGCTACGTGCGCTGGCTGTCGGAAGTGGCGCTCGGGCCGTTCGCCAAGTCGAACGACGCCAACGGCGACAACACGGATCGGCTGCCGGTCGACATGCACGAAGCGATGGCGTTGATCGCGCCGCGGGGTCTCTACGTCGTGGACAACCCGGGGATCACCAATCTCGACCCCAAGTCGGCCTACGTGACGGGAATGGCGGGCAAGGCGATCTTTGGCGCGCTCGGCGTGAGCAACAACTTCGCCTATCAGGGCGCCTCCGGGACTCACTGTTCGTGGCGAAGCCAGTACGACGCCTCGCTGACGGCCATGATCAACAAGTTCCTGAAGGGCCAGGCCTCCACCACCACGGGGAACTTCGCCACCGACCTCGGCAGCAAGCCGACGGCGACCCAGTACTACACCTGGGACGCTTCCGAGCTGGCCGGCCAGCTGTAGCGCCGGCGCGCCGTTTGACCTGACGCGCGCGCGGCGCTACCTTCGTTGCGCGTGCGAGTAGCGCAATCGCTCCTGAGTTAAGCGCCGTCCGATTCATTTCAGACGGAACGCTGACCCGCGGCTGCAGAGCCGCCTTCCAGGAGCATTGCCGTGCCATCGACCAAGAAGCGTCGGCGCGCGAAGCGTCACGCGGAGAGACTCGTTGAAGAGGCCATCGAGGCTGCCGCCTCGGGCCACCTGCAGCTCGCAGAAAAGCTGATCCAGCGCGCCCTCGGCGCCGGTCCCGCGAACGCGCGGTTCTGGGTCGAGCAGGCGCGCATCGATCTGCTGCGCGGGATGACCGCGCGGGCCGAGCGCGCGGTCCGGCGCGCGCTCGAGCTGTCGCCGACGTACGCGGAGGCGCGCGCCCTGCTCGAGGAGATCGCGCCCGCCGCCCTGCCCTCCGGACCGGAGCCCGCCGACATGCCCGCCGTCGCGGAGGAGATCGGGTTCACCGCGCGAACGGAGCGCTTCGACTGGGGCGCCATCGCGGAGGAGCTGGCGGCGCGCGGCCTCGCCCGCGTGCGCGCGCTCGTCTCGAGCGCCGAGTGCGTCGCGCTCCGCGCGCTCTACGCGCAGGACGAGCGGTTCGAGCACGACGTCCGGATCGACGACGATCGCGGCCGCGTCGAGTACCGGTTCTTCGCGCGGCCGCTCCCGGCGCTGGTCGTCGAGCTGAGGCGCGAGGTCTACGCGCGGCTCGCGCCGATCGTGAACCGATGGAACGAGCTGATCGGAGACGCCCGCCGCTGGCCCGCCACGCACGCCGCGTTCGAGCGGGAATTCCAGGCGGCGGGGCACGGCCGCACGTCGCCGATCCTGCTCCGCTACCAGCCCGGCGGCTGCAACGGTTTTCACCGCGACGTCTACGGCTCGATCTTCTTCCCGTTGCAGATGGCTGTCAGCCTGGGCCCGGCGCGGGTCGGGGACGGCGGCGAGTTCGCGCTCATCGACGATCGCCCGGGCCGGCGCAAGCGCGTCCGCGCGATCGCGACCGACATCGGCGACGCGGTGATCTTCTGCACGCGCGATCGCCTCTGCTCGATCGCGGGTCTTTACGCGCGTCAGGCGGTGATGCACGGCGTGCAGGAGGTGCGGGTCGAGCGCTACGCGGCCGGGATACCGTTCCACGACTATCAGGGGACATCCGAATCCGGATGACCGCCGGACGGGTGGCGCGCGGAATCGTTTTCTGTGATCAAAGGCAGCGATCCGTGACATGGCCACCCGATGCGGTTGCGACGATGCTTGGCCGTGGTGGGCGCCAGCGCCCTGTCGCTCTTTCAGGCGTGCGCGGGCGACACCGCGTCACATCCCGGCACCGGCGGAGCCGGGACGACAGGGGCGGGCGCGACCGGTAGCGGGGGCATTGGTGCCGGCGCAGGAGGCGCCGCGGGGACGACCGGCGCCGCCGGCACGACCGGCGCCGCCGGCACGATCGGCGGCGGCAGCGCGGGAACCCTCGGTCCGGCGGGCAGCGCCGGCAGCATGGGCGCCGCCGGAATCGCGGGGACGGGCGGCGCCACCGGTGCGGCAGGCGCGACCGGCAATGCGGGCGCGACCGGCGGCGCGGGCACCGGCGGCACCGGCGGCGCGACCGGCGCCGGGGGAAGCATCGGTCCGGGCGGCGCGGCGGGAGGCGGGCGCGGCGGCGCGGCCGCGGGCGGCGGGGGGCGCGGCGGCACCAGCGGTTCGGCCGCGGGCGGCGGCGGGCGCGGCGGCACCGGCGGCGGCGCCGCGGGCGCGGCGGGCGCGACCGCGGTGACGCTCGATCAGACCGGCAGCCCGCTCACCGGGATCGTCACGACGTACACGTCCTGGCTCAGCACGACCAGCGGCGACGCCGCCAAGCTGGCGGCCGACAGAACGCTCGCCGACAACATGATCACCTGGCAGATGCCGCACGGCGGCTTCTACAAGAACGACAAGTCCGTGTATGCGGCGCCGTGGAACGGGACCGATGCGCGCTCGGGGTGGCTGGGCGCGAACAACGTCGAGCTCGGCACCATCGACAACGGCGGCACCGTCACCGAGACGATGTTCCTGGCCGACGTCTACCGGCGCAGCAGCGACACGAAGTACCGCGACGCCGCCCGCAAGGCCCTCGAGTTCCTGCTGACGATGCAATATTCGTCGGGCGGCTTCCCCCAGGTCTATCCCGCGCGGCCCGGCACCTATTCGAACTACGTCACCTTCAATGACGACGCGATGGTGCGCGTGCTCGGGATGATGGAGTACGCGCGCCAGATGAAGTCGCCGCTCGTCGGGGACATCTTCACCGCCGATCAGCTGACCCGGATCTCCACCGCGATCGCGAAGGCGATCGACTACATCGAGAAGTCACAGATCGTGCAGAACGGCGTCAAGACCGTCTGGTGCGCGCAGCACGACCAGACCACCTACGCGCCGATGGGCGCGCGCTCCTACGAGCTGCCGTCGAAGAGCGGCAAGGAATCGATCGGCGTCATCGCCTTCCTGATGTCGCAGCCCCAGACGTCCGACGTCAAGGCCGCCGCACAGGCCGCCATCGCCTGGTACAAGAGCGACGCCGTGAAGGTCGCGAACACGGCCTACGTCAACCGGCCCTCGGGCAGCACCGACGACAACTACAACCCGATCCAGCCGCGCGCCGGCAGCACGATGTGGTACCGCTTCTACGATCTCGACAAGGACGTCGGCTTCTTCAGCGGCCGCCTCCCGACGGACAATCCCCCCGGCGAGGGCAAGCAGTACGACATCATGAAGATCGAGCCCGAACGCCGCTACGGCTACCAGTGGGGCGGCAGCTACGGGACGTCGCTGTTCTCATACACCGATCGCGTCGGCTACTAGGCGACCGGATCGGCGCGCGCTCACGCGCCGATGACGCAGAACCCGTTGCCGAAGGGGTCGCTGCAGAAGGCGGCGGGCTTCGGCCCTTGCGAGCGGAACTCGTTCTCGATCGTGCCGCCTCCGGCGCGCACCTTCCCGAGCGCGGCGTCGAAATCGCCGACGTGCAGATCTAGGTGCACGGGCGTCCAGTGCCGCTGGTAGCGGCGCACGTCGCCGCCGGCCGGCAAGGGCCTGCTGCCCGCCGCCTTCTCGTGCATGCACACGGTGACGTTGTTCGCGTCGAGGATGGCCATGGTCGCGAACGGCCGGGCCGTCTCCGCGAATCCGAACACCGAGCCGTAGAACTGCAGGCCGGCCGCGAGGTCCGGAACGTCGATGCTGACGTGGACGGTGGCGCGGGCGCTCGGCTTTCCCTTGCCGCCCGTCACCGCGCGCCGCCCCAGCGCGAGAGGCGCTCCAGACGCGCGAACGACGCCTCCATCCCGTGCTCCATTCCCGACGACAGCATGGCCTTGCGGGTGGCCGCGTCGGGGAGGGTCATGCGCATGGTCATCAGGGTTCCGGAGCCGTCGGCGGTGAACGTGGTGACGACGTGATTGTCCGGCGTCGGATCGGGCAGGTGCATGCGCTCGACGTGAACGATGCGGTCTGGCGGCTGGAGCTCGATGATCTCGCCGGTGAGATGGAAGCCGCCGCCTTTGCCGTTGGACCATTCGTAGCGGATCTTGCCGCCGGGCTTCGCCTCGTTGATGCAGACGGGCATCGTCCACCCGTCGGGACCGAGCAACCACTGCTGGAGCAACTCGGGATCGAGGAAGGCGCGATAGACCGCCTCCGGGGCCGCCTCGAAACGCCGCTTCACGACGACGAAGCGGTCACCCTCGGTCTCCAGTGCCAACTTGCTCATGATTGTTTGTCCTTTCTCCTCGTTGGGTTGGTCTTGGGGTTGGTCTTGGGGTTGGTCTTGGCCAGCAGGCGATCGAGGCGCTGGTAATTCTGTTCGAGCGCCTTCCGGAGCATGGCGAGATATTCGTCGAGCTCCGAGAGCCCCTGCGGCGCCAGACGGCACGGCCGCCTGGTTCCTTCGACCCGCTGAACGATCAGCCCCGCCTCGGTGAGCACCTTGATGTGGCGCGAGATAGCCGGCTGCGAGATCGGATGGGGCTCGGCGAGCTCGTTGACCGTCGCCTCCCCCCTGGCCAGGCGGGCGAGGATGGCGCGCCGGGTCGGATCCGACAGCGCCGCCAGGGTGGCGTCCAGTGAGGCTTGCGCCTGCATGACGGTTATATAATGAATC
>DATBHU010000295.1:0-16266 GCA_036557265.1 Polyangia bacterium
GTAATTCCTTGAGGACACCTTCGGAACTCCGCCGGTCGTTGTCGGGAAGTTGTGGGACGAGCCGGGTGAGGTTGTCGACGACGGTCTGCGCTTCGGATCGCGATCCGGCGCTGACGGCCGTGCGGCCTCGCGCGACGTAGAACGTCAGCGCATCGGTCAGAAGCTTCCGCACCGCGTCGTCGGCCGGAACCTGCTGGCGCAGCGACGCGAGGTTGACGAGGAAGTCGTCGAAGCGATTGTGAAATTCCGTGAGACTCGCGCTGTCGAGGGCGCGCTCGACCTCTCGATACCGCTCGAGTGACTGACGATAGTCATCGATGGCGATGGCCGGTTGAGTCGCCTGCACGATGCGTGCGCGCAGGTTGTGCGCGTCGGCGCGCTCGATGCCGAGGAACGCCGCCGGCCGCGCCAGCTCGTCGAGCAGCGCGAGCGCGGTCTTGTCGTCGGCGCGGGCGGCGTCGCGCAGCCGGCCGGCCAGCGACGGCGTCGCGTAGGGATCCAGCTTGGCCGCCTCCAGCCGCGCCGCCACCGCGCCCGGCCGATCGCGGGCCGCCTCGCGGCAGCGCCCGGCGTGATCGAACAGCGCCGCCCCGAGCGCAGCCCCCGTGCCGCGCCCCGCGTCCGCCAGCGCGGCGGCCACCTCGGCGGGCGCGCCGGCGCGCAGCGCCTCCTCGGCCTGCGCCAGCGCGCGGGCCGGGCCGGCCGCCAGCGCCTGGCGTGCGATGGGCGGCAGCCGGCCGCCCCGGGCCAGCGTCCACTCCGCCGACAGCGCGCCGTAGAACGCGCGCTCGTCGGCCGACGTCGCCGCCGTCGCCAGGTGCGCCCACAGCGCGTGCGCGTCGTCGAGCTCGCCCGCCCCCTCCGCCAGCCGCGCCCGCGCCCGCAGCACGTCGGTCGCGTTCGGATCGTGCGACAGCGCCTCGTCGCACAGGCGCGCCGCGCTCGCGACGTCCCCGGCGTGTTCGAGCGCGCGCGCCGCCGCCAGCAGGAGGCGCGCCGCCTCCTCGGGCGACTCCGCCAGCGTGCTCTCGGTCCGGTAGCGCCGCGCCTCCGCGGTCCACTCCTCGGCCGTCGGCCACATCGGCGCCGCCTCATCGGGCACCGACACCACCGCCTGGATGCCGGCCTGCCACATCTCCGCCGACATCTCGGGCAGCGGCTCCGCGATCATCGACGCGTCGCCCACCTGCGGCGCGCCCGGCTGCGTGTCGCGATCGTTCTCGAACTCGTCGACCGCCACGTCCGCGCCGGCGTCCTCGTATCCCGGCGCCTCGGGCAGCGGTCGGATCTCCGAGCGCACCGTCGGGGTCTCGACGAAGATCTCCGCCTCCTCTTCCCAGTCGGAGCCGGGCGGCTTGCCGGGACCGGCCATCAGCCGACGCCCTTCCTGAGCAACGGGTATTGCTCGCCCAGCGCGAACCGCAGCAGATCCAGCGCGGCGGGGTTGGTGGCCACCTGCGAGGGCGACGTCGCGGGCCGATTCGCCGCGCCGCCGCCCGCCAGCGCCAGCGCCGAGGCGGCGACGTCGCCGGCCAGCATCAGGCCCAGCCGATCCGCCGTGCGCAGCACGCCCTCGTGCCACGCCGGCAGATCGAGCTTCTCGAACGGGAAGCGCGAGGCCTGCAGCGTCAGCGCCTTCCGCTGCTTGCGGCCGACGGCGCGGGTCACCGTGCGCAGCAGCTCCTCCGACGGTTTGGGCAGCCCGACCGGCGCGGCGACGCCCGCGAGCAGCGCGGCCGACGCGAACACCGGCGCGAGGTCCTCCGGCCCGACCCGCTCCAGCACGGTGGCGCGCAGGGCGAGGATCCCGAGCGCGCGTCCGACCTGGAAGCGGTTGGCGAGCGAGTTCTCCGCGTCCGCGGCCAGCAGCAGCACCGGCCCCGGCTCCTCCAGCGCGACCACCGGCGCCACCATCCCTTCGCGCGCGACGGCGAGGTGCATGCCGCCGATGCCGAGCGCGACCGCGCTGGTCTCGATCCAGGCGAGCCGCTGCACCGACCCGATCGCGACCATCTGCCGCTTGCCGCGCGGAGCCGGCGCCGGGTAGAGCTCCATCGCCGCCTCCACGAGGTTCGGCCACAGCTCGCCGGCGAAGCCGCCCGCGGCGGGATGGGCCAGGTCGGCCCAGAAGGCGCGCGCCGCCTTGGGCGCGAACGGGTGCGGGCGCCCCGCGGGCGCGCCCACGTCGGCGTTGCCTCTCACCAGCTCGAGCACGCTCGCCACCGCCGCCAGCGCCTCGGCGATCGGCGCCGTCGAGCCGCGGCCGCGCGCCATCTCGAGCAGCTCGGCCAGCCGCTCCAGCCGCCGCACGTCGAGCGGATCGGCGGCCAGCGCCCGCCGGACGTCGGCGATCTCGTTGTCGACGGTGACCAGCGCGCCGCGCGCGTCGCCGGCCGCGTCGTGCAGCGACACCAGCGCGCGCGTCCCCTCGCCCAGCGGATCCAGCTCGGCGGCGCGCCGGAACGCCACCGCCGCGCCCGGCCCGTCGCGCCCGACGTCGCGCAGGATGGCGCCGATGCGCAGCTGCAGCGCCGCGCGGTCGGCGTTCTCCGGCAGGCGCGCCTCCGAGGCCCGCAGCGTCTCCACCGCCGCCTTCCAGTCGCCTTGCCGCAGGAAGAGGTCGGACAGGCGCTGCAACGGCTTCGCGTCGCCGGGCCGCAGCCCCGCCGCGCGCCGCAGCGTCTCGGCGGCCCGGGCCCGATCCCGCAGCGCCTCGTAGCAGGTCGCCAGGTCCAGGCGCGCCTCCGCCGCGCGCGCGTCGTCCCCGGCCACCCCCAGGAACTGCACCAGCCAGTGGGCGGCCGACTCCGGGTCGCGGTCCTCGCTCGCCCCGCGCGCCAGCTGAAACAGCGCCTCGCGGTGCTCCGGCTGGATCTTCAAGATCTCCTTGAAGTCTGTGAACGCCCCCGCCCGATCTTCCAGGCGCTGGGCGCGGTGCTGGCCGCGCTCGAACAGCAGCGCGACGCGGGCGGCCGGGGTGAGCGGCGCCGCCGCCAGCCGGTACGACAGCAGCGCGTCGAACAGCAGCGCGCGCCCCGGCGCGTCCAGATCGGCGCGCAGCAGCTGGTACGTGCGCATGTACGCCTTCGAGTCGGTCGGGCGCAGCTCGACGCACTTGGCGAGCGCGGTGATGGCGTCGTCGACGCGGCCGGCCCGCTCGTAGACGCCGGCCGCCTCCTCCAGCAGCGCGGCGGCCTCGCCGGGATCGCGGACCACCGCCGCCAGCCGGGCCAGCGCGCGCGCCTCCCCGAGCACGTCGCCGCCGGCGCGGGCGACCCGCCGGATGCCGCTCCACGCCTCCAGCCGCTCGGGATCGACGCCGATGACGCTGCCGTAGATCGCCAGCGCCGTTCCCAGGGCGCCGCGCCGCTCGGCCTCCAGCGCCGCCTCGAGATCGAGGGCGATCCCGAACGCGCCGCCGACGCGCCGCGCCCGCGCCCGGCGCGTGTCGGGGCGCCCGTCGGGCCACGCCCCGCCCGGGCCGAGCGGCAGATCGGACAGGGCCAGCGCCAGCGCCGGCGCGCGCGCCGCCTCCCAGGCCCGCCGCGCCACCGCCTCCGACGCGGCGGCGCCGCCCAGGCGCGCCCGCGCCACGGCGCGCGCCAGCAGGTCCGACTTCCAGGAGGGATCGGTGTCGGCGAACGAGCTCGCCGAGTCCTGGCCGGCGAGCAGCGCCATGTCGACCAGCGCGCCGCCCGCCCCGGCCGCGTCGTCGCCGCGCGCCGCCGCCAGCAGGCCGAGCACCGCCTGGTCCGCGCGCACGCGCGGCGCCGCGGCGGCGTCCACCGGGAGCGCCGTGGGCGGCTCGGCATCATCCTGGGCCGCGGCGACCTGCAGCAGCGCCGCCTCGCGCGACACGTCCGCGGCCAGCGCGCCGTCCTCGGGCGCCGCCGCGGCCAGCGCCTGCAGCGCCTCGGCCAGCACCGGCGGTCCGGCCGCCCTGTCGGTCGCCGCGATGCGGAGCAGCGCCAGCGCGGCGTCGACCGCGCCCGGCCCGGTGCCCGACGCCGCCAGCGCGCGCCGGAAGGCGGCCGCCGCGCCGTGCGGATCGCCGGCGCGCACCAGCGCCTCGCCGTGCGCGAAGCGGACGAACGCCTCATCGCCGAGCACGCCGTCGGAGGCGCGCGTCTCTTCCGACAGGATCGCGACCTCCAGGATGGCGTCGCCGGAGCGGCGCGCCAGCTCGTAGCTCCAGGCGCGCGCCAGCGGATCGCCGTCGGAGCGCAGCGGCGTCAGCGCGGCGAGCGCCTCCGCGAACCGCCCGTCGGCCTCGTAGTGGTGCGCCAGGCGGAAGCGGAGCGCGCGCACCGCCTCGGCGGGCGCGTCGCCCTCGGCGGCGGCCAGCTCGCGGCCGATCAGCTCGGCGCGCGCGGCGGCCGAGGGCAGCGTCCCCTCCAGGGCGGACGCCGCCAGGCCGCTGGCGTCGTCGGTGACGAGCTCCCCCAGCAGCGCCTCGCCGCGGCGGCGCGGCTCGGCGGCCGGCGCGCGCAGCAACGCGCGGCCGGCCACGACCTTGAGCGAGATGGCGACCGCGGGATCGCCGGCGATCTCCGCGAGCGCCAGCAGGTTGTCGACGCGCGGAACCAGCTCGCCGCCGGCGCGGGACATCTCGATGTCCGCCAGGCGCACGCGGCGCGCGACGTCCTTCGGCGCCAGCTCGACCAGGCGGCGCTGGTGCTCGGCCGCGCGGTCGGGCTGGTCCAGCTCGTCGGCGTAGATCGACACGATCTTCTCGCGCGCCCACAGCTCGAACATCGTCGACACGTCGGCGGCCCAGGTCAGCGTCTTCTCGAGCAGCGCCGCCGCCTCGGCGCCGCGCCCGCCCGCCAGCAGCAGATCGACCAGGGCGTGCGTCGCCGGCGCGTGCGTCTGCACGCGATCGAGCGCGCGCCGGTAGAGCGCCTCCGCCCCCGGGACGTCGTTCAGGCGCCACTGCCGGATCGCGGCCGCCGCGACCAGCGCGTCGGCCGCCGACGCCGCCTCCCCCGCCCCCTTCCCCGCCCCCTGCTCGGCCTCGGCGGCGAACGCCTCGTGGAGCGCGCCCGCGTCGCGCGCCCGCACCGCGAGCACCAGCTCCAGCGCGCGCAGATCGGGGCGGGCGGCGCGCTGGCCGCGGACGCGCGGCGACGCCAGGCTGGCCGCCGCGACGGCGTCCCGGCCGCCGCGCACCGCCAGCTCCGCGTGCAGGAGGGCGACGTCGACCGCCTCGTCGTCGGTCGCGGCCTGCGCGATCAGCTCCACCGCCAGCGCGTCCACCGCGGCGGCGTCCGCCATCTCGGCGAGCCGCAGCCGATCCGCGGCGACCATCGGATGCGCGGGCGAGAGCCGCGCCGCCTGCGCCAGCGACGCGAGCGCGTCGCTGGGCCGCTGGAGGACCCGTTCCTCCGTGCGGGCCCGCTCGCGCCAGAGCGCGACCGCGAAGTCGGGATCCGCCGCGGCCGCGCGCGCGGCGATCTCGCCCAGCGCGCGCACCGCGATCTCGGGCGGCGCGTCCGGCGCCGTCAGCGCCTCCAGCTCGGCGAGCACGGTCGCCGTCGGCAACGCCGGGTCGCCGCGCTCCAGCTCGGCGACCAGCACCGCCAGCGCCTGGCCCGCGCCGTCGGCGCGCGCGGCGCCGTCGAGCGGCTGCCGCCAGGCGCGCGCCTCCTCGATCGCCAGCGCGGCGCGCCGCGCGCCCTCGGCCCGGCGCGCCAGCCCGCCCAGCGCCGACGCGACGACCGTCGCCTCCTGCCGCCGCGCTCCGGCCAGCAACAGGGCCAGCAGCGCGCCGACGTGATCCGGGTCGGCGGCCCGCGCCGCCTCGTAGCTGGCCAGCGCGTCCGCGTCGCGCTGCAGCCGGTCCTCGAGCAGCCGCCCCTGCTCGACCAGCAGGTCCGCCCGCGCCCGCCCCGCGCGCGCCTCCGCGCCGGGCGCGGGCGCGGCGACGGCGTCGGCGGCCGTCCCGTACGCGTCGGCCAGCTCGCGCCACAGCTCGGCGGCGGACAGCAGCCGGCGCAGGCTCCACAACGTGAGCGCCAGCGCCGGCGCCGCGGCGAACGCCGCCCGGGCGGCCGCCAGCGCGCCGTCTCGATCGCCCTCCACCTCCAGCAGGCGCGCCACCTCCAGCAGCAGCCCGGCGCGGCGCGCCGTTTCCTCGCCGGCGCTCGCCTCGCTCTCGAACAGCGCGCGATCCGCGCGCGGGTCGGTCTCGGCCGCCTCGACGATCGGCTGGCGGACCTCGACCACCTCGCCGAGATCGACCTCGCCCTCGGACTCCGGCGCGTCAGCGACCGGCGGCGCGTCAGCGACCGGCGGCGCCTCCGGGCGGGCCAGCGGCGACACGAACGCCGGAAACGCCGGGGGGCTGGGCGGCGGTGGGCGCCGCGCCGTCGGGGCTTGCACCGGCGCCTCCGGCTCCGCCTCCTCGGGCAGCTCTTCGAGCTCTATCTCGACAAGCTCGTCGTCGTCGCCGTCGGGTCCCGATACCATGCCGTTGCGGCCGAGGGACATTATCGCTACCCGTGGATCATCGTGTCAATGGACACGGGCCTGCCGGGACAGGCATGATTCCGCTCCGCGAGGCGCTCCTGCCGAATCTGCTCGTTCCCATCGATCTCCATGACGGCGTTCCGACCGCGCCGTCCCTGTTCGCGCTCTCGGAGGGACGGCGCGTTGCCCACCTGGCCGGCGTGACGGTGTTCGCGGTCGTGCTGACGGAACGGCACATCCCCGACGCCGTCGCCGCCCAGCTCGGCCGCGCCGGCGCAGACAAGGTGCTGGCCTGCGAGGGCCGCGGCCTGAGCGCGCCGCCCCTGGACCTGACCCACGGCCCCGCCCTGTACGCGGCGGTCGAACGCATCCCGCCGCTGCTGGTGCTGTTTCCCGCCGGCGGCGCCGGGCCGCAGCTCGGCCCGGGGCTGGCGGCCCGGCTGGGGGGCGCGTTCGCGGCCAGCGCCGACCTGGAGCTGGGCGAGGCGGCCACCCCGCTCGCCGACGGCGTCGGTCGCGTCTTCGTCCGCCGCTGGCGCACCGATCGGACGTCGTACCGGCGCCTCGATCCGGTCGAGCTCGAGCGGCCGGTCGTCGCGATCCTGCCCGCCGGCGGGCCGCCCGTCGATCGCGGCAGCGGCGAGGTGGACGTCGAGGTGATCACCTGCGTGCCGCCCGCGAAGGTCGGCGTCACCGAGCTGTCGTCCGAGGCCGACGACCTGGCGGCGGCGACGCTGGCGTCCGTCCTGATCGTCGTCGATCCGGCGCTGGGCCCGGGCGCGCTCGCCAAGCTCGCCGCGGCGGCGCCCGCCGGCGTCACGGTCGTCGACGCGGTGGCGGCGGCGCCGGCCATCGCGATGGCGGTCCCGCGCCTGGTGCTGGCGGTCGGGGCCCGCCCGCTCGCGGCGTCGGGCACGCCGCGCAGCCGGGTCGGCGCGGTGGTGACCGCGACGTCCGGGCGCACCCCGAAGATCGCCGCGGACGTCCTGCTGCGCGTCCCCGCCGACGCCTCCGCGGACGCGATCATCGACGAGCTGACCGCCGCCCTGGGGGCGCTGGCCGGCCCGGCCGCGGGGGGCAGCCCGGGCAACGCGGGCAACGTGAAAAAGCCGTCATGAACATCATCGTCTGCCTGCACACGCCCCCACCCGATCCCGACGGCTCGGGTATCGGCCGCGACGACACGCACGCGCTCAGCCAGGGGCTCGCGCTCGCGGAGGCGAGCCAGGGCCAGGTGACGGCGGTGCTGGCCGGGACCTCGCACGAGACCGGCCCGCTCCAGCGCGCGCTGGTCGCGGGCGCGGCGCGCGCCGTGCGCATCGGCGGCGAGGACTACGCCACCGTCGACTTTCACACGCTGGGACAGGCGCTGGCGGCCGGCATCAAGAAGCTCGGCGCCGACCTGGTGCTGGCGGGCGCGCGCTCCGACGACGAGGGCCTGGGCGCCGTGCCCGCCTCGACGGCGCGCCAGCTGGGGTTCGCGTACATCGCCGGCGTCGAGGAGCTGACCGCCGCCGGCCCACGCGCGGTCGAGGTGGTGGTCCGCGGCGGCGGGCGCAAGCGCCGCCTGCGCGTCGATCTGCCGGCGGTGCTGTCCATCGTCCCGGCGACGTCCGGGCTCCCCGCGCCGTCCGAACGAACGGGCAACCCGAGCGAGGTGGAGCTGCTGACGTTGAACGATCCGGAGACGACCGTCGTGCGCCGGCGGACCGAGCTGCTCGGCAAGCCGGAGCCGGCGTCGCGCGGGACCGAAGAGGTGACGACGGTGGCGGCGCTGACGGCGACCCTGGCGCGCCGCTGACGCGCCCCTCTCCCTAACCCTCTCCCCGCTTTCGCGGGGCGAGGGACCTGATCCCGTTCAGTTCTTCTTCTTCAGCTCCTCGACGATCTCGGGGAGCAGCGCCTCCAGTTTCTCCTTCTCGTTCAGCGACGGATCGTCGATGACGCGCTCGAGCAGCTTCTCGAGCAGCTCGCCGACGAGGCGCCCGGGCGGGATGGCGAG
This sequence comes from Polyangia bacterium, assembly GCA_036557265.1. Classification (GTDB taxonomy): domain Bacteria; phylum Myxococcota_A; class Polyangia; order Fen-1088; family Fen-1088; genus JADGRB01. The sequence continues at coordinate 8,471 of DATBHU010000295.1, forward strand.
CCTGCGCATGACGTCGCCGCCGTTGATCTCGAGGTCCCCGACCTTGAGGGCCGCGTCCGCCGCCGCCACCGCGCCGACGCGGTCGCGCAGCTCGCCCAGCTCCCGCTCGGGATCCTCGCCGAAGCCGCGCCCCGCCACGTCGCCCGCGCGCAGCGCGAACAGATCGTCGAGCGCCTCGTGCCCGCCGACCCGCCGCACGAAGCGGCGCACGGTGCCGTCGGTCCAGTCGGACGAATAGAAAAACATGTGGTTCTTGACGATGCCGACGACGCGCTCGCGCTCGGCGTTCGCCAGCTTCAGGCGGCGGCCGATCTCGTCGGCCATCGTCGCGCCCACGTACTCGTGCTGGAAGAAGCTGTACTCGCCGGGCGCGCCCTCGCGCGGCTGGCGCGCGCGCGGCTTACCCACGTCGTGCAGCAGCGCCCCCAGCCGGCGGATCGGATCGCCCTGGGTCTCGTCGACGACGTGCAGCGTGTGATCGAAGACGTCGTGCTTGTGGAAGCGGTTCTGCGTGCAGCCGACCCCCTCCAGCAGCTCCGGGATCACCTCCCCGAGCAGGCCGGTGTCGCGCATCAGCACCAGGCCGCGAGACGGCTGCGGCGCGCCCAGCATCTTGAGCAGCTCGTCGCGGATCCGCTCCGCCGACACCTTGCGGAACACGTCCAGCGTCGGCGGGATGGCCGCCTGCGTGGGCGGATCGATGGCGAACGCCAGCTGCGCCGCCTGGCGCACCGCGCGCATCGGCCGCAAGCCGTCCTCGCGAAAGCGCGCGATCGGATCGCCGACGGCGCGGATCAACCCCTGCGACAGATCGCGGCGGCCCTCGAACGGATCGGTGATGGCGTCGGCGAGCGGATCGTAGGCGACCGCGTTCATCGTGAAGTCGCGGCGCGCCAGATCCTCCTTCAACGACTTCACGTACGTCACCGACGACGGGCGGCGGCCGTCCAGGTACTCGCCCTCGCCGCGGAACGTGGTCACCTCGACGTGGCGCGGCGGCGCGGTGTCCGTCAGCACCGTCACCGTGCCGTGCTTGAGGCCGGTCGGCACCGCGAACGTCTTCCCGAACAGGTCGACCACCGCCTCCGGCACCGCGTCGGTGGCGACGTCGAAGTCGGCGGGCACGCGCCCGAGCAGCATGTCGCGCACCCCGCCCCCGACCAGGTGCGCCTCGTGCCCGGCGGCGTGCAGCCGCTGGCAGACCTTGAGGACGTCCGGCGGCACCTGGGCGCGCATCGCGTCGTGGTTCACGGCTTCTCCCCCCGCTCGATCGCCTCCAGCGCGGCGGCGGCCGCGCCCTGCTCCGCCTCCTTCTTGGAGCGGCCGACCGCGCGCCCGTACGGGCGCCCGCCCAGCGACAGCGCCACCTCGAACCGCTTGTCGTGATCGGGGCCGCCCTCGGCGATGACCTCGTAGACCGGCGCCATCTGCCAGAGCGCCTGCGCGCGCTCCTGCAGGCGCGACTTGTAATCGAGCCGCGCGTGCGCGTCGACGTCCTCGATGCGGCCTTCGAACAGGCGCCCCGAGACCGCGGCGGCGACGTCGAACCCGGCGTCGATGTAGATGGCGCCCATCAACGCCTCCAGGGCGTTCGCCAGGATCGACGGACGGGCGCGGCCGCCGGTCCGCTCCTCGCCCTTGCCGAGCAGGATGAAGCGCCCGACGTCGATGGCGGCGGCGACCTGCGCCAGGCCGGTCTCGCTGACCAGCGCGGCGCGCGAGCGCGACAGGTCGCCCTCGCGGCGGTCCGGGAAACGGCGCATCAAGAGGTCGCTGACGACCAGGTCCAGCACCGCGTCGCCCAGGAACTCGAGGCGCTCGTTGTCGCTGCGATTGGGCTGGCCGGCCTCGTTCAGCCACGAGGTGTGCGTCATCGCCGTCTCGCACAGCGCGCCGTTGCGGAAGGTGTACCCGAGGCGCGCTTCCAGCTCGGCATAACGCGCCGGCGGCGCGTCGCCCTGCGGCGTCGCGCCTCGCGGCGGCGAATGTCTGGAGTCCTCGGAGCGCATGGTCACTGGAACCTTATCTTCACATGCTGCTACTATCCTGCCCATGTCCGAAGCAACCAATCTCTGCTGCGTGAAGTGCAATTCGGTCCTCGACCGGGCGACGTTCCAGGGTCTGGAGGTCGACCTGTGCCCGAAGTGCGGCGGGCTGTGGCTGGATCGCGGCGAGATCACGCGGGCGGCGAAGCTGCCCGAGGCGGAGCTGGATCGCCTGCGCGTGTTGCTGACCGGCGCCAAGGGCCCGCCGCCGGTGCCGACGGAGAACGTCGCCCACTGCCCCGCCTGCCCGGGCAGCCTGGCCGAGATGCTGCTCGGCAACGTCCACGTCGACTACTGCAGCAAGTGCCACGGCATCTTCCTCGACCGCGGCGAGCTCCAGGCCGCCATCGAGGCCGTGCGCGCCAAGTCGCGCCAGACCTCCGCCCACGAGGTCGTCATCGCCATCTCCACTGCCGGCGACTAGCTGCTCTCGCGCGCAGCGCGAGTGTGCAGCTACTTCTGAATCGCCTCGCCCCGCGCAGCGGGGAGAGGCAGCCGAGCCGAAGGCGAGGCGGTGCGGGGCGACCGCAGCAAGCGCTCCAATCGAGAACTCTCTCGCCCCGCCGTTGTCCCTGATCCGTGTGGCCCGCCTCGTTCGCGATCCCGTACCTCCTCACTGCGCCGCTGCCACCGTCGGTGGAGCTCGCGCTCGCCCCCGCCGCCGCCCCCGTCGACTGCCGGGCCCCCGCCCCCGCCTGCTTCGCGACCGCGCGCGTCGTCGCGCGCAACCAGTCGAACCGGACATTGTTCGTCGACCAGCTGCGCGTGATCCTGTCGGACGCGCGCCGCACGCTCTTCACCGACCCGTTCGATCCACCGCTGCCGATCCCGCCGTTCGGCGAGGTGACGCTGCCCGACCTGTTCGCGTTCCACGTCGAGGCCGGCTACGGCATCAGCCTCGCGTTTCACCAGGAGGGCGAGCGGCGCGGGCGACACCTCATGGGAGCGGGCGCGTCGAGAAGTCCCGCGGCCCTGCGGAACGCCCCGGGGGCCGCTTGCCTCCGTTGCGACGCCGGCCACGAAGCGCTGTGCGATTGTCGAACCCGCGACGCCGGCCAGCGCTGCACGGAGCCGTCTCAATGTCAGGGCGTCTGCCTGTTCGATCGCTTCGAGAAGATTCCTGAACCACCGTGCCCGGCCCTCGCCCGTTGCGGGATCAGCGCTCCCATGGGCTTTCGCGTCGGCCACTGCTCGGAATTCAAGGTGCCGGTCGGATGTGTGGACGTCCTCGACGCGCGCGATTCCGCCGCGCGCCCCATCGCGCTTCCCGCGGGGCTGACCCGTCGCTGCTTCGACGAGGCCGTGCCCGTCACGCCCGGCGCTACTGGATCCAGCCGCCGCCGATGACGCGCTCGTCGCCGTCGTAGAAGACGGCTGCCTGGCCGGGCGCGACGCCGAACGCGGGCGCGTCCAGGCGCACCAGCGCGCCGCCGTCCGGATCGGGATCGATCCAGGCGGGCGCGGCGACGGCGTGGTGGCGGATCTGCACGGCGCAGCGGACGGCGCCCGCGGCCGGGCGGGCGTCCAGCCAGCGCACGTCGCCGACGCGCAGCTCGGCGCGGCCGAGGCGATCGCGCGGGCCGACGCGCACCTCGCCGGTGGCGGCGTCGATGCGGACCACGAAGCGCGGCGCGCCGGCCCCGCCCGGAATGCCGCGGCGCTGGCCGATGGTGAAGGCGTGCGTGCCGGCGTGGCTGCCGATGGGCGCGCCGCTCGCGTCGTCGACGATCGCGCCGGCCGCGCCCCCGCCGCCGCGCGCCTCGACGAAGGCGACGTGATCGCCGTCGGGGATGAAGCAGATCTGCTGCGAGTCGGGCTTGTCCGCGTTGGGGAGCCCGGCGCGGCGCGCCAGCGCGCGCACGTCGTCCTTGCTCATCTCGCCGAGCGGAAACCAGACCCGCGCCAGCAGCTCGGGCCGGACGCCGAACAGGAAGTAGGACTGGTCCTTGCCGCGGTCGCGCGCCCGGCCGAGCGCGACGCCGCCGTCGGGCGCGGGCGCGAGCCGCGCGTAGTGGCCGGTCGCCAGCGCCACCGCGCCGACCGCGTCCGCGAACGCCAGCAGCGGCCCGAACTTCAGCTTCTCGTTGCAGCGCACGCACGGGTTGGGCGTGCGGCCGGCGCGGTAGCCGGCCACGAAGTCGTCGATCACGCCGGCGTGAAACGCGGCGCTCTCGTCGATCACGTGGTGCGGGATGCCGAGCCGGGCCGCCACCGCGCGCGCGTCCTCGATGTCGCGCGGGCCGCAGCAGCGGCCGCCGATGCTGGCGTCCGTCCCGCTCGCGTCGTAGAGGCGCAACGTCGCCCCGATCACCTCGTAGCCGCGCTCGACCAGCAGCGCGGCGGCGGCCGACGAATCCACGCCGCCCGACATGGCGACCACCACCCGCCTCGTCGACGGGATCGTCGACCGCGACGCGGACGTCCGGATGCGGGCGACCACGCTCTCCACCGCGTCCGCCGCCCGATCGATCTCCGCCGCGGTGTTCTCGCGCCCGATCCCGAACCGGAGCGCGCAGCCTGCGTCGGCGGGCGAAAGCCCGAGCGCGAGCAGCACCTCCGACGGCGCGAGCGAGCCCGACGTGCAGGCCGCCCCCGTCGAGACGCTGATGCCCTCGAGGTCCAGCGCCGCCGCCACGAACTGCCCCGGCGCGCCCGCGAACCCGACGTTGAGCGTCCCCGGCAGGCGATGCGCGCCGTCGCCGTGACGTCGCGCGTCCGGGATCGCCAGCAGCCGCGCCTCCAGCCGCGCGCGCAGGCGCGCGACGCGCGCCGCCGCCTCGGCTTGCTCCGCGGCGGCCAGCCGCGCGGCGACGCCGAAGCCGACGATGCCGCTCACGTTCTCGGTGCCGGCGCGGCGCTCGCGCTCCTGGTGTCCGCCCGCGGCGAGCGGCGCGAACGGCGCGCCCCGCCGGACGTACACGGCGCCCGCACCCTTCGGGCCATAGAGCTTGTGCGCCGAGAGCGTCAACGCGTCGACGCCCAGCGCGCCGACGTCGATCGGCAGCGTCGCGACCGCCTGCACGGCGTCGGTGTGGAACAAAGCGCCCGCCTCGCGGGCCGCCCGCGCCAGCGCCGCGACGTCGTAGAGGTTGCCGAGCTCGTGATTGGCGAGCGCCAGCGTCACCAGCGCCGTGTCCGGCCGCAGCGCCGCCCGCAGCGCCTCGACGGAGACGCGCCCGTCGCCGTCGACGGCGACGCAGGTGACGTCCGCGTTCTCCGCGGCGAGCGCCGCCGCGACGGAAGGATGCTCGAGCCGCGACGTGACCACGTGCGGGCGGCCCCTCTCCCCCACCTTCTCCCCGCTTCGCGGTGCGAGGGAGACGGCGCGGAGCAGCCCGCGGATCGCCAGCTCGTTCGCCTCGGTTCCGCCCGAGGTGAAGACGATCTCCTCCGGCGTCGCGCCGACCAGCCGCGCCACGTCGGCCCGCGCGTCCTCGACCGCCGCGCGCGCGGCGCGGCCCGGCCCGTGCGTGCTCGACGGATTGCCGGGCAACGCGCGCAGCGCGGCCACCATCGCGTCGGCCACCTCCGGCCGCACGGGCGTCGTCGCGTTGTGATCGAGGTAAATGCTCACGGGACCGGGGAGTATACCCGCGGCCTCTCCGCGTGCCGGCATAGCGGATATGCTCGCCTGAGTCGCCCCTTGGACGGACAAGACCACCAATGCGAGAAGCGGACGAAGAAAACGAAGGTGGGCCAGCTTTCGTGGCTCGGAAGAATGGACTGGTCTCCTGATGTCCCGCAGTCCCCCAAGCTGCTTTCGTCGTCCGATCTTCATCCCGATCGCGACAAGCACCTTCGACGCGCGTTTTCGACGCTCGGATCGCGCGTGTCAGCGTCGCCGTCGGTGTCTTCGCCTCAGCCCTACACGGACCTGCTGTTCACGTCGATCGCCATGAGCGCGCGTGCCGATTGGCAATCCGCCCCGATCTCCATGCGGGGAGTGGCGGCGCGCGGATGGTTTCTTGGCCGCTGGATACCGACGTTCTTGGTCCTCGACGGGCCGATCTTGCGCTTCCTGACAAGCGAGGCCTTCCGCCGGCACTGGTTGAGGCAATCCATGAGATCTTCCTGCAGGGTCGCACAACGAAGCGTTGACCTGACCACTGCCTGCCGTCATGACCGAGCCGCGTGCAACTGAATCGGCAAGAGCTTCGCGTAGTGCACAAAATCGCTATCTGTCGTCAGGATCGCGAACTGACGGCGCACTGCCGCCGCGCAGATCAAAAAGTCGGTATTCGAACCCTGCACGCCTTTGGCCCGACACCGGTTGAAGAACCCGGCGGCCTCTTCGTAGTCCTCGGAGCCGAGAGCGATGTCCGGAAATGCCTGCAGGTAGCCGCGCAACGTCTCGAACTGTTGGGCTCCGGGTACGCCTGACAGGAGCTCCTGTCGAACGGGGCCGATCAACGCGGCGCGGCCCTCCCGGATCAGCTCGGCAAGCTCGACAACCTCGGCAGAACGTATCGCGCGCCGTCGCCGCAGAGCCAGGGACCAAACCGAGGTGTCAACGATGACGTTCACGCGCGGCGTCGCTGCCGCTTGTAGTCGTACTTCGGATCGAAGTCGACCTTGCCAAACAGGTCCAGGATTCTCGCCTGCTTCCGCCGCTGGACGTACTCATTGAGCGCCTCGGTCACAGTGTCCTTCTTCGTCCGCTGCCCGCCGACGCGAAGCGCTTCGTTCAGAAGCTCGTCATCGATTGCGAGATTCGTCGCCATGTGTAGAAGGTTACACATTCGACTGTGCCGCGCAAGGTGCGACGAACCTCAGCGCGGATCCTTGATCGGCGGGCGGTTCATCAGCACGCGGATCACCATCCCGCCGACCAGGTGCTTCTCGACGACGCGGTCGAGATCCGCGATCGTCATCCGATCGTAGAGCACGCCCCCGAACGGCGCGGCGGCGCCCTCCTCCTGCACCATGATGTTCGGGCCGCGCAGGCAGTGACCCAGGCAGTACTCGTCGACGACCTGGACGCGCTCCTGCAGGCCGCGCGCCGCGATCGTCTCCGCCAGGTGCGCGGCCAGCGCGCCCGACCCGCGCCGCTCCCCGCAGGTGGGACCGCGGCAGACGACGACGGTCAGGCGTGCCGAGGCGCTCAATCCCGGGTCGCCGTCCTGGCGGGCGCGGCGCCCGGATCGGTGTCGCCGAGCGCGCGCACCAGGTGCGCGCGCAGCGTCGCCACGGTGTGCGGCTCCTCGGCGACGAACAGCAAGAGGCGGCGATCCGCCGGCCCGCCCAGCTTCAACAGGGCCTCGGCCACCGCGATCAGCGCCGACGGATCGGCGTCGTGCCCGGGGTCGGCGCGGTACATGGTCAGGTAGTCGCGCAGCGCCGGGACCGCCTCCTCGGCGCCGGTCGCGATCAGCGCGCGCGCGATCTGCGCGGCGGCCGGCGTGGGCGTCTCGGGCTGCCGCAGCTGCGCCACCAGCTCGGGCGTGACGGAGCGGCCCATCGCGCCCAGCGCCCCGACGGCGCGCGCCAGGAAGTCGACCGGCGGCGCCGAGCGCCCCTCGGCGTAGTCGCCGTGGATGCGCAGCGCCGCCGCCAGCAGATCCGCCGACTGCGTGTCGCGCCGCGCCGCCAGCGCTTCGCTCGCCTTCTGCACGGCGAGCGGCGGCAGCCCGCGCTCGCTCAGGACGTCGAGCAGCTTGCTGGTCGCGGCGCGGCCCGGCTGCCGGCTGATCTCGTCGATCGCGAACAGCTTCAGATCCGGGAAGCGCCGATCCTGATCCGACACGATCGCGC
>DATBHU010000296.1:0-2640 GCA_036557265.1 Polyangia bacterium
CATCAACGATCGCTGTCTCGTTCGCATGCGTCCCTCCGTCCTCCTGGTGGCCCGCGGCGCCAAAAACGTCTCACGGTTTCGCGCGCGCTGGCGAAACTGTCAAGCCACGCCGCTCGTCAATCCGACGCGGACGGGGCCGCGGCGGCCATGCGGGCCAGCCGCTTGCGCCGTCGCATCAGCTTGATCACCACGACGATCGCGACGATCACAATCGCGACCAGGATGCCGTGCTCGGTCCGGCGCGCGTACTTGATGACGTTGTCGATCTGCTCGCCGAAGCCGTACGCGATGTAGACCAGCACGGGCACGGAGAACGCCGCCGCCACGAAATCGTAGATGAAGAAGACCGACGGGCGGACGTGCAGCGTCCCGGCCGTGAAGAAGATGGTGAAGCGCAGGCCGGGCGTGAACCGCCCCACCAGCACGACCTTGCTGCCGAACTTACGGAAGTAGGCGCGCGTGCGCAGCTGGCGCTTGGGCGTGAAGTAGCGGCGCGCCAGGTTGCTGGCCAACACGCGCCGGCCGTAGCGCCGGCCGAAGAAGAACGCGATCGTATCGCCGGCCAGCACCGCGATCAGGCAGACCGCGAACGCCTTGTGAACGTTGAGCTCGGGCGACAATCCCTGGCCGCCGCGCCAGGAGAGGTAGCCGGCGGCGATCAGCGAGATGTCCTCCGGGATCGGCAGGCCGAACCCGCACAGCAGCAGGATCGTGAACAGCCACAGGTACGCCCCGGGGGCCGACATGGCTGTCAGATGGGCGATGAACCACTGCACGCGGGGGCTGCCTGCGAAGGCCGGGCCTTCTCAAATATCATTTTCGCGTAGGCGAGAGCGAGCTTTGGTGATCTGGCTTGCCCAGCCCGGCGCGGGGGGTTTTGGGCCCCTCCAGGCTCCCAATCTGGATCCTCCGTCGCGGGTTCGTTGACATTGTGCCGCGTGGAACGTACGGTTTTCCCCGACGAGGGGGCCCCAATGCTCAAGAATCGTGACACCTTGCGCGCCGCACGGACCCCGACAGGGGTCGGCCTGCTGGCGCTCGCCGCGGTCGCCGTCGCGCTGACGCTGGCCGGCTCCGGTTGCACGCCGGACTATCCGTCGTGCGAGACCGACAAGGATTGCCACGCCCAGGAACACTGCGTGAACAACAAGTGTCAGCAGTGTCGCGACGCGAACGACTGCCCGGCCGGCAACAGCTGCAACGCGGGCAAGTGTTCGCCGATCCCCGGCTACTGCCGCAGCAAGGCCGACTGCCCGGCGAACCAGGAGTGCATCGCCAACAAGTGCCGCGCCTGCGCCAACGACAAGGAATGCCCGGGCGGCCAGCACTGCGTCAAGGGGACCTGCACGGCCAAGCGGGCCTGCAAGAGCGACAGCGACTGCCCCCAGGACGAGGACTGCATCAACGGGTTCTGCAGCAAGGACAAGGCGCCGGCGCCGCCGCCCGCGCAGTGCACGCTGGACGCCGTCTACTTCGACTTCAACGAGGCGGCGCTGACCACCGAGGCGACCGCCGTGCTGGCGCGCGACGCGGAATGCCTCAAGAAGGTCGGCCGCGCCGCCCAGCTGGTCGGCCACACCGATCCGCGCGGCACGCAGGAATACAACCTGGCCCTGTCGGAGCGGCGCGCGCAGTCCGTGCGCGACCACCTGGGACGCCTCGGCGTCGAGGGGAACAAGCTGTCGGTGCTGCCGCGCGGCTCGCTGGACGCGAAGGGGACCGATGAACCGAGCTGGGCGCAGGACCGCCGTGTCGACTTCGTCTGGAAGTAGTAGCGGCCGTCGCGGGCGTCGCATCTGGCGCGCGGCGGGGATCGCCGCGCTGGCGGCGTTCGTCGGCGGCGCGGGCGGTCCGGCGTGCGTGACCACGTCGGAAGGCGACAAGATGCGCGCCGACATCGCCGACCTGCGCGCGAAGCTGGACAAGATCGAGAAGCGCGACAAGGAGTACACCGAGCAGGTGGCGCGCCTGCGCACGGTGCTGGATCAGGCGACCAAGCTGCTGACGCGCAACTCCGCCGACGTCGGCGCGAAGGCGGCCAAGGCCGAGCAGGACATCGCCGCGCTGCAGGGGCGCATCGAGGAGATGACGCACACGGCGGAGCAGCAGAGCCGGCAGACCGCCGATCAGGAGAACCGCCTCGAGACGCGGCTGGCGGCGCTGGAACAGATGCAGACCAAGATCGCCGACAAGGTCGCGCCGACGCTGCCCGACGACAAGGAGACGCTGTGGCAGCAGGCGGCGGCGCGGCTGGCCTCCGGGCAGCGCGACGACGGGCGGCGCTTCTATCGCGTGTTCATCCAGCGCTTCCCCCAGGACCCGCGCGCCGCCCAGGCGTACCTGGCGATCGGCATGTCGTTCGTCCAGGAAGGGAAGCACCCGAACGCGGCCGCCGAGTTCCAGAAGGTGCTGACCGTGTACCCGAGCGCGCCCGAGGTGCCGGAGGCGATGTGGCAGCTGTCGCTCGCGTTCGTCCAGCTCAAGTGGTGCACCGACGCGAAGGCGCTGCTTACCGACCTGGCCAAGCGCTACCCCAAGTCGCCCCGCGCCAACGACGCCAAGGGCGAGCTCAAGACGATCGCCAAGCTCCCCAAGAACAGCTGCACCAGCTAGGCGGTCGGCCGACGATCCGGCCCGCTG
>DATBHU010000297.1:0-3182 GCA_036557265.1 Polyangia bacterium
GGATTCGCGTCGCGCCGGCGCGCCGCATCGTCGTCGCGGTCGCGCCACGCGGGCCAGCCGCCGCGCTCGGCGAAGAACGCCACGCCGATCACGCCGACGTTCGCGTCGTCGCCGGTGGCGGCGGCATACGATTCGCTCACGTCGCCGAAGCGAAACGCCGCCACCTCCTGCATGCTCCGGCGGAAGCCGTCGACGCGGGTGGTCCGGCCGGGGCCGAGCACGTAGCCGCGCTTGTCGTAGGCTCCGGGGCCGCCGTCGAACACGTCCAGGCCGTCGACGGTGGCCACCGCCTCGACGCGGCCGCCGGTCTGGTTCTGGATCTCGATGGCGTAGCGATCGCCCCGGCGCCCCACGACGAAGCTCTGCCCCCCGCGCCTGACGACGGGCAACGGCTCGCCGTCCGCGTCGACCAGGCGGGCCCGCAGGCCCCCCCACTCCGGCGGCTGCGCGAAGCCGGGCGCGCCGGCGGCCGCCCGGACGCCGTCCGCGTCGTCGTAGTGCAGCGCCACCACCGCGACGGGCCGCAGCGGATCCTCGCGCTCGAACGACACCATCCGGATCGAGCTGGTGCGGCTCTCGCCCCACGACGTCCCCAGCCCGCCGCGCTCGGACGGAACGGAGCCCGCCCCGTATGACGCGCAAGCCAGCCCGACCAGACCGATCCCGAACAGCCAGACGATACGCCTCGTCATTGCCATGGCGCCCTCCTTGCCGGGGAGAACGCCGGCCCCCGCCGCGACCTTACACGCGGGGGGCGTTCTTTTTTCGCCACGAACGGCGGCGAGCGGGAATAGGATCGGCGACTCCCGGATGCGAGTGTCCTCCGCAGCGCCGGTGTGCGCCCCACCCTCCTTCGCTCGCGCGTTCGCTGTCGCTTGCGCGTTCGCGACGGCGATCGCGGCGTGCGGCGCCCCCGGCCGCGGCGGCGAGGCGGGGACGGCAGGGTCGGCAGGGTCGGCGGGAGCGGCGAGCGCGGGCGCGGGCGGCGCGGCGGGCGGCCGCGGCGGTTCGGCCGGGTCCGCAATGGGCGGCGCCGCCGCCGGCAGCGGCGGGGCGAACGCCGGCAGCGACGGCGCGGGGCGCGGCGGCTCGGCGGTAGGCGGCATCGGCGGCGCGGGCGGCAGCGCGGGCGGGGCGAGCGGCGGCAGAGGCGGCGCGACGGGCGGCGCGGGCGGAGCCGCCGGGACCGGCGGCGCGGGCGGCGGCACGGGCGGGACCGCCGGGACAACCCCCGCGATCGTCATCCCCGGCGCCGGCAACTGCACGCCGCCGGCCGGCGCGAACGTGGCCGACGCGACCGCCGCCTACGCGAAGTGGAAGACCGACCTGCTGACCAGCGACGGCGCCAACGGCTTCCTGCGCGTCAAGCGTCCCAACTCGTCGGGCGCCGCGGTCAACTCGACGGTCTCCGAGGGGATCGCCTACGGCATGCTGCTGTCGGTCTACGCGAACGATCAGCCGACGTTCGACAAGCTGTGGCAGTACAGCCAGCACTGGCTCGACAGCAACAAGCTGATGAACTGGTACATCAGCCCCGACGGGACGTCGGTGCTCGGCACCGGCGCCGCCAGCGACGCCGACGAGGACATGGCCTACGCGCTGATCGCCGCCGACGCGCGCTGGGGCGGCAAGGGGAGCCTCGGCACGAACTACATCGACCTCGCCAAGACGCAGATCGGCCTCATCTGGCAATACGAGGTCGACCACAGCCACGCCGACGTGCTGCTTCCCGGCGACACGGGGTTCAACACCACACCCCTCGTCATCAACATCTCGTACTTCGCGCCGGCCTACTACAAGGCGTTCGGGAAGGTGACCGGGCAGACCGCCAACTGGAACAACGTCGCGAAGACCAGCTACGACATCATCGAGCAGACGCTGACCGCGCAGAACGGCAACCAGAACAACGGCCTCGTCCCCGCCTGGTCGACGAACACGGGCACACCGATGGCGCCCTCCGGCAGCCCCGGCATGCCGACCTGGCATCAGCTCGATTCGTGCCGGACGCCGTTCCGCGTCGCCGTCGACTACTGCTGGAACGCCGAGCCGCGCGCGCTGACGTACCTGCAGAAGCTCACCGGCTTCTACGCCAGCGTCGGCGCGGCAAGCATCACCGACGGCTACGACCTGAACGGCAACCCGCACCCGACGAACGTGACGACGGGCGGCCCGCGCGCCGCCTCGTTCAACGGCCCGGCGGGCGCGGGCGCGATGGCGACGGGCGCGACCTACGCGACGCTGCGCGACCAGGCCTACGCGGGCGTCGCCACGCTGACGCAGCTGGCCGGCAGCACCTACTACCAGGAGTCGTGGACCGGGCTGTCGCTGCAGTTCATGACCGGGTTGTTTCCCGCCCCCCGCTAGATCGCGACCCGCGCACGCGGCGATCCGACTCTTAGAGACACACACGTGAAAAGCCCCCTGCCCCGCCCGCCTCGACCATTCGCCCTGCTCCTCGCCGCCGGCGCCGCCGGCTGCCTGATCCCGCCCGGCCCGCGCGTCATCCCCGCCTCCGGCGCCGCCAGCCAGCACCACGCCTCGATGACGTCGGCGCGCGTGAAGGGTGAGAATCCGTTCCAGGACGCCTACTTCGCGGTCGCGCCCGAGACGAGCGCCGAGCAGACCGCCAACCAGTGGCGCACGACGCGCCCGGCGGACGCCGCCGCGATGGACAAGATCGCGGCGCAGCCGGTCGCGTTCTGGATGGGCAACTGGAACCCCAACATCGCGGCCGACGTGCAGGTGCGCGTCCAGGGCGCGGGACGCGCGGGCGCCCTGCCCGTGCTGATCCTCTACAACCTCCCCTACCGCGACTGCGGCCTCTATTCGGCGGGCGGCGCCGGCTCGGTCGCGCGCTACCACAAATGGATCGACGGCGTCGCGCGCGGCACCGGCTCGCGCCGGGCGGTGTTCGTGCTCGAGCCCGACGGGCTGCCCCAGATGAAGGACTGCCTGAACGCGCAGAAGCGCCAGGAGCGGATCGACATGATCCGCTACGCCGTCGACAAGCTGATGGCGCTGCCGGGCGGCGCCGTCTACATCGACGCCGGGCACTCGAACTGGATGCCGGCCGCCGAGATCGCGCCGCTGCTGATCGCGGCCGGCATCGACAAGGCGGACGGGTTCTCGCTGAACGTGTCGAACTACCAGTGGACGGCCGACCTGCTGAAGTTCGGGCACGA
>DATBHU010000298.1:0-9543 GCA_036557265.1 Polyangia bacterium
CGCCACCACGCCGCCCACCAGCGCCAGCGGCACGTTGACGAACACGGCGACCGCGTAACGAAGGTTTCCGAACATCAGGAACAACATCGCGAAGATCACCGCCAGCGCGAGCGGCGCCACGAAGCCGAGCCGCTTGCTGGCGCGCGTGAAGTTCTCGAACTGCCCGCCCCACTCCAGCGTCACGCCCTCGGGCAGCGTGACCGCGCCCGCGACCTTCAGCCGGGCCTCGTTGACGAAGCTGACCAGGTCGCGCCCGCGCACGTTCACCTCCACCAGCACGCGCCGCTGCAGCGACTCGCGGTTGATGACGGCCGGCCCCTCCGTCTCGCGGATGCTGGCGACCGACGCCACCGGCACCAGGTGCCCGGTCGACGAGCCGACCAGCAGCTCGCCGAACGCCTCCGGCGTCAACGTCGCGGGCGGCAGCAGCAACATCAGGTCGAACCGGCGCGCGCCCTCGAAGATCTTGCCGGCGGTGCGCCCGACGCGCGACGCCTCCACCACCTCCAGCACGCGATCCGCGCTCATCCCGTAGCGCGCCAGCCGCTGGCGGTCGGGCTTCACCTCCAGCAGCGGCAGGCCCAGCACGCGCTGCACGCGCCAGTCGCCCCGCCCGGGGATGTCGCGCACCACCTTGCCGATCTCGTCGGCGGTCTTCTTCAGCACGTCCAGGTCCTGCCCGAACACCTTGATGACGACGTCCGCGCGCGAGCCGGCCAGCAGCTGGTTCACGCGATCCTCGATCGGCTGCGACACCGACACGAACGTCGCCGGCACCTCGCCCTCGATCGCCTCCTTGATCGCCTCGCCCAGCGCGTCGAGATCGTGCGCCGTCTTCCACTCCTCCTTGGGCGCCAGCTTCACCATCACCTCGGTCTCGTCCTGGCCGACCGGATCGGTCGCCACCTCGGCGCGGCCGGTGCGCGTCACCACCGACTTCACCTCCGGGAACCGCGCCAGCACCTCCTCCACCTCGACGCCCAGCCGCTGCGCCTCGCTGATCGAGATGGACGGCAGCCGCTTGATGTCGAGCGACAGCTCGCCCTCGTCGAGCCGCGGCACGAACTCCGCGCCCAGCGACGTCGACACCACGCCCGCCCCGAGCACCGCGGCGGCCGCCACCGCCAGCACCGGCCGCGGGCGATCGAGCACGCGCCCGAGCAGCCGATCGTAGGCGCGGCGCGCGCGCCCGAAGAACCCCTTGTCGATGTCGTGCGCCGGCCCGTGCCCGCCGGCCGGCAGCACCGACGCCGCCAGCGCCGGGAACGCCGTCAGCGAGAACAGCAGGGCGCCGCCCAGCGCCAGCGCGACGGTGATCGCCATCGGCTTGAACATCCGCCCCTCGACCCCCTCCAGCGCCATCAGCGGCAGGTAGACCAGCAGGATGATCAGCAGCGAGAACGCCACCGGGCGGGCCGCCTTGCTCATCGACTGCGACACCAGGTAGGCGACGTCCTCCCGGGTCTTGGCCCGCCGCACCGCGATCTCGACCAGCGCCACCTCCAGCATCACGATGGCGCCGTCGACCAGCAGGCCGAAGTCGATCGCCCCCAGCGACATCAGGTTGCCGGTGACGCCGAGCTGCACCATCCCGAGCAGCGCGATCCCCATCGCGAGCGGGATCGCCAGCGCCGCGATCAGCGCGCCGCGCCAGCTCCCCAGCGTCAGGAACAGCACGACCGCCACCAGCAGCGCGCCCTCGGCCAGGTTGATGGCGACGGTCTTCAGCATGCGGCCGATGAACTCGGCGCGGTCGTAGTAGGACCGGATCTCGACGCCGGCCGGCAGCTCGCCCTGGATCTCGGCGAGCCGCGCCTTGACCGCGTGCACCACCTCGCGCGAGTTGGCGCCGGTCAGCATCATCACCGTGCCCGCCACGATCTCGCCCTCGCCGTGCTTGGTCACGGCGCCGAAGCGCAGGGCCGGACCGATCCGCACCTCGCCCAGGTTCTTGATCAGCACCGGCGTGCCGTCCGCGTCGGACGTCACCACGGTGTTCTCGATCTCCTCGATGCTGTGGAACTGGGCGTCGGCGCGGATGACGAACGCCTCCCGGTTCTTCTCGATGTAGCCGGCGCCGATGGCGGCGTTGTTTTTCTCGAGGATGCTCTCGATGTCGCCGAGCGACAGCCGATAACCCGCCAGCCGCTTCGGGTCGAGCACCACCTGGTACTGCTTGGCCTCGCCGCCCATGCCGTTCACCTCGACGACGCCCGGCACGGCGCGCAGCTTGATGGCGACCACCCAGTCCAGCAGCGTGCGCAGCTCCATCGGCGAGTGCTGCTTCGACGTCAGATAGAACTCGTAGATCTCGCCCAGCCCCGTCGACACCGGGCCCAGCTCGGGGCGCCCGTAGCCCGCCGGGATGTCGTTCTCGGCCAGCTTGAGCCGCTCGCTCACCATCTGCCGGGCGAACCAGACGTCGACCCCCTCCTCGAACACCACGGTGACCGCCGAGACCGCGGTCCGGCTGATCGAGCGGATCTCCGCCACGCGCGGCATGCCGTTCATCGCCGTCTCGATCGGGAAGGTCAGGTACTGCTCGACCTCCAGCGGCGACAGGCCGGACGCGCTGGTCAGGATCGACACCTGCGTGTTGGTGACGTCGGGGACGGCGTCAATCGACAGCCGCCGCACCGACATCAGCGCGAACACGAACACCGCCGCCCAGATCGACAGCACCACCCCGCGCCGCCGCACGGCGAGGTCGACGATGCGCCCCAGGTTCATCGCAGAAGCTCGCTCTTGAGCAGGAACGCGCCGTCGATCGCCACCATCTCGCCGGGGGCGAGCCCCTTGCGGATCTCGACCCGATCGCCGCCCGACGTCCCGAGCAGCACGTTGCGCCGCTCGAACGCCTCGCCCGCCTTCACGAACACCACCGTCTTGCCCTCGACCTGCTCGATGGCGCTGCGCGGGACCGCCAGCACCTCGCTCGACACCAGCTTCGGATCGGCGACGATGCGCGCCGTCACCAGCTGGCCGGCGTGCAGCGCGTCCTTCGGGTTGGGGAACTCGAGGCGCACCTTCGCCGTGCGCGTCGCCTCGTCGATGACCGGGACGATGAAGGCGACGCGCCCGCGGAACAGCTCGCCGGGCAGCGCGTCGGTGCGCATCTCCACCTCCTGGCCGACGTGAACGCGCGCCAGATCCTTCTCGTAGAGATCGAGGCTGACCCAGACGTGCGAGGTGTCGGCGATCTTGAACGCGTCGGTCGCCCGCTCGACCGCCTGCCCGAGCGTCACCTTGCGCTCGATGACCGTGCCGCTGATGGGGGCGCGCATCTGCACCCGCCCGCCCAGGTCGTGCTTTTCCGCCTCGTCGATGTCGCCGGGGGTCAGGCCGATCGCGCGCAGCCGCATGATCGCCGCCCGCACCCCCGCCTGCTCGGTCACCCACTGCGCGTGCGCCAGCTCGCGCTCGCGCGACGACGAGATCTTCTTCTCGGCCAGATCCGTCTCGCGCTTCAAGTTCGCGTCCGCCGCCGCGAACCGGGCCTTCGCCGACACCAGCTCGGCGCGCGCCTGCCCGACCTCGCTGCTCTCGATCTCCGCGATCACCTGCCCGCGCCGGACCTTGTCGCCGACGCCGCCCGACACCTTCGAGATCCGCCCCGGCACCAGCGGCCCGACCACCGCGAAGTGATCCTCGTGGAAGGTGACCGTGCCGACCACCTGGATGTCGCCGGCCAGCTTGGCCAGCTCCGCGGCGGCGACCTTCACCGGGTTCCGGGCCTGCGCCGCCGGCGCCAGCGCCAGGCTCTTGCGCGCCTCGCTCGCGCCGGCCGCCGGCACCGCCGCAGACACCGCCGCGACCTTTGAGGTCGGCCCGCTGCCGAACGACGAGCTGCCCCGCAACGCCAGCGCGCCGCCGGCGATCAGGGCGGCCGCGCCGACCCCGATCAGCACCCGCTTCCTCGACATCAGCATCGGCGTCTTCATCTCCGTCTCCGTGTTCATCTCCGTCCTCGTCTCCGCCTTCATCTCCGTCTTCGTCGCGGTCTTCATGGCGCCCCCACCGCGCGATCGAGGGCGATCGACGACTCCCACAGCAGCCCCAGCGTCTCCAGGTACAGGCGACGCGCCTCGCTCGCGTCGCGCGACGTCTGCAGCAGCCTGAACAGGTCGAACTTGCCGGCCCGCCAGCCCTCGGTCATCAGCGACACGGCGGCGTCGGCCGCCGGCAGCACCTCGCGATCCATCAGCAGCGACATCTCGCGCTGCGCGCCCTCGGCCTGAAACGCGCGCTCCACCTCCAGCGCGACGTCGCGCGCCACCAGCGTCCGCTCGTCCAGCACGCGCGACCGATCGGCGCGCGCGACCGCCAGCTCACCCTGCTGGCGCCGCCAGACCGGGATGGGGACCGCCAGCCCGCCCCCGACGAAGATCTGTCCGGGCAGATCGCGCTGCACCTCGACGAACAGCGTCGGGCTGGGGATCGCCTCGCGCCGCAGGCGGACGATGTCGGCGTCGATCTCCTCGACGCCCGACGCCAGCGCCGCCAGCTCGGCCCGTTGCGCCTGCGCCCGCGCCAGCAGCCCCGGCAGCGTCTCGCCCCGCGCGGCCGGCGGCAGCGTCCGCCGCTCCACCTCCAGCTTCTGCCCGGGCGGCAACCCGACCAGCAGGCGCAGGCGGGCCAGCGCGTCCGTCGCCGCCAGCGTCGCGTCGATGCGGGCGCGCGCCGCGCTCCCGCGCTCCAGCCGGGCCAGCTCGAGATCGACGTTCGACGACGCGCCGCCCGCCACCCGGGCGCGCACCGCCTCCAGCAGCTTGGCCACCAGCGCCTCCCGCTCCGTCGCCGCGTCCACCCGCGCCAGCGCCAGCTGCGTCCCGACGTACGCCGCCCGCACGCGCGCCCGCGTCTCGGCGCGCGCCACCTCGACGCGCAGCTCGGCCGTGCGCCGCGCCTTGCTCACCACCTCGCGCCGCGCCGAACGCTGCCCCCCGATCTCCACCATCTGCTCGGCGTGGGCGAAGTACTGCAGCCCGCGCTCGTCGATCGGGCCGGTGCGTTCGCGCCGCGGCCCCACCCCGCCGACGATCAGGGGATTGGCCGGCATCAGCAGCGAGGCGCCCACCTCCCGCGCCACCACCACCTGGTGCTCGGCGTGCGCGCGGCGGACCAGCGGGCTGGCCTGCTCGGCCAGCCGGAGCGCCTCCTCCAGGGTGAGCGGCGCGACGCCCGGCGACGGCCCGGCGGCGCGAAGCGCGGGCCATGGCGGCGCGGCGGCGAAGGCGGCCAGGGAGACGAATACGGCGGTACAACGACGGTAGCGCGAACAGGGACCAGGACCGAACATCGATTTTCCTCCGAAGCTGTGTGACGGACGCGCGTGGACGCAGACAGGCCGATGGCCGGCCCACCACGAACCACGCTCTCAGGGGGCTATCGAGCTGCTAGGTCAGCCCTGAGGCGGCCGAAACACGTCGGCGGTCGCGACGCGCGACGGAGGGAACTGGAGATCGAGGAAGACATCGCCGCCCGAGGGCGGTGGCGCCAGCTGCACGCCCGCGCTCGCAGGCAGGAGGTCCACGCTGTCCGTGAGAGACATCGTGTCGCCGCCGTCGTCGTCGTCGACGGAGCCGCGCAGCTCGCCGGTCGCGCACGCGACCAGCAGCGCCAGCGTCGCGCAAGCGACCACGAGCAACCGCGGAATCTTCACGCGCATCAATCTAGCACATCGTCTCGCGGCGACGATGTTTCGCCAACGACGATCGTCCGTAACGATCGACGTCGCGGCGTCGCGGCGCCGCGGCGAATGCTCAGACCATGCCGTCGCGGCGGCCGATCGTGGCGGCCGTTCGATCGGCGACCTCCGGCGGCACCGTCGCGACGTCGGCGCGCGGCGCCACCGCGATGCCGTGCGCCGCGGCGAAGCGCACCAGATCCGCCGTCGTCCTGACCGCCAGCTTGCGGTTCATGTTCGTGCGGTGGGTCTCGACGGTCTTGACGCTGATGCAGAGGCGCCGGGCCACGTCCTTGCTCGACGAGCCGGCGACCACCAGGCGGAACACTTCGACCTCGCGCGGCGAGAGCCGCTCGAGACCGACGGCGCCGTTCGCGGAGGCCGCCTCGCCGGCGATCGACCGCAGCGCCAGCCGGCGCTCCAGCGACGGCGCGACGTACTTGCGTCCGTCGGCGACGGTCCGGATCGCCTCCAGCAGCTCCGAAGTCGGCTGCGACTTCAGCACGTAGCCGGTGGCTCCAGCGGTCAGCGCCTCGGCGGCTGCGAACTCGTCCGAGAAGCCGGTGATCACGATGACCCGGCCTTTCAGGCGCCCGCGCCGGAGCGCCCGCACCAGCTCGACGGCGCTGCCGTCGCCCAGCGAGAGATCCGCCAGCACGATGTCAGGCCGTGCACTGTCCAGCAACGGCAGCGCGTCGCGGATGCTCGACGCAACCCCGACCACCTGGAAGTCCGATACGTCGCCGAGCAAGCTCGCCAGCGCATCTCTCACGATGTCGTGGTCATCAACGACCAGTACTCGAATCATGGCTCGCCTCGCATTTGCCCGCCCGGCGGGTGCCGAGCAATGTCGTTCCGCCCCAAGCAAAGTGAAGTGGGCGGCGAAAGATTTTGCGGGGAACGATAAGGAGGCATCATTTGCCCATGCGTTTGCACATAGTTCAAGTCGGTGAACCCGTACTTCGCCAGTCAGGGAAAACCCTGGAGCCTGCAGAAATTCGTTCCCCGGAGGTACAGCGTCTCATCGAACTGATGCGCGAGACCATGAGGGAAGCCCCTGGAGTCGGCCTCGCCGCCCCCCAAATCGGGTTATCGCTGCAATTAGCCGTAATTGAGGACACGGCAGAATCGGCCGCTACTGAGCGGACGCCGGTCCCGTTTCACGTCATCGTCAACCCGCGGCTCGAGCTCGGGCCCGAGATAGTGGAATTCTATGAAGGGTGCCTGAGCCTGGAAGGCTTCCAGGCGGTCGTGCCGCGGGCGCGCTCCGTGCGGGTCCACGCCCTCGACCACAAGGGCGAGCCCATCGTCATCGACGCCCGCGGCTGGTACGCGCGCATTCTCCAGCACGAGATCGATCATCTGAACGGGACCGTGTACATCGACAGGATGCGCTCGCGGACGCTGTCGACGGGGCGCAACTTCGCCCGCTACTGGGCCGGCGTCGCGATCGAGGACGTGCTGGCCGCGCTCGACGAGAAGCAGCCGACATGACGCCGGGCTGCTTGCTGGCCCTGTGCGGGGTGCTGGCGCAGGCGGCGCCGGCCGCCGCTCCGCCGAACGCGACGGCGCCGGCGCAGGCCGCCCCGCCGGCGAGCGGGACCGAGGTGACGCCGCTGCCGCCGTCGCCGCCCCCACCACCGCCCGCGCCCCGCCCCGCGCCCGCCTACCACGCCCCACCGCCGCCGCCGCCCGTGCTGCTGTCGCCGTTCCGGCTGTCGCTCACCTACGTGCACGTGCTGCGCGAGGACGGCGAGCTGGCGAACCCGGGGCTGTCGACCAACGCCGTCGGCGTCGACATGGCGTTCCCGTCGAATTCGTACGTGCGCAACCACCTCGGCCTCGCCCACCAGTGGGAGAGCGCCGGCGGCGTGACGGCGCGCGGCTTCCGCATCGATCTCATCTCGCTCGGCTACCCGATCACGGTGATGAACTCGGCCGTCCGCCTGGATCTGGAGCCGGTGCTGACGGTGCTGCGCGGCGAGCTGCTGTTCGTCAGCGGCGGCGGCCGCATCCTGCGCGTCGAGAGCGGCTTCGGCCTCGAGCTGTCCGCGACGTTCCGCCAGTGGTTCCTGATGGTGCAGGCGTTCGGGATCGACTTCCGCTACTGGGTCTGGACGCGCGCCGCGTCGGTCACCGGCTTCTCGCGCGTGTTTCCCCTCAAGCTCGCCGTCGGCCACGAGTTCTGATCGCCGGCCGCGCGGCCCGGGAACCTCGGGCAAACGCCGGTGTCCTTCCGACATGACGCGCCTGTCGATCGCCGCCCTGACGCTGCTCGCCCCGACGCTGCTCGCGTGTACGACACGCGACGACGACTACCTCCTGCTGCGCCGGCCGGCGACGGCGAACGGCGCGCCGCCGGCGACCGGCTTCGAGCTGACGACGCGCACCGACGCCGAGGCGTACTACGTCCGCCGCCTGCTGGCGAACGGCTTCGGCGCGGAGCTGCTGCGCACCTACGCGATGGCCAAGCGGTTCGCCGGGCACACGGCGGGCCGGCACGCAACGCAGACGACCATCGCGCTCGGCCAGCCGGTGGTGTCGAGCGATCCGGTTCAAGACCGGCAGATCCGCCTCGGCTGGTGGCGCACGACGCTGGACGACGGCGCGCCGATCATCTGGGTCGACGACAGCCCGGGCCGCCGCGACCGCAGCACGATGGTCGACCTGGTGGCAGGGTTCGGCGCGGCGATCATGGACGTGATCGATCCGGAGAGCGACTGTCCGGCCTCCGACGCGACGGCGCTGCGCCTCGGCTACATCCAGTTCCTGCAAGTCGTGGCGGCGGAGTGGCGCCCCAACGCGGGCAGCGACGATCGCGACGAGCTGCGCCGGCTGTCGGTGTTCGCCGACGTCCGGGGCAACGACGCCGTGCTTCGCCGCGGCGAGAGCCCGCGGACGATGATCGCGGATCCGTCGGTCGTCGCGACCGTGCTCTATCGCCTCGCCTCCTCAGACCTCGGGCGGCAGATGGCCGAACCCGCCGTCTACCGCCCGTTCCTCGAGGCCCAGCCGCCGCGCGACGTCCACCCCGCCCTGTTGCTGGGCGCGTTCCGGAACTTCCAGGCCAAGCTGATGGTCGCCTGGAGCCGCGCCGCCGCCGCCGGCCGGCGCCCGCGCGACCTGGTCGACCTGGTCGAGGCGTACGGCCAGGCGCACCCGGCCGAGCGCGCCGAGGCGACGCGCATCTTCCTGGTGACGACCTACGGCGCGACCGCGCTGCCCGCCGCCATCCGCGCCGACGCCGCGCCCGAGCAGATCGAGACCCAGCTGGCCGCGCTGACCGCCGACGTGCTGTTCGGGCGCCGCGGCCTGCGCGACGGCTTTCACCTGCCGCGCTGACGGGCCGCGCGCGCGAGCGCCGCCACCTGCGCGCGGCGGAAGCAGCCGACGGTGTGATCGTTGACGAGGCCGGCCGCCTGCATGAACGCGTAGACGATCGTCGACCCGACGAACGAGAAGCCGCGCTCGCGCAGCTCCTTCGACAGCGCGTCGGACAGCGCCGTGCGCGCCGGCATGTCGCCGCGGCCGCGGGCGGTCCCGGTGAGCGGCTTGCCGCCGACGGCGGCCCAGATCCAGGCGTCGAACGAGCCGTGCTCGGCCGCGACGGCGAGGAACGCGCGCGCGTTTCCGATCGCGGAGCGGATCTTGAGGCGGTTGCGCACGATGCCCGCGTGCTTCATCAAGCGGGTGACGTCGCGCTCGCCGAAGCGCGCGACGGCCGCCGGGTCGAAGCCGCGGAACGCGTCGCGGTACCCTTCGCGCTTGCGCAGGATGGTCATCCACGACAGCCCCGCCTGCGCGCCGTCCAGCGTCAGCTTCTAGTACCAGCGGCGGTCGTCGTGGATCGGAACGCC
>DATBHU010000299.1:0-2623 GCA_036557265.1 Polyangia bacterium
CTCCCGGTCCCCGCGCCGGCCGCTCCCGCGTCGCCGCTGACCTGGCGGGACATCGTCGTCGTATCGGGTCCGACGTCGCCCTGGACGCAGGCGGCGGACACCCTGTGGGCGCGCTGGAAGTCGAACCTCTACGGCTTCGTCGAGCTGAACGGCATGCACGACAGCACGCAGAGCTACGGCCCGTCGGCGAACAACACGATGCTCGCCCGCCCCGGCACCTACGCCGGCGTGCACGGCCGCACGCAGATGACCGCCAACAACTCGCTGTTCGGCTTCATCCTGAAGGCGCCGGAGTGGGAGCGGATGACCGCCATCGGCCACGTCGAGGTCGACTTCTTCGGCGTGCAGCCGAGCGACGCCACCGAGTCGACGCTGTACACGACGCCGTCGCTGCGTATGCGCCTGTTCTACTTCCGCTTGCGACAGACGTTCGGCGGGTCCAGCCTCGAGCTGCTCGCCGGTCAGTACCACGATCTGTTCGGCTGGGGCGGCGCCGGCTTCTACCCGCACAGCGTCGCCTTCCTCGGCATCGCCGGCGAGGTCTATCACCGGCAGCCGCAGATCCGGCTGACGTATTCGGTCCCGCTCTGCTGCGTGACGATCGACGTCGCCGCCGCCGCCGTGCGGCCCGTCCAGCGCGACGGCCAGGTGCCCGACGTGCAGGGCGGCATCCGCGTCAGCGTCGACAAGTGGCGCGGCGTCGGCGCGCAGGGCTTCGGCCAGCCGGACATCCAGCCGCTCGCCATCGGCGTGTCGGGCGTCTGGCGCCGCTTCGCCGTCGCCGAGTTCCTGCCCGTGCCGGGCGAGCCCAAGGTCGGCTTCGGCCGCGGCCTCGCCGTCGACGCGTTCGTGCCGATCATCCCGGCGCGCGCCACGCCAGGGCGGCTGTTCGCCGCGCCGTGGAACCGCGAGAACGCGCTGTCGCTGAACGCGGAGTTCACGATCGGGACCGGCATCTCCGACCTCTACACCGGGCTGACCGGCGGGGCGCTGTTCCCGACCCTGCCCAACCCGGCCGGGTTGATGCCCGCGCCGATCTATCACCCGAACATCGACAGCGGCATCGTCACCTTCGACGCCGACGGCAACCTGCAGTCGATCAACTGGCGCGCCATCGTGGTCGGCCTCCAGTACTACCTCCCCGGCGCGGGCGGGCGCGTCTGGGTGTCGGCCAACTACTCGCGGCTCAAGTCGACCAACATCGTCAGCCTCACCCCCGAGAACAGCCGCGGCGGCGTCTTCTACTGGCAGCAGTACGTCGACGCCAACGCCTACGCGGCGCTCACGCCCGCCGTGCAGTTCGGCGTCTCGTACCAGTACGCGCAGCAGTACTTCGGCGACCGCCCGTTCCAGGGCGAGCCGGACGGCGGCGCCCACCCGTCGTCACACAACCACCGCGCCGAGCTCGGCTTCCGGTTCTTCTTCTAGCGCCGCGCTCCGCGCCGCTACTTCTTCGCCGCGCCCGCCGCCTTCGGATTCGGGTTGTCGGCCGGATTGAGGTAGTGGATGTCGAACGGCCCCAGGCCGTCGACCTGCAGCACCGTCTCGCCGGTCACCTCGGCGGCGTGGTGCATCTTGCCGGGCAGGTAGTGGAACCCGCCCGCCGTCAGGGTGTCGGCCGCGGCATCCATGGCGTCGCCCATGTGCAGGACGAACGTCCCCGACAGGATCGTCAGCTGCTCGTCGCGGGTGTGCCAGTGCGGGGGGACCTTGTAGCCGTCCGGCAGCTTGATCCGCAGCGTGAACGGGGCCTTCGTCGTCGGGTCGCCGTGCAGCACCGCGAACTGCGCGCCCTTGGGCAGGTCGGGCGGTGCCTCGCCCCACTTCACCTCATCGGCGTTGATCGACAGGGCGGCGCCCTTCGCCGACTCGGGCTTCTTGGCGGCTTCGGCGGCCAGGGCGGCGCTCGCGCTGCTCAACAACGCGAGCGAGAGGGCGATCATCGTGTCGGAGATTTTCATGGCGGGCTCCTATGGCGGTCGTGGCGCGAGAAGCTAATCACGCCGATCGGATGGCCGCGGATCCCGGCCGCCCCGCGCGCCGATGTCAGGTTTTGCCCGATGCCGGCGGACGTGCTGGCGCTACCGGCCCGGCACCTGCCAGCTGTCGGGCAGGTGGATCGCGTAGCCGATGTCGACGTTGCGCCATTCGCCTCTGACGAGGCTGATCGACCAGGTGACGAAGCCGCGCGCCGCGTCCAGCTGGTAGCCGGCCGTGGTCGGCCTGGCGAGCAGCTCGACCTTCACGTCGTCGATCCTGGACACCGGAATGTTCTCGCGCAGCTCGACGGTCTCGGGGCCGGCGGCGCGGTTGGTCAGCTTGTTGCGGTAGCCGCGGAAGATGTGCTTCGTCGAGCTCAGGAAGCCGGCGCCCTGGTCCTTGTCGTCCAGCGTCTTGCGTTCGACCTTCAGCTCCTCGTCGATCCCGAGCGACACCTCGAACGGCGCGCCCACGCCCTGGTGGTGCAGGCGCGAGTCGCCCACATAGGAGCCGCCACGGTAGCTGCGCACCCGCCCCTCCAGCAGCGCGTAGGCGGCCGGGTTCTTCAGCGCTGCCACCTGATAGACGTGCTCGTCGAGCTTGGGGGTCGCCACCAGCTTCACGGTCGCCTGCGTCTCGACGA
>DATBHU010000300.1:0-4949 GCA_036557265.1 Polyangia bacterium
CGCCGTGCGCTTCATCGAGTTCCCGCGGCGGGACAACAACTACGGACCGGTCGAGACCTTCGGCGCGTGGGGCTCGCTCGGCACGTCGCCGAGCGGCGCGTTCGTCGGCACGCCGGCGGTGGCGTCATGGGGTCCGATGCACCTGGAGGTGTTCGGGACCGCCGCCGACCGCTCCGTCTGGCACCGGTCGTGCGACAACGGCGCCTGCGCGCCGGGATGGGATCAGGTCATCCCCGGCACCGTCGCGCTGGGCGGGCCCGCGGTGGTGTCGCCGCAGCCCGGGCAAGTGGACGCGGTCGTCATCGGCTCCGAAAACGGCCTCTGGTACGCGCATCTGGAGGGAGGGAGCTGGCAGGGGTGGACGCCGCTCGGTCGGCCGCCGGGCAACGCCGCGCTGGGTTTCGAGCCCGCGATCGCCAGCTCGCCCAACGGGCGGCTCGACGTCTTCGCGAGCACGGTGGCGACCACCTATCACCGATCGTGCAGCGGTTCGTGCCTCGCGGCGGCGAGCTGGTCCGCCTGGGAGGACCTCGGCCAGCCGCCGGGCGGCATCTGGGGCGGTCCGGCCGCCGTCGGCGCGAGCTCGGGGCGGCTGGACGTCGTGCAGGTCACGCGCGCCGACATGACCATGGCGCGCAAGTCGTTCGATCCGTCGACCGGGCTGTGGAGCGGCTGGAGCTCGCTGGGCGGAGTCTTCGCGGGCGGGGCGAGGCCGGGGCTGGCGTCGTGGGCGCCCGGGCACCTGGACGTGTTCGCGCGTGGCTTTGACAACATCGTGTACCACCGGTCCATCGATCCGAGCGCGCACCCGCTCGCGTTCTGGCTCAGCTCGACGAGCTGGGCCGGCGACACCGGCGTCGGCGCCACTTCCCCCGGACCGAACCGGGTCGACCAGGTCGTCCTCGGCCGCGACGGCGCGATCTGGCTCGCGCAGGCGCCGTACCGGATCGTGAATCCCATCGCGACGACGCAGTCGAGCACGGCCTACGGCGGGACGGCCGACCGCGCCGCCGACGGCAACGCGGACGGCAACTACTTCGACGGCTCCGTCACCCACACGGACTTCGAATTCCAGCCCTGGTGGCAGGCGGACCTCGGCGCGACGACGGACATCGCCTTCGTGGACGTGTACAACCGGGCCGACTGCTGCGCGGATCGGCTCACCAACTTCAACGTCGCCGTGTCGCCGGACGGAGCGACGTGGCAGACCGTCGACGTCGCGGGTCAGGGCGGGGCCCCGACCGGCGTCACCTTCAACGCGCCCGGCCGCTTCGTGAGGGTGCAGCTCGCCGGGACGAATTACCTGTCGCTCGCCGAAGTCTCGATCTGGACGCGGTAGCGCCTCGACAGAGTCGGTTCGAGGCGCGACACCCCGGGCCGACAAATTTGTTTACGGCGCCGTATATTCAGGGCGCGGACGTCGTGATGCCTCGCGATCGCAGTTTCCGACTCGCCATTTGCCTGGGATTCGCCGCCGTCGGCGTCGCGTCGGTGGTCGTCGAGGGCGGAGCGCCGCGCCCGGCGCTCGCCTTCGCGCTCCCGGCATCCGGCGCCTGGCTGATCGCCGCGGCGACGCTGTGGTGGGCGCGCGCGCTGGCGCCGGCGGCCGCGCCGCTCGCGCTGCCGACCTGGGTCACGCTCGGCCGTGCCCTGCTCTCCTGCCTGGTGGCGGGGTTCACGCTGCTGCCGCCGAGCGGGCCCGTGCGGTGGGTGCCGGCGCTGCTCTACGCGGCGGCGGCGCTCGCCGATCGCGCGGACGGCGGGCTGGCGCGGCGGCGCGGCGCCGTGACGGCGCTGGGGACGCACCTCGACGGGGCGATGGACGCGCTCGGGCTGCTGGCGGCGCCGCTGTGCGCGGTCGCGTGGGGGCGGCTGCCGCCCTGGTACCTGGCGCTCGGGGCGGCGTACTACGTTTACCAGGGGGCGATCAGCGCGCGGCGGTGGCTCGGGTTGCCCGTGTTCCTCGAGCGGGTGACGCGGCGGCCGCTGACGCGCATCTTCGCCGGCTTGCAGATGACGCTGGTGGCGGCGGCGCTCGCCCCCGTGCTGCCGGCGGCGTTCGTCACGCCGCTCGCGACGATCCTGATGTTGCCGACGCTGGCGTTCTTCGCGCGCGACTGGTTGATCGTCATCGGCCGCTTGCCCGGCGGCGCCGGCGCCGCCGCGGCCGCGCCGCTCACCGCCGCGACCGCTCGACGATGAACGCCGCCACGGCGGCGGCCGCTTCCCGCCACGTCGCGTGGGCGCGGTAGCGGGCGACGGCCGCCGCGGCCATCGTGGCGAGCGCGTCGCGATCGCCGGCGAGCCGCGCCAGCGCCGCCGCCCAGGCCGCGGTGTCGTCGGGATCCAGCAGCAGCCCGTCGCGGCCCGGCGTGACCAGCTCGCCGAGGCCGCCGCGCGATGTCGCGACGACGGGCAGCCCGAACCCGAGCGCCTCCAGACAGGCGAGCGAGTAGGCCTCGCGATCCGACGGGAGCACGAACAGCTGGCCGCGCCGGTAAAGCTGCAAAAGCGCGGCGCCCGTGCGCTCGCCGTGCAGGGTGATCCGCCCGGCGAGCCCGGCGTCCGCGATCCGCCCGCGCATCGCCCGCACGTGCGCGGCGTCCTCGAGGCTGCCCACGACGTCGAGCACGCAGTCGGCGCCGCGCGCGCGCGCGAGCGACAGCGCGTCGAGCAGCCGCGCGAGCCCCTTGGCCGGGCGGACGGCCGCGACGTGCAGGAGGCGGAGCGGGCCCGGCTCGCGGGCGCGCGCCGCCGCCGCGCCCGCGTCGACGTCCGGCGCGACGTGGTCGCGTCCCGGGTGGACCACCACGCCCGCGACATCGCCGCCCGCGAGCGCCCGCACGTCGCCCAGCGTCCGCGCGCAGACGGCGACGACGCCGCCGACGCCGCGGAGATAGCGGCGCTCGATGCGCCGCTTCAGCGCCGCCAGCGGCTCGCCCGGCTGAGCGCTCCGCAGGTTGTGCACCAGCGCCAGCCGCACGCGCGCGGGCGGCGTCCGCCCGTCGCCGCCGCGCAGGAACAGCGACGGGTGCACCAGCTCGTCCTCGACGACGGCGTCGTAGGGCGCGCCCGCCGCCCGCCGGCGCCACCCGCGCGCGGCGCCCACCACCGCGGCGGCCACCGCGGCCGCGTACCGCCGCCACGGCAGCGCCACGACGTCGACCTGGTGGCCGGCGGCGCGCAGCGCGCCGACCAGCGCGCGGTCGTAGATGAAGCCGCCCGAGACGTTGTCGAGGCTGCCGTAGACGACGAACGCGATCCGGAGCATGCGCGGGCGCGCCCGCTCAGCCGAGCGCGCGCCGGCAGCTGGCGTAGGCCGTGTCGCTCTCCCACAGCTTGACGGTCAGCACGCGTACGCCGCCGCCCCGCAGCGGCTCCACCACCCGATCGACGATCGCGGCCGCGAAGCGCTCCAGCGAAGGGTTCTGGTCCCCGAACTCGGGCAGGTCGTTCAACATCTTGTCGCGGTAGCGCGCGACGACCTCGTCGAGCCGCGGTTCGACGACGGAGATGTCGGCGAGGTAACCGTGCCGGTCCAGCGCCTCGCCCTCGAATACGGCCTCGAGACGGTAGTGGTGCGAGTGAGGATCGTTCTCGCGCCCCCAGTCGCCGCCGATCAGGTAGTGCTGGGCGACGAAGTCACGGAGGAGACCGATCGAATAGGTGGTGGCCATGGGCTCGTCTCGCTTTCGTTGTCATCCGTACGCGAGCAGCACCTGCAGCACGCGCTCGGGGTGTCGATCGATCAGCTCGTAGGCCGCCTGCGCGTCCGCGAACGGGAAGCGGTGACTGACCAGCGGCAGCGTATCGATTTCCGCGAGCGCGTTCCAGGCCACGCCGAACCGGCGTTCGCGGTCCCAGCGCGCCGACAGGCCCGGCGCGATCCGGCTCACCTGGCTGCTGACGAGGCGCTGCCGGCGCCGGTGGAAGCGCCCGCCCAGATTGACGGCGGCGCGCTTGCCGCCGTACCACGAGCCGACGACGATGCGGGCCTCGTGCCCGGCGGCGGCGATGGCCAGGTCCAGCGCCGCCGGATCGCCCGACAGCTCGAACACCAGATCGGCGCCGCGCGCGCCGACCGCCCGGACCGCGTCGTCGGCGCTGGCGGCGACGTGACGGGCGCCGAGCGCGCGCGCCGCGCTCGCGCGCAGCGGCAGCGGCTCGCACACCGTCAGCCGCGCCAGCGGGAAGCGCGCCAGCAGCGCCGTCGCCAGCAGACCGACGGTCCCCTGACCGATCACCAGCACCTCCTCGCCGACGAGCGGCGCGCCGTCGAGCACCAGGTTCACGGCGGTCTCCATGTGCGCCAGCAGCGCCGCCCGCTCGGGCGCGAGCCCGTCGGGCACCGCCACCAGATCCGCGGGCGCGGCGGTGAACGCGGTGGCGTGCGGCTCGAACGCGAACACGCGCCGCCCGCGCCAGGCGGCGTCGACGCCCGCGCCCACCGCCGCCACCTCGCCGACGGCCGCGTAACCGTAGCGGAACGGATACGCGAACGTGCCGCCCGCCAGCGCCCCCAGCGTCTCGTCGAGCGCCGTGCCGGGCGGGATCTGCCCGCGGAACGCCAGCAGCTCCGTCCCCGCGCTGATGGCTGACGCCAACGTCCGCACCAGCACCTGGCCGGGCGGCGCCGGCGCGCCCGGGCCGCCGTCGTCGTCTCCGCCGCCTTCGCGCGCCACCACCTCGACCCGACCCGGCCCCGTGAACATCAGCGTCAGCCGGCCGGCCACGCCACCTCCCCGCCCAGCACCAGATCGTCGCCGAGGCGCGCGCTCACCCAGCGCGCCACGCTGGCGACGGCGCCGCGCCCCCCCGAACGGACGCCGGGCGCCACCGCCGGCAGCCCGGCCAGCAGCTGCGGCGCGATGGTGACCACCAGGTAGTCGACCAGCCGCGCCTGGAGGAAGCTGCCGATGATGCGCGCGCCGCCCTCGACCATGACGTGC
>DATBHU010000301.1:0-16184 GCA_036557265.1 Polyangia bacterium
GGCAGCTCGCCCATGTTCGACACCTGCACGTAGCGATCGGCCAGCTCGCCCTTGGCGCGGTAGATGATGAAACCGCGGCCCTTCAGCCCGTCATAGAGGGCGTCGACGGTCAGCCCGTCAGGCAGCCGCAGCATCGAGATCGTGTGCGATTCGCGGCCGGTGTTGCTGAACGATTCGAAGCCGAGGTCGGTGAACAAACGCCGGATGCGCGCGTTGCGCTTCCGGTAAAGCTCGCGCCGCGCCGGCACGCCTCCCTGCTCGTACAGCTCGTCGAGCGCCGTCTCGAGCGCGAAGAACGACGATACCGCGGGCGTGAACGGCGTCTGGCGCAGCTGCTCCAGGTACTGGCGATGGCGCACCAGATCCAGGTAGTACACGCGCGGCTTGAGGCCGGCCAGGCGCGGCCAGACCTCGGGCGCGACGCACAGGAACGACACGCCCGACACGGAGTGCAGGCACTTGTTGGCCGACGAATAGCAGATGTCGATGCCGTCGCGGACGACGTCCACGTCCTCGCCGGCCAGCGACGACACCGCGTCGACGATCAGCGTGACACCGCGCGCGCGGCACAGGCGCCCGACCTCACCGACTGGGTTCAGCAGGCCGACTGACGTCTCATGGTGGATCATCGCCGCCGCCGCGATGTCCGGGTCGGCCTCGAGGGCGCGCGCGACGTCGCGCGGGTTCGGCAGCTCGCCCCAGCGGTAGCGCAGCATCACGCGCGGAATGTCGTGCAGGGCGGCGATCTCGTCCAGGCGATCGCCGAACGCGCCGTTGGCGATCACCAGCAGCTTCTTGCCGGGCGGCACCACCGACGAGATCGACATCTCCATCGCCGCGGTCCCCGATCCGGTCAGCAACAGCATCTCATGCGCGGGCGAGGCGCCGAACGCGGGCCGGAGCTTCTCTTGCAGCCGCGCGACCACTGCGGCGTAGTCGCCGTCGCGGTGACAGACGTCGTAGTGGACCAGCGCCGCCTTCACCCGCGCCGACGTCATCACCGGCCCTGGGTTGAACAGCACGTACCCGGGCTGGTCCTTCTCGGCGAGCAGCCGTTCGATCAGCTCCAGCGTCCCGGCCGCCGCCGACGGCGGCGCTGCCTGCATCTCGGGGCGCGCCAGCTCGTCGCCGTACACGCGCAGCAGCCATTCGGCGTGCAGCTTCTGCTCGGCCGTGTCCAGGTCCTGCCACAGCTTGGTGCCGACGTCGTGCGCGGTCACCTGGCCGCGCGCCGCCGCCGCCGCCACGCCCTCCGTCAGCGACGGCCGATCCAGCGAGGCCAGCACATCGCACAGCGCCGGCGCGATGACGAACAGGCCGGTGCTCACCGCCTCGTAACTGCCGAGCTGCTTGCCGATCTCGGCGACCCGATCGCCCGCCAGCTTCACCTTGGTGGCGTCGTCGATGTCGAACACGCGCGACAGGTCGCGATCGACGCCGAGCACGCTGCGATCGCCCGCCACCGCGTGCGACGCGATCTCGCGCACCAGCGCCGGAGCGGCGATCTGGTCCGCCATCAGCAGCAGCGTCCGCTCCGTGACGAACGAACGCGCCGCCAGCACCGAAAGGCCGTTCGGACCCTGCCAGTCGGCGTTCTCGAAGAAGGTGACGCGCCGCTTGGTCGCCGCCGACAGCACCGTCGACGCGGCGATGTGCTTGCGCACGGCGGCGCCCGCGAACCCGATGGTGATGCCGATGCGCGCCACGCCCATGCTCTCGAGCAGGGCGAGGTGCCGCTCGATCACGCTGCATCGACCCACCGTGGTCAGGCTGTTCGGCAGCTCTGGATCCGCGATGCTGATGCCCTTTCCCGCCGCCAGGATCAGTGCGCGCGTGACCATGAGGCCTCGGAGCTTACGCGGCGGTCCCGGCATCGTCACGGAAATCCCCGGGAAATCCCCGGCAAATCCCCGCGTCGCGCGCGGCGTCAGCCCTTGCGCTGGCGGCTACT
Organism: Polyangia bacterium; assembly: GCA_036557265.1. Taxonomy (GTDB): domain Bacteria; phylum Myxococcota_A; class Polyangia; order Fen-1088; family Fen-1088; genus JADGRB01. The sequence goes on from DATBHU010000301.1 coordinate 1,952, forward strand.
GGTGACGGCCGCGAGCGCATGAGGCATCTCGCGCAACGGCTCGGCCCGGAACGTCAGCAAGTAGACCGAGTTCTCGGTCTCGACGTAGATCTGGTCGCCGCCCGCGTCGCCCAACACACGCCGCACCGGCGTCGTCACCATGCGGTGACCGTTCGGGTCGCGAAAGATCACCATGCCGCGACCGACGCTCGGGTAACTGATGAGGTAGCCCGCATACGTCCGCCCCACGCCCAGGGAGGCCCGCTCCCGGCCGTGATTGCGAATTTTTCTGGCGGTCACACTAACCACGGGCTTCCAGGTTCCAATGTTAGCACAGGTCGTGGGAAGGGAACCTACCCCAATCTCTTCGATTTCAGAGCGTGGGCTTCCAGATTCTCATCGGCAGTTTCGCTCTGCGGCTTGACCATACGCGATCACCCGCGAAAGCATGGGTATAATCCGCCGCTCGCAATGGAATCCGCCATGCGGCGTGCCCGCTCCGGAAACCTGACGGCGCTTCTGGTCGTCGTTTCCGTCCTTGAATTCCTGGTCAACCGTCTAGCCGGCCGGCTGTTCTTTCCTCGTCCGGCCCTGATGACGGGGGGTTACGGCTCGTTCACGACGCAGGCTGTGACGAAGGTCGGGTGGTGGCTGTTCCAGCTGACGGCGCTGCTGGCGCTGACGGTCATGGTGGCGGCGTTCACCGGCCTGTTCCGGCGCGGCGAGCTGTATCCGCGGGCCATCCGCTTCTCGACCGTCGTCATCGCGCTGTTCTTTTCGCTGCTGTGCGGATGGGCGGTGTTCAGCGGCCACATCGACCCGCGGCCGTTCGCCTTCACGCAGACCGGCTACGCGTTCCTCGCGCTGCTGACCGCGATCGCGTTCGCGCTCGGACGGACGTCGGTCCGACAAAAGATCGGCGTGGCCCTGTTCGCGCTGCCGGGCGCGCTTCACGCCTTCGGCTACGTCGCGTCGCGCCTGGCGACGGAGGGGCGCGACCCGCTGGTGTCGCTGCGTCGCTTCCTGGCGCAGGGCGGGCCGGGGCTGGTCGACGCCGGCGAGATCGCGCTGCTGTTCGCCGGGATGCTGGCGCCGGTGCTGCTGCCGCCGCGTCCCTGGCGGGAGCGGCGCTGGCGCGTCCCCGCCATCGTCGCGGCCATGGCGACGGTGGCCTTCGTGGTCGCGCTGTTCTGGCGCTTCGATCTGATCCAGGCCAGCGCCCTCTACGGCCTGCGCCTGGAGCTGCCGCCCCTCGGATCGATCGCCGGGGTCCTGCACGTGCTGGCGTTCTTCGGCTGGACGTTCGCGACCATCGAGCTGATCTCCGATCGTGGCGGCATGCGGCTGGCGGGCTACGGCCTCGTGTTGCTGGCGCTCGGCGGCTACGAGCAGGCGTCGCCCGTCGAGCTCTGCCTCTCGGTGCTCGGCCTGCTGGCGCTGGCCGTGGGCGAGCTGCGCGCCTTGCCGTACCAGGATCGCAGCGTGCTGCGCGTCGGCGTTCCCGAGTGGAAGGAGTTCGTGAAACGGCTGGCGACCGGGGTGGGCGACGGCACGGGCCCGGAAGGGGTGCGGCCCGACGCGGTCGTCGTCCCCGAGGGGGAGCTGGAGTTCACGCGCATCGACACGCACCGGCGGGGACAGCCCGTCACGATCAAGCTGATGCGCAAGCGCGGCACCCCGACCGAGCTCGAGGCGAGCTTCGGCAACGCCGGTCACGCCGCCGCCGACGCCAGCATCGAGCGGCACAAGCACTGGCTCGCGCGCAGCCCCGAGCACAAGCTGAAGCTCCCGCGCGTGAAGACCGGCGATCCGTCGTTCGATCAGAAGTTCAGCGTGCACGGCACCGCGCCCCTCGCCGAGGCGGAGATGCGGCGGCGGCTGGAGCGGCAGCAGGGAGACGGCGTGCTGACGATCTGGCGCGGAAGCGCCGCGCGCTACCAGCTCTCGCATCCCGGCGGCGACGCGCCCGCAGCGCTGAAGGGCGAGATCGAGGGCGCGGCGCCCGTGCAATCGATCGTCGAGATCGTCGACATGCTCGCCGATCTGGTCGACGCGTCGACGCCCGCGGCGAGCTGACGCGCCGCCGGGGCCGACCGCGCTACGGCGGCGGCGCGGGCTGCGGCATGGGCGGCGGCGCCGAACCGGGCACGCTTTCGCCGGGAACGGTGGCTGTCGCGGAATGGCTCGGCCGCGCCGGCTGGCTCTCGAGCTCGCGGATCTGGCGGCGCGCCGCCGGCGCGTCGGCGGCGCCGGGCGCGGCCTCGACGTAGCGCTTGTAGGCCTCGACCGCCTGCGACGGCTGGCCCGCGGCCCGGTAGGCCTCACCCAGCCCGAACAGCGCCTGCGGAAAGTTGGGCGAATTGTTGAGCGCCCGCTTGAACTCGCCGATCGCCGCGAGCGGCTTGTGCTTGTCGAGCAGCAGGAAGCCGGAGCTGGTGACGACGGCGACGCCGTTCGGTTGCATCTTCAGCGCCTCGTCGATGAACTTCTGTGCCTTCGCGGTGTTGCCGTTCTCGAGCGCGTGATCCGCCTCGGCGACCAGCAGCTCGTAGCTGCGCGGGTGGCCGCCGGTGTCGGCGGAGGTCGACGCCGCCGCGCGGGCGGACGATCGCGAGCCCGACGGCACCGGCTCGGGCAGAGCTTCTTCGGGCGCAACCGCGCGCGGCGCGGCCGGAGCCGCCGCGGCGGGGGGAGCGGCGGCCGCCGCCGGCGCAGCCGCGGCGGGAGCCGGAGCAGGGGCTGGCGCGGCCGCGGGAGCGGGCGCCGCCGCGGGCGCCGGAGCCGGCGGAGCGGGCGCCGCTGCGGGCGCAGAGACGGCCGGAGCGGGAGCGGTGGCGACCACCTTCGAGGTGCTGCTCCGCGAACCGAGGTACCAGGCGCCGACGGCCAGCCCGGCGAGCACGAGGCCGCGCACCAGGTATTTCCCGAGCTTTCGTTGCGGCATCACGACGTCGATGCTGTCGTCCATGCCCATCCCCGACAGCCCGGCCGTGATCTCCGAATCCAGCCGTCCCGCCGCGCGACCGCGCTGCGCGCCGCCGCGCGACCGGCGTCCGCCCATCAACGCGTCGTCGTCATCCTCGTCGGGCGTGGCGTAGTCGGACGGCGCGTAGCTGGACGACGGGTAACCGCGCGGCCCCGCTGTCAGCCGCTGCGGGGTCTCGGGTTGCGTCGGCCGCGCCCCGCGCGTCGCCGACGCGCGGTCCGCCTGATCGACGAGGTCGAAGAAGGGCCGGAGCTCGTCCATGTCGCCCAGCCGGCGCATCCCGCCGCCGGGCGGCGTGACGCGATCGTTGCGACCGACGCGCCGCTCGACGATCCATTTCTGGAGCGTCGTCGGATCGCGGAACCGGTGCGCCTTGCCCTCCTCGGTGGTCAGCAGCCAGGCGGGCGCGTTCATCTCCGTCGTCGGACCGGGCGTGGGCGTGGTCGCCGGCGCCTGCTTCGACACGACGAACGTGTGGCCGCAGGTCGTGCACTGCACGGAAGCGCCGCGCTCGGCGACGCTATCGTCCTCGAGCTCGTATTCGGTCTGACAGCGATCGCAGCGAACGTCCATGACCCGGCCCCGCGCACGGCCGAGACGGCCGCTGCGAGGCGGTGAGAAGATACCATGGCGCCACCGCGCGGGCAGCGCGGGCGCGGCGGCTAAAGGCTCTCCGGGAACAGCGCGTAGAGCTGGGCCGGCGGCGGCACGTACGCGCCGCGCACCATGAGGTTGCCCAGGTGATCGACGAGAAATCCGCGATCGAACGCGCGCCTCAGCAGGACCGGCGCCGACGCCGAGGCGCGGATCACGGCGGCGCGTCCGGGCAGGCTGGCGGCCACCGCGTCGACCAGCGCCGCCAGGATCTCCGCCGATTCGGCCACCCCGGGACCGATGACGACGCGCGCGGGAAGGGCGCGGAAGAAGAGATAGCCTCCCAGCGTGTCGCCGCGCGGCTCCGTCCTGTACAGGAACCCGCCGCCGCTCGATGCGAGCAGGGAGAGATCGCGGCGCCGATCCGCGCCCGTGCGCATCCGGTCGTAGCGTTCGACGGCCGCCAGTTCGCCCGCGGCCAGCGGTCTCACGTTCGGGTCCGTCCCCGCCGGCGGCTCCAGCTTCTCGGCCAGCAGGTAGGGCGCGACGTCGGCGACCGCGTAGCCGAGCCGCGTGTAGAGCCCGAACGAATCCGGATTGAAGCTGTCCTGGAACAGGCGGACGCTGGTGGAACCGGCCGCGATCGACCCGAACTCGCTCATGAGAGCGCGCGCGACGCCGGCGGGCGCCCCCGGCCGCGAGGCGAGCGGTCCGATGCTGGTCACCGCCCCGCGCGGGTGCGCGAAGCCGACGCCCACCACCTCGGCCCCGGTGCGCGCCAGCGCGCAGCCCTCGGGATCCAGATCCAGGTAGGCGCGGCAGAGCCACGCCGCGCTTTCACGCGTCGGGAACGGCGGTGCGTGGCCCCGGCGGCGGTAGGCGGCCCCGAACGCGTCGAACAGGATGCCGGCCGCCGCGTCGACGTCCCCCTGGCCCAATCGGCTCACCTGGATCATCTGGGCCTTGATAGTAGATTAGGTTGCTTGCTGCTTCGTGGAATCCGGCCCCGCCCGCGCACGTCACGGAATTCTGGCTTGTACGCCGACCCCGCCGTCGATCTCGAAGCGCAGCCAGCGCCGGAAGCCGAGCGTCTCGCCGAACTGCAGGTAGAAGCCGAGGTTTCGCATCACCTCGAACATGAACCCGTTCGCGTTGCGGACGCCGAAGTCGTTGTCGTGGACGGCGGGATTTTGCTGGGCGGTCGCATCGAAGACGCCCTGGATGGTGGCGTAGAACTTGGTGCCGAGCTCGGGATCGACCCAGTAGCGGAAGCCGGGCGCGATGGCGAACTGGTGCGAGGTGGTGAAGTCGGTGCCGACGCCGAAGCGCAGGTCGATCAGCGCGTCCCAGTGCTCGGCGAAGCCGAACGACGGCTGCACGTCGATGAACAGGGGCAGCATGCCGGTGCAGACGCGCTTGGCCTGCTGTCCGCAGTTAATGTTCTCCTTGTAGGGGAAGATCCCGCGGAATCCGACGCCGGGCAGCACCGCGATGCCGAGCTGATACTTGTGCAGCAGCGACGGCTGGCGCAGCTTGGGGAACGACTTCGGTGGCCGGGCGAGGCCGGGCGGCGGTCCGGGCTGGCCGGGCTGCGTCTCGGCGGCGGGCGTCTTCTCGGCGCCGGGCGCGGGCTCGGACGGCGCGGCGGTCGGGGCGGGCTCGGACGGTGCGGCGGCGGACGGCCCGGACGACGCGGGCGCCTGGTCGTCGGCGGCGCGTGCCGGGAGGGCGGCGGCGGCGGCGACCATCGTCACCAGCAGCTGGGCCATCGGCGGGACGCGCATCCGAGCGCCAGTTTATTAGAAACGACCGCCCACGCGAAGAGGGTGCCGCGGACCGCGGCGGCGGGAGGACGGGCGTGACGCGCCCCGGGCCGGCGTCGCGCCGCCGATTCTTGCGCGCCCTCGGTCGTGCCGCCGCGGGCGGCGCCGCGGCCTGGGCCGCCACCCGCACGGGCGCGCGGTCTGCCTTCGCCATCGGCGACCGGTCGCTGTTCCGGTTCGCGCGCGTCGCACTGCCCGGCCTGCCGGACCCGCGGCCGAACGCCCTGCGCCGCCTGGCCTGGGAGATCGTGCGCCGCACCAGCGTCGCGACGGCCTCCGATCCGGCGGAGGTCCGCCTCGGCGACCCGAACCTGTTCCGCTATCCGTTCTTGGTGCTGTCGGGCGACCGCCGCTTCGCGCTGCCTCCCGAGACCGACATCGTGCGGCTGCGCCGCCACATCACCTACGGCGGTTTCCTGCTGATCGACTCCGCCGAGGGGCGCGCGGGCGGAGGCTTCGACGAGTCGGTGCGCCGCCTGCTGGCCCAGACGCTGCCGGGCGAGCTGCCCATCCGCATCCCCGAGACGCACGTGCTCTGGAAGTCGTTCTATGTGCTGCGCGACGCGCCGGGGCGGATCATCGCCACGCCGATCCTGGAAGGCGTCGAGCGCGACCGCCGCCTGGCGGTCGTCTACACCCAGAACGACCTGGGCGGCGCGCTGGCCCGCGACGGCTTCGGGCGCTGGGAGCACGAGGTGGTCCCGGGCGGCGACGACCAGCGCGAGGAGGCGTTCCGCCTCGCCATCAACCTGGTGATGTACGCGCTCTGCCTCGACTACAAGACCGAACAGGCGCACATCGATTACATCCTGCGCACGCGACGGCTGCCGCGATGAGGGCGCTGTTCCACCTGCCCCCGGGCTACAACGAGTGGCGGATCGCGCTGGGCGCGACGGCGCACATCGGGCGGGTGGGCGTCGCGCTGCTGTTCGCCGCCGCGGCGCTGGCGATCGTGCTGTCGACGGTGTCGCTGCTGGAAGAACGGCGCGGGCGGGGGCTCTTGCTGCTCGGCCTGCGCACGCTCGGCGTGCTGGCCTGCCTGGTGACCGCGCTGCAGCCCGCGCTGGAGCTGCGCCAGGTGACCCGCCTGCCCAACCGGGTGGCGGTGCTGGTCGACACCTCGCGGTCGATGGAGGTGCGGCCGCCGGACGGCGGGCCGTCGCGCGCGGAGCGGGTGGCAGCGATGCTGGAGCGCGCGGCGCCCCGGCTGGCGGCCTGGCAGCAGGCCGGCCACGAGGTCGACCTCTACAGCTTCGGCGAGACCGTGTCGCCCGCCACCACGGCGTCGCTGCACGCGCCGCCCGCCGCCGACGCGACCCGCATCGGCGAGGCGCTGGGCGACGCGCGCACGCGCTACGCGGGGCGCGATCTGGGCGCCGTGGTGGTCGTCTCCGACGGCGTCGACACGGGGCGCATCGGCGAGGGGCCGCTGGACGCGGCGACGCGCGCCGCGATCGACGCGCTGGGCGCCCCCGTCCACACCGTCGGCGTCGGCGAGAAGTCGCTGCGCGATCTGTCGGTGGCGGCGGTGCTGGCGGATCAGTTCGCGTTCGTGCGCACGCCGGCCACCATCGAGGCCGTCATCCGGCAGACCGGGCTGCCCGACCGCCAGGTCGAGGTGACGCTGGAGCGCGACGGCCGGCCGATCGCCACCCGCAGCGTCGTGCTGCGCGGCGACCGCTCGGAGGAGAAGATCGCGTTCGACTGGCTGCCCGACCACCCGGGCAACTTCGTGTTCCGGATCTCGACGCCGGTGCTGGGGGGCGAAGCGCTGACCAGCAACAACGAACAGTCGTTCGCGCTGAAGGTGATCCGGGATCGCGTGCGCGTGCTGCACCTGTCGGGGCGCCCGTCGTGGGACGAGCGCTTCGTGCGCTCGATGCTGCGGCGGGATCCGAACGTCGACCTGGTGTCGTTCTTCATCCTGCGCACGGAGAGCGACGAGCAGCCGTGGAACCGGAACGATCTGTCGCTGATCCCGTTCCCGACCTACGAGATCTTCGAGGAGCAGCTGCGGTCGTTCGACCTCGTCATCTTCCAGAACTTCAACTACGCCCCTTACGGCGTCGAGCCGTTCCTGCCCAACGTGCGCGACTACGTCGAGGGCGGCGGCGCGCTCGCGATGATCGGCGGCGACCTGTCGTTCACCAGCGGCGGCTACGGCGTCACCGCGCTGCGCGACGTGCTGCCCGTCGAGCTGCCGCCGACGCCGCCCGCGCCGACCGGCGTCAGCGACAGCGATCTGACGACGGACGCGTTCCGGCCGCGGCTGACGCAGGAAGGCCGCACGCACCCGGTCACGTCGCTGGTGCTCGACCCGCGCGACAACGAGCAGCGCTGGAACAAGCTGCCGCCGCTGGAGGGGATCAACAAGGTGCCGCGCGCGCGCCCCGGCGCGACCACGCTGCTGACGCACCCGACCCTGAAGGGCGCGGACGGCAAGCCGGCGCCCGTGCTGGTGGCGGCCGACGCGGGCAAGGGCCGGGCGCTGGCGCTGCTGACCGACAGCGCCTGGCACTGGGGCTTCCTGGCGGCCGGCGAGGGCGACGACGGGCGTGCGTTCCAGCGCTTCTGGGAGAACGCCATCCGCTGGCTGGTGCAGGATCCGGCCCTGACGCTGCTGCGGCTGGAGCTCGACCGGCTCGAGTACCGGCGCAACCAGCCGATCGCGGTGCGGGTGCGCGCCATGCACGCCGACTACTCGCCCGCGCCCGACGTCGAGGTGACGCTGGCGGTCGTCAGCACGGCCGCGCCTGCCGACAGCGAGCCCGCGCGCAGCCTGCGCGCCACCACCGACGCGGACGGCGAGGCCCACGTCGACCTCGGCACGCTGCCGCCCGGCGCCTACCGGCTGACCGGCCGCGCCACCGTCGACGCGCGCGCCGTCAATCACGAGGAGACGTTCGTGGTGCGCGCGGGCGGGCCCGAGCTGGACGACGTGGCCGCCCGCGATCGCGTGCTGCGCGAGATCGCGCAGGCGTCCGGCGGCAGCTACGCCTTCGAGAAGCTGGACGACGTCGCCATCCGCCCGTCACGCGAGGTGCGCGTCGGGCGCCAGCAGTCCGTGGAGGTCTGGTCGGCGCCGCCGCTGCTGCTGATCGGCGTCTCCCTGCTGGCCCTGGAATGGGCGCTGCGCCGGCGCCTCGGCCACTCCTAGTCGCTCCGCGCCGCAGGCGCGCGGGGCGACTATTGTTCTTTCTGGTAGCCCCAGAGCCCGGCTAGCGCGACAGAGCGCCCTTCACGCGCCGCAGGCGGCTGCGGCGGTTGTGGCCGGTGAAGAGGAGGAACATCGCGAGCGACGGCAGCAGCCCGACCGCGCTGAACGCGCCCGACGAGACGTTGCAGCCGACGCCGCCGTCATTGTCCTCGGGCCCCAGCTGCTCGCGCGTGTCCGGCGCCGTCACCGCCAGCGTGGCCTGGCCGGTGTGGCCGCTGCCGTCGGTGGCGACCACCGTGATCGTCTGCGCGCCGTTAATGCCGGTGAGGTCCCACTGGTAGGGCGCGCCGCTGGCCACCGCCGACAGCCCCTGCGGCATCACCTGGATCTCGACCTTCTTCACGTCGCAGTCGTCGCGCACGTCGACCTTGACGGTGAAATCGTGGCCCATCGCCGCGCCGTCGCCGGGCGACAGGAAGCGCACCGCCGGCGCCTGCGTGTCGTCGATGCAGCCGAACGGCGACGCCTTCGGTCCGCCCGGCCACGCGCCCAGCGCCTTCTTCATCATCTGGTACGAGTTCTGCGCCGCGCGATCGCAGCGGTCGCCGTTGACGTCGGAGTCACCGTCGACGAAACCCATCGTGTCGCTGCTGATCGTCGGGTACATGACGTCGTGCGGGTTATTGGTGTGCTCGAGGCCGAGCAGGTGCGCCTGCTCCTGCGCGATGATCACGGCGGTCTCGCGCGCGCTGCGGCCGCCCTGGAACGTGTACGCGACGCCGCCCTGCAGGTCCTTGCACAGGAACGGCGCGACGCCCGCGACGTTGTCGTCGACCTTGCACCAGGCGCCGCCGCCCGACGACACCACCTCCGTGTAGTACTTGCCGCTCGTCGGCCGCGTCAGCGTGAAGACGACGTTGAAGTCGGCGTACCACTGATCGAGGTAGGCCTGGATCTGACGCTGGCACTCGAGCAGCGTCGGCGCGAAGGTGCATTCGAACTTGGGCACTGCGCCCGACCCCGAGCAGGCGTCGTAGTTCGAGGTGTGCGTCTCGGTGCCGTCCGCGTAGCGCAGGTAGATGATCTTCGGATTGCCGCCGTTGCCGTTACCGTTTCCATTGCCGTCCCCGTTGCCGAGCGCGCCCTGAACGGTCGAGACCTCATCTTCGGCGGGCGACACCAGGTCGCCGTGCAGGGAGACTTCAGGGCCCGGCGCGGCCATTGCAACCGCGGCGCGCGCCGCCGCAGCCAGCAGCGCGCAAACGAAAGCGAATCTTGGTGTAAATTTCACGGCCGCCTTCCGGAATCCCGGCCGCGGGGTCGGCTAGCCATGCAGGCCGACCTGTGGCAGGGTCTGCAGGTTGAATCGGTAACACAGCCGGAAACTTTAGCATCCCAGCGTACGTATTTTACCTGAACAGAAACTCTCCCGGAACACCCCATGGTCGCAGCGGAAAACTTCGTCGCCGAGCTGGATTCCAAGAACCAGGCCTCAATCCAGCGCATTGTCGAGGCCCTGAGCGGCGCCCTGGCCAAGGAGGGCGTCGAGGTCGCTGATGCGCTGCGCTTCGCGGTCAAGGCGACGATCGAATCGGCGGAGGTGGCCGCTCTCTGGATCACCGACTGCGATGATCTCGAGATGAAGCTGTCGCTCGCGGAGCAATGCGGCGACAGCGCCCGACAGTGCCGCAAGCTGTCCGAGCGCCTCGTGGCGCTGGGCGTCCCCCCATACGATCCGCGCGACGGCGGCTACTCGAAGCTGTTCGCGTTCCTGCGTTCGCTGCAGACCATCGAAGAGCGGTCGTCGGCCGGCTACGTGACGGGCCGGGCGCTGTCGATGGCGCGGCTCGGCGCGCTGGCCGCCTTCTGCGAGCGCAAGGGCGACGGTGACAGCGCGCGCCTGCTCGGTGTCGAGATCATGGCGCAGGAGCGCCGCTACTACGAGACGGGGAAGGCGATGCTGGTCGCCGCCGTCGCCAGCGAAGAGAGCCAGGCGCGGGCGCGCCGCGCTGCCTATCGCACCCTCGAGCTGGCGGGCGAGACGGTCGAGCCGCTGCAGCTGCGCAAGGCGCTGGGCAAGCGCCGCTAGTCGCTCCGGTCACGGTATAGTCGCAAGTAGACATGGCGACGGAGGGGCAGCCGGGCGCGCCCTCGGCCTTTGGCCGCTACACTCTTCTCGAACGCCTCGCCGTGGGCGGCATGGCGGAGGTGTTTCGCGCCAAGATCACCTCGTCGCACGGCTTCGAGAAGATCCTGGTCGTGAAGCGCATCCTGCCGCACCTGGCGGCGGATCCGAACTTCGTCTCGATGTTCATCGACGAGGCGAAGCTGACCGCGCAGCTGACGCACCCGAAGATCGTCCAGGTGCTCGACTTCGGCGAGGTGCGCGGGCAGTACTTCACCGCGCTCGAGTACATCGACGGCTTCGACGCGCTCGGCCTGCTGCGCGTCGCCGCGCAGAAGCGCGTGCACGTGCCGCGCTCGCTCGCCGTGTTCGTCATCAACGAGGTGCTGGAGGCGCTCGACTACGCCCACAACGCGCGCGACATGGAAGGCAAGGCGATGCAGATCGTGCATCGAGACATCTCGCCCTCCAACATCTTCATCTCGAAGCGCGGGGACGTGAAGCTGGGCGACTTCGGCATCGCCCACGCGCAGCGGCGCGAATCGAAGACCCAGGCCGGCACGCTCAAGGGAAAGTACGGCTACATGTCGCCCGAGCAGGTGGTGGGGCGGCCGATCGACGCGCGCAGCGATCTGTTCGCGGTCGGCGTGGTGCTGGCCGAGCTGCTGACCGGCCGGCGTCTGTTCTCCGCGCCCGCCGATCTCGACGTGCTGCTCAAGGTGCGCGACGTGAAGCTGGAACGGCTGGACAAGTACGGCGCCGATCTGCCCAAGGCGCTGGACCGCATCGTCCGGCGCTCGCTGCGGAAGAATCCGAACGAGCGCTTCTCCGCCGCGGCGGAGTTCCGCGACGAGCTGGCGGACTATCTGTTCAGCACCGGCCAGCGCATCGGCCCGAGCGATCTGCGCGCCTTCACGGGCACGCTGTTCGACACCAGCCCGGATGCGGCCGCGCGCCTGCTCCAGGAAGCGCGCCGGATGGAGACGCCCAAGGTGGGCGCCAAGCCCGAGGCGGCGCAGGCGGCCGCGGGAGCGCCCGCGCGCGGCCCGGCCGCTCCGGCGGCGGGCGCGGCGCCGTTCCCGCAGACGCCGACCCTGGTGTCCGACGTCGTGTCGGACGCGCCGACGGCGGAGACCGCCGGGCCGGCCAGCCAGGGGAGCTGGCCGGAAGAAGAGAGCAGCGATCGATCGTCGGCGCCCGGCTTCACGCCGGTGTCGCGCCCGGGCGACGCCGGGCGCGCGATACCGCCGGCGCGCGGGCGGGTGGGCGGCCGGCCGGGCACCCACAGCGACGTCGGCAAGTTCGTGTCGGCCGCGCCCAAGCGCCCGCCCGACAGCGCAGGCGACATCAGCATCATCACGCCGATGCGCCTGTTCTGCGACCTCGCGCTGGCGGGCGAGACGGGCCTCCTGCACTTCGAGCTCGGCGACACGATCAAGGAGATCTTCCTGGTGGGCGGCGCGCCCGAGTCGGTGAGCTCGAGCAACGCCAACGAGCGGTTCGGCGAGTACCTGCTCGGCAAACGCGTGCTCGCCGGGGCGGACCTGGAGCTGGCGCTCAGCATGCTACCCCACTACAACGGCAAGCTGGGCGACACGCTGGTGGCGCTCGGGCTGCTGCGGCCGCTGGACGTGTTCCGGCTGCTGTCCGAGCAGGTGCGCGATCGCGTGATCGACGTGTTCGCGTGGTCGGAGGGGACGTTCGCGTACTACCGGAGCGTCACCAACCGGCAGGAGAACTTTCCCCTCGGCCTGGACACCTTCGAGATTCTCGGCGCCAGCGTGGTCAACCTCCCCTACGACCTGCTGGTGCAGCGCTTCGACCCGATGCTCGACTACCGACCCGTCGCGACGGGACGCGGCCGCGTCGAGCCGGAGGCGTTCCGGATCGGGCCGACGCCGCGCGAGGTGCTGGACCTGCTGGACGGCGAGCGGACCCTGCGCGACTGGATGAGCCAGTTCGGCGATCGCGAGGAGCTGCTCACCTTCCTCCGTTCGCTCTACCTGCTGGTCGAGACCGATCTCGCGCAGCTCGACTGACCGCGCGGGGCGGCGTTCGTCAGGGGCGCAGCAGCAGCCGCCCGACGGTCACAACCACCGCGACGACCAGGCAGAAGATCCCGATCAACGTCATCAGCGACACCTTGGGCGCGGGCGGCAGCATCATGCTGCGGTAGGCGAGCCGCCGGCCCGTTCCGCCCACCGAAACGCGCGGGGTGGTGACGGCGCCCGTCGTGCGCGTCCCGCTCGAAAAGTAGGTCGCCGACGGGCGGTCGTCCGGGGCACCCGGCCGGGCTGGCGGCGCCGCGCTGAACAGCGACTCGAACAGCTCGGCGACGGCGCCGTCCGCGACGGGCGCCTCGGCGAGAAACCGGTCCAGCTCGGCGGCGAACGCCGCCGCGGTCTCGTAGCGCTCGTCCGGCTCGCGGGCGAGCGCGCGCGCGATGATCGCGTCCAGCTTGGCCGGGATGCCGTCGCGACGCCGCGACGCCGCGGCGATCGGCTTCAGCAGCACATTGCGCAGCGTCTCGTTCTCGTCGTCGGCGGCGAAGAGCCGTTCCCCCGCGACCATCTCCCACAGCACGACGCCCAGCGAGAAGATGTCCGACCGGTGATCGACCGCCGTGCCGCGCACCAGCTCGGGCGACAGATAGGCGAGCTTGCCGGCCAGCTTGGGCGGCTTGCCGGCGTCCTGCGGCGGGCGCGCGCGCGCCACCGCCCGGGCGATACCGAAGTCGAGGATCTTCACGCCCCCGGTCGCGAGCAACATGATGTTCGAGGGCGTGACGTCGCGGTGAACGATGCCTCCCGGCGTCCCGTCCGGCAGCACCAGCGTGTGCGCGTGGTGGAGCGCATGGGCGATCTCGCGGGCGACGAACACGGCCAGCGATGCCGGCAGCGCGCCGCGCCGCGCCCGCGCCGCCCGCATCACCGTCGACAGATCCTTCCCGCGCAGGTACTCCATCGCCATGAAGTAATCGCCGTCGATCTGACCGAAGTCGTAGACCTGGACGATGTTCGGGTGGCGCAGCAGCGCGGTGATGCGCGCCTCCTCGCAGAAGGCCTGCACGAACTTCGGCGAATCGGACTTGTCGGGCCGGATGCGCTTGACGACGAAGCCGTCGTCGAAGCCGGCGATTCCGGGCGCCTGCGCCCGGAACACCTCCGCCATCCCGCCCTTTCCGATCAGCTCGAGCAGCTGGTAGTGACCGAACGCCGCCGGGGTCTGCGACGCGGGGCTCTCCGGCGCGCTGTCGATCGATGGCGGCACGCTCCTCACCCGCCGCCGGTCTTCGAAAATGCGATGTTCAAATTGTAGAACCGTGGCTACGCGGCGCATGCCGCACGGCAGAAGCATCGGTGGCGGCGGCCCGGCACTTGAGGGGGCAGCTCAGCCGGCGTGTGTATAATCGCGCGCCTCCCGACCCCAGCCCGGAGACGTCCAATGAACCGCCTCGCCTGCGCCGCCCTGCTCTTGCTCTCCGGTTTCGCCTCCGTCGCGCGCGCCGCCGACCCGCAGCCGCCCGGAGCCATGCCGGCCCCGACCGAGAGCGCCCCGCCGGCGGCCGG
>DATBHU010000302.1:0-11163 GCA_036557265.1 Polyangia bacterium
CGTCGCGCAAGCTGCGCACGGGCGACGTGGTGGTGTGGACGCCGCCGCCGCCGGTGCCGACGACGATCGAAGCGGAGGCGCTACCCTTGACGGTGATCCACGAGGATCGCTGGCTGGTGGTGATCGACAAGCCCCCGGGTCTGGTGGTGCATCCGGCGCCGGGCCACGAGGCGGGGACGCTGGTGAACGCGCTGCTCGCGCACGTGCGCGATCTGCGCGGCATCGGCGGCGAGCTGCGCCCTGGGATCGTTCACCGCATCGACAAGGACACGTCGGGGCTGCTGGTCGTGGCGAAGGACGACGCGACGATGGCGGCGCTGGCGGCGTCGTTCAAGGCCCACACCGTCGAGCGGGTGTACGACGCGCTGGTCGCCGGCAAGCCGCCCGGGCCGGGCGGGCGGATCGACACGCTGTACGGGCGCGATCCGAACGCGCGCAAGAAGTTCTCCAGCCGCGTGCGCGCCGGCAAGCGCGCGGTGACCAACTGGCGCGTGGTCGAGCGCTTCGCGGGCGCGGCGCGCGTCGAGGCGCGGCTCGAGACCGGGCGGACGCACCAGGTGCGCGTGCACATGGCGGCGCTCGGCTGCCCGCTGCTCGCCGACAAGACCTACGGGCGGCCGGCGCGCGAGGCGGCGGTGCGCGCGATCGCGGAGGCGCTGGGGCGGCAGGCGCTGCACGCGCGCACGCTGGCGTTCGTGCACCCGGCGACCGGCGAGCGGCTGTCGTTCGCGTCCGAGCTGCCCGCCGACATGCAGGCGGCGCTGGCGGCGCTGCGCGCGCTGCCCGCGGCCAGGGCGTGAGCGCGATGCGGACGGAGAGTCATCGCGACGACGACGAGCGCTGGGAGCTGCCCCTGCTCCGTTCCGAGCTGATCGGCGCGCCGTTCCGGTACGGATTCTCGACGCGCGCGGGCGGGGTCAGCCCGGCGCCGTACGATTCGCTCAACCTGGGGGCGCGCTGGTTCGACGTCCCCGCCAACGTCGTCGAGAACCGGCGCCGGTTGCTGCGCGCCGTGGGGCTCGCGGGGCCGCTCTACGTCGCGCGCCAGGTGCACGGCGCGGCGGTCGTGCGCGTGCGCGCCGGCGACGATGCGGACGCCGTCGCGCGCGTCGAGGCGGACGCGCTCTGCACGAACGATCCGGGCGTGACGCTGGGCGTGTTCGTCGCCGACTGCATCCCGGCGATCATCGTCGATCCGCGCACCGGCGCGGTCGCGGCCGCGCACGCCGGCCGGCGCGGCACCGTCGCAGGCGTGCTGCCGGCGGTGGTGCGCGCGCTCGCGGCGGAGTTCGGCGCGCGCCCCGGCGATCTGCGGGTCGCGCTCGGGCCGGCGATCGGTCCGTGTTGCTTCGAGGTCGGCGCCGAGGTCGTCGGCGCGCTCGAGGCGGCGCTGGGCGGCGCGCCCGAGGGCGTCGTGTTGCCTTCACCGCGCGGCGCGGCGGACAAGTGGCACGTCGATCTGAAGGCGGCGAACGCCCTGTTGCTCGCGCGGGCGGGCGTCCCGCTCGACGCCGTCGACGCCGGTCCCGAATGCACGCGTCACGACGGCGCGCGCTTCTATTCTTATCGCCGCGACCGCGACCGCACCGGGCAGCAGATGGGGATCGTCGCGCGCGGCTGACCCTCTGTCCGGTCGTTTGTGAGCCGGCAGGACGGAGCGCCGGCACTTTCCGGGGGTCATGGTGGCAGGCAGGGTTCATGCGCTGCTGGGGCTGGCGCTCGGCGCGCTCGTGGGCGCCAGCTGTGGCAGCCACGGTGCCGCGAACGGGGGAGATGGAAAGGGCGGCGGCAGCGGCGTGCTCGGCGTGGGCGGCTCGGGCGGCGTGGCTGGCTCCGCTGCCGGAGGAGCGGGCGGGGGCGGGGCGCTCGGCGCGGCGGGGACCGGCGGCGGCGCGCTGGCCGGCTCGGGCGGCAGCGCGCTGGCCGGCTCGGGCGGCGGCGCGGCGGGCACCGGCGGCGGCGGCGTGACGGGGCTGGGCGGCGGCGCGGGCGTCGTCGGCGCGGGCGGCACCGGTACGGGCGGCACCGGCGGCGCGGGCGGCGGGCCGGCCTGCTCGTTGCCGCCGCTGAGCGCCGACCTGACTTCTTCATGGGACATGCGCGTCGCGACCGTCTCCGGCGTGCTGACGTTCGGCGGCGCGGTCGTGCCAGACAGTCCGGGCGTCGGCAACCGTGGCACCGTCTTCTTCCGCGAGCGGACGACCGGCGACCTGCAGTCGATGCAGATCGGCGCGACGGGGCCGGGCGCCTTCTCCGGGATGCTGTTCGAGGGGACGTACGACGTCACGTTCGAAACGGCGACCAGCAGCGCCCTCCAAGGTCTGCCGAGCGGCGCGAAGACCGTGCTCGCCACGATCGTGAAGATCGCCGGCGCGTCCGTGCTGGCCTATGACGTGCCGAGGCCGGTCACCGTCTCCGGGACGATCACGCTCGCCGGCGCCGAGTTCCCGCCCGGGTCCGGCGGCGGTCCGCGCGGCAAGGTCGTGTTCCGTGAAAAGGCGAGCGGCGACATCCAGGCGTTCCCGATCGCGGACGCCGGTCCGGGCACCTTCTCGGGGCTCGTCCTTCCCGGTCGCTACGACGTCACGTTCGAGGACCTGACCACCGCCGCGCGCTACCCGGCAGGCAGCGACGGACCGCTGCTCGCGTCGAACGTCGCGATCGCAGCGGATCGCACGTTCGCGCTGGATGTGCGGCTCGCGACCATCTCCGGGCGGCTGACCGTGAGCGGGGCCGCGCTGCCCGATAGCCCCGGCCTGGTGACCCGCGGTCGCATCTCCCTCAGCGACGCGCGCGGCGCCGTGCCTTATCAGCTTCCGATCGCGGCGAGCGGCCCGGGGGTATTCTCCGCCGTCGTCTACCCCGGCACCTACGACGTCACGTTTCACACGGAGAACGACGAGGGCCTGCAGGTGTTGCCCGCCAACGTCGACACGCCGATCGCGACCTCCGTCGCGATCACGGGCGACGGGACGCTGGCCTACGACCTGTCGCTGGCGACGGTCTCGGGCACGTTGACGGTCGGCGGCGTGGCGCCGCCCGACGCCGAGGTGCCGCGCGGCAACGTGGTCCTGACGGACGCCCTCGGCCACCAGCAGTGGATTCCGGTGTCGAGCAGCGGGCCGGTCGCGTTCTCCGGCAAGGTGTTCGCGGGCACCTATGACGTCAAGTACCAGGCCGCGAACCCCGCTCTGCGCGGGATTCCGGTGGGCGCCGCGCCCGTGGCCACGGCGTTCGTGGTCAAGGCGGATCGGACGTTGACGTTCGATC
Source organism: Polyangia bacterium (assembly GCA_036557265.1). Lineage (GTDB taxonomy): Bacteria > Myxococcota_A > Polyangia > Fen-1088 > Fen-1088 > JADGRB01. Next base: position 3,271 of record DATBHU010000302.1, read on the forward strand.
TTCCCGTCGCCACCCTGTCCGGCACCGTGACGCTCGGCGGAGCGCCGCTGCCCGACAGCCCGGCCGTGTCCAACCGGGGCTACGTGGTCCTGCGCAACGGGGTGGTGGGAGACGGCGTCTACACATTCGCGGCCGGCAAGACCGGGCCGGCCCCGTTCTCGGCGACGATCTTCGCGGGCAGCTACACGATGACGTTCGAGACCACCAACAGCGTGGCGTTGCAAGGCCTGCCCGTGTATTCCCGGACCGTGATCGCGCCCGAGATCGCGATCACCGGAAACAACGTGGTGCTGCCGAGCGATCTCACGGTCGTGAAGGTCTCGGGATCCCTCACGCTGGGTGGTGGGCCGGTGCCCGACACGACCGGCGGCCGCGGCGACGTGGTGTTCCACGACAGGCTGACCAACGACCTGCGCCGGTTCTCCGTCACCGGCGTGGGGCCGGCGACGTTCTCCGGCAGCGTGTTCGCCGGGAGCTACGACGTGACCTTCCAGGGTGCAAACGCCTACCTGGTGGGCTTGCCGAGAGAGGGGAGGGCCGATCTGGCCTTCGGATGCAGGCCGGCGCAGGCCTGTTCCGCCGACGCCGCGGACATCAGCGGTGAATGGCGGCTGATTCCGTGGGATCGATCATGGCCGCCGCTGATCATCGATCTCGTCCAGGCCGGGGCCACCCTCGGGGGCAGCATCCGCGATTTGCCGGGGAGCACGCTGAGCGGTCGCCGTTCGGGCGGCGACGTGGACCTCCTGCTGGAGAATTTCTCGCCCACCTGCGCGGCCTTTCGCTGGACCGGGACGCTGACGGACGCCTGTTCGTTGCACGGCTTGCAGGCGCTTGAGCCGCAGAATTGCGGGGGGCCGATTCGCTTCGAAGGCTCGCGCTGAATCCGCGCGGGCGCGGCCGTCCGCGCCGCTTGTCCGGCGCGCGTCGCGGCTGTAACTTTGGCGCGCCGTGGCCGCGACGACGACACTCCGCTGTTACACGTTCCTGGATGCCCTGCAGCCGCAGCTGGCCAGCTTCATGGGCAAGACCGCGCGCGGGTTCCTGCCCGTGCCCGGGCAGGCGTCGCTGTTCGTCGAGATCGCGCCCGGCATCGCCATCAACCGCGTCACCGACATCGCGTTGAAGGCGACGCGCGTGGTGCCGGCGATCCAGATCGTCGAGCGCGCCTACGGTCTGCTGGAAGTTCACGCCGACGATCAGGGCGACGTGCGCGACGCGGGCGCCGCGATCCTGCGCCACCTCGAGGTCAAGGAAGAGGACCGGATCAAGCCGGCGGTGGCGACCAACCAGATCATCCGCGCCATCGAGCCGTACCAGGCTCAGATCATCAACCGCAACTCGCAGGGGATGATGATCCTGCCCGGGCAGTCGCTGTTCCTGCTGGAGACCGATCCGGCCGGCTACGTCGCGTTCGCCGCCAACGAGGCCGAGAAGGCGGCGCACGTGTCGCTGGTGCAGATCCAGCCCTACGGCGCGTTCGGGCGCCTGTGGCTGTCGGGGCCGGAGGCGGAGATCGACGCGGCGGCGCGGGCGGCGACGGCGGCGATCGAAGGCCTGGCGGGACGTGTCGGCGAAAAGTTCGTTGATCGGTAGACTGAAAACGGATACAGCGAGACAAAGAGGATCAACACATGGCTGACGCGCTCGGGATGATCGAAACCAAAGGGTTCACCGCGATGGTCGAAGCGGCCGACGCCATGGTGAAGGCGGCGAAGGTCGAGCTCGTCGGCTACGAGAAGATCGGCGGCGGCTTCGTGACCGCCATCGTGCGCGGCGACGTCGCGGCCGTGAAGGCGGCGACCGAGGCCGGGCAGCGCGCCGCCGAGCGCGTCGGCGAGATGGTCGCCGTGCACATCATCCCGCGGCCGCACGTCAACGTCGACCAGGTGCTGCCGCTCGGCCGCACCGGCAGCACCGGCTAGCGGCGCGCGCTGGGGCGAGCGGCTCGTTGAAGCGCGCGCTGATTCTGACGGCGATCCTAGCCGGGCTGGTCGGGCTCGCGTTCCTGGTCGCGCGCCCGCACGTGCCCGACCCGGCGAGCGAGCCGTACCTCGGCGTCCGCGGGGCGTCGCGCGCGAAGGCGGCCGGGATCGACATCCACTTCAGCCGCGCCGGCAACGAGGGTCCGGTCGATCCGACGACGGTGCTGCACGCGGGCGACAGCCTGCGCTTCGTGGTGCGCGGCGAGCGCGCGCGCCACGTCGAGGTGCGCATGCGCGACGGCGACACGCCGCCGGCGACGATCTTCCCCGGCCGCGACGTCGCCGAGACGCCGCTGGTCCAGCCGCGCGAGACGCTGCCGATCCGACCGGTGCTCGGCGCGGGCGGCGCCAAGGTGATCGTCACGGCGCTGTTCTCCGATCGCGCCCGCCCCGTCGGCGCCGACGCGGACGCCGACACCGAGGTGGTGACGCTGGTGATCGCGAAGGAGTGAGCCGGCGTCAGTTGGGCGGGAACCCGAGGCCAGGCAGGGCGGTCACGGTCTGGATGCTGAAGTCGGGCAGTGCAGTGACGATCTGAATCTTGAAGTCGGGGAGGGCGGTGACTTCCTGCCACTTCCCGCAGCTGCTCGGTAAGGCCGTCACCTGCTGAACTTTCAGATCGGCGAGCGCGGTCACCATTTGAACCTTGAAATCGGCGAGCGCCGTGACGACCTGATACTTGCCGTACAGGTTCTTGCCTTTGAACGTGCAGTCGCACATCACGCGGCCGCACATCGCGACGCCGCCGGTGCCGCCAGCGCCGCCCGCGCCACCGCTGCCACCCGCGCCGCCGCTTCCGCCGGCGCCCGCCGACCCGCCGGTGCCGCCAAGTCCCGCGCTTCCTCCCGCGCCTCCGCTGCCGGCTATCCCCAAGCCGCCGCTCCCTGCGGATCCCGCGGCGCCGCCCGCCGCCCCCGCCGAACCTGCGGATCCCGCCGCGCCGCCGCTAGCTCCTGCGCCGCCGCTACCTCCTCTGCCGCCGCTGCCGCCAGTGCCCGCGGTCCCGCCGGTGCCCGCAGCGCCCGCGCCGCCGGCAGCGCCTGCCGTTCCGGACGCGCCGGCCGTGGCGCCCGCATTACCACCGGTCGTGCCGCCGGTGCCGGTCGTGCCTGCGGCGCCCGCTGTGCTGCCGCCGGTTCCGCCGCCCCCATCGACTCCGCCGTGTCCCGCAGCGTCGCCGCCGGAGCCGCCTCTTCCGCTTCCGCTTCCACCGTCACCGCCGCAACCGATGGCGATGACGCCCGCGGCGACGATCAGAGCACGCACCAGGGAACGACCGTTCATGTGAGCTCGCATGTGCGCGCGGCAGGATAACTTACTTTGCACTTGCCAGGATGCGCGTGACGAACGCCGGCCGCAGGTAGAAGCCGATCTTGCCGATGCGGGTCGGGTTGCCGGCGGCGTCGTAGGCGGCGCGGAGGTCGGAGGCGTCGCGGCCCTTGGGGCGGACCTGCAGGGCCGCGCCGAGGTGGCCCGTGATCTCGGCGGCGCGGCCGCGGCGGAAATACTCGCGCACGAACAGCTCGAAGTCGGCGCGCAACGTCGCCTCCTGGTCCGGCGCCGGCGCCCACAGCCGCACCGCGGCCACGCGCCGATCGCCGACGGTGCGCGCGCGCGGCGGCACCTCCAGCGCCACGAACAGGACGTGCGCCAGCTTGGCGCGCGCGTAGCTCGTCTCCCACGATTCGCCCGCGATCGCGATGGGATCGATCTGGCAGACGGCCGTCGACTCGATCGGCACCAGCGCCGGCGTGACCGGGACGGTCTTCAGCTCGATCCCGAGCGCCTCGAAGTCGGGGCCGCGCGCGCCGCCGACGGCGACGCCCAGCTCTTGCTCGATCACCTGCCCCGACCAGCCCTTGGTGCGGACGCGGCCGACGGGTACGGGCAGGCCGAGCGCGTCCGCCAGCGCGCCCAGCTCGACGCCCACCAGCGCGCGCGCGTGCGCGAGCAGCGCCTCGAGCTCCATCAGCGGGCGCCGCGCGCGACGAGGATCGCGGTCCAGCGCAGGCGGGCGAGCATGCTCGGATGCTACCGCGTCGCGCGCTCCCTTCGGGTCGGATTTCGGGGTAACGTTCCGCCCGTCATGGACGAGGCGCGCATCCAGGAGATCGTCGATCGCGTGATGGCGCGCATCGGCGAGCTGCCGGAGACGCCGCTCGAGGCGGTGCAGAACCCGCCGCCCGGCTACGCGCCGCCGCCCGCTCCGCGCGAGGCCGATGTCCAGCGCGGCCGCCGGCGCGAGGCCGACATCCCGCGTGGCCGCCGGGGTGTGTTCCCCGACGTCGACGCCGCGGTGAAGGCGGCGCGCGCGGCCCACGAGGCCAACGAGGCGGCGCCGCTGGAGGCGCGCAAGCGCTGGGTCGAGGCGATGCGCGAGGCGGCGCGCAAGCTGGTGCCGGCGCTGGCCAAGTACGCCGTCGACGAGACCGGCTACGGGCGCGTCGAGGACAAGCTGAAGAAGAACACCCTGTGCATCGAGAAGACGCCCGGGACGGAGGCGCTGCAGCCGATCGCCTGGTCGGGCGACGACGGCCTGACGCTGACCGAACGCGCCAGCTACGGCGTCATCGGCTCGATCACGCCGACCACCAACCCGACCGAGACGATCATCAACAACGGCATCGGCATGGTGGCGGGCGGCAACGCGGTGGTGTTCAACGCCCACCCGTACGCGGCGCGCACGTCGGCGTTCCTGATCCACAGCTTCAACGACGCGATCGTGGCGGCGGGCGGGCCGGAGAACCTGCTCTCGTGCGTCGAGCGGCCGACCATCGAGAGCGCGGAGGCGCTGATGCGCTTTCCGGGGGTGCGCCTGCTGGTCGTCACGGGCGGCCCGGGCGTGGTCAAGGCCGCGATGGGCAGCGGCAAGAAGGTGATCGCGGCCGGACCGGGCAACCCGCCCGCGGTCGTCGACGAGACCGCCGACCTCGGCGTCGCCGCCGCTGGCATCGTGCTGGGCGCGTCGATCGACAACAACATCCTCTGCACCGCGGAGAAGGAGGTCGTCGCGGTGGCGTCGATCGCCGATTCGCTGTTGCAGCGGCTGGGGCAGTCGGCCTGCCTGGTGTTGAACGAGCGGCAGGTGCGCGCGCTCGAGAAGGTGGTGCTGGTGTCGGGCAAGACCGGCGTCCACCCCAACAAGGATTTCATCGGCAAGAACGCGGCGGTGATCGCCCGCCAGATCGGCGTCAGCGCGGGCGACGAGCTGCGCCTGCTGGTCGCCGACGTCGACGAGAAGCACCCGTTCGTGCAGCTGGAGATGCTGATGCCGGTGCTGCCGCTGGTGCGCGTCGGCGACGCGGCCGAGGGGATCGCCACGGCGAGGCGGGTGGAGCACAGCTTCGCGCACACCGCCGTGATGTACTCGCGCAACATCGCCCACCTGCACGCGATGGCGCGCACCATCAACACGTCGATCTTCGTCAAGAACGCGTCGAACCTGGCCGGGCTCGGCTACGGCGGCGAGGGCTACACGTCGTTCACGATCGCGTCGCCGACGGGCGAAGGGCTGACCACGGTGCGCAACTTCACGCGCGAGCGGCGCTGCACGCTCAAGGAATACTTCCGCATTGTCTGACGGCGAGCGCGTCCCCGGGCCGGCGCTGGCGATCGTCGAGCTCGCGTCGATCGCGCGCGGTCATCGCGTCGCGGACGCGATGTGCAAGCGCGCGCCCGTGCAGCTGATGCGCGCCGACGCGATCAGCCCCGGCAAGTTCGTGGTGCTGGTCGAGGGCGACGTCGCCGCGGTCGACGAGTCGTTCCGGGTCGGGATCGACGTGGCGGCGGACCGGGCGGTCGACAAGCTGTTCCTGCCCCAGCCTCACCCGGGGCTGTGGCCGGCCATCGCGGGCGAGGCGAACGCGCGCGCGGGGGTCGAATCGCTGGGCGTCGTCGAGACGACCACGGTGGCGGCGACGGTGCGCGCCGCCGACGCGGCGCTGAAGGCGGCCCGGGTGAGCGTCACGGAGATGCAGCTCGGGCGCGGCATCGGCGGCAAGGCGTTCTTCACGGTCACCGGTCCGCTGGCCGAGGTCGAGGCCGCCGTCGAAGCGGCGGTCGGCGTCATCGAGCCGGCCCTGGTGCACACGACCGAGATCATCCCGGCGCCGCACGCCGACCTCGTCGCCAAACTGCGCTAGACGTCTCACCGTGCTCTACCGGCGCTTTGGCAAGACCGAGATCGACATGTCGGTCTTCTCGTGCGGCGGCATGCGCGCGCAGCAGAGCTGGCAGCGGAGCGCGCGCGTCGGCGCCGCCAGCCAGGCCAACGTCGACGCGGTGGTGGCGCGCGCGCTGGCGGTCGGCATCAACCACTTCGAGACGGCGCGCGGCTACGGCACCAGCGAGGCGCAGCTCGGCAAGGCGCTGGCGCGCCACCCGCGCAGCGCCTTCGTCTTGCAGACGAAGCTGCGGCCGAACGCCGACCTGGCCGCGTTCGAGGCCCAGCTGGAGGAGTCGTTCGCGGTGCTCGGCGTCGACACCGTCGACCTGCTGTCGTTCCACGGGCTCAACACCCCGAACTGCGTCGAGCTGACGCTGGGCACGGGCTGCTTCGAGATCGCCGAGCGCTTCCGGCGGGCGGGGCGCGTCCGCCACATCGGCTTCTCGACGCACGCACCGACGCGCCTGCTGCTCGACATCATCCGCAGCGACCGCTTCGACTACGTCAACCTGCATGCCTACTACCTGTTCCAGGACAACCTGCCGGCGATCGCCGCCGCGCGCGAGCGCGACATGGGCGTGTTCATCATCAGCCCGACCGACAAGGGCGGCCGGCTGTACGCGCCGTCGGAGAAGCTGCGCAAGCTGACCGCGCCGCTGTCGCCGCTGGTGTTCAACGATCTGTGGTGCCTGGCGAGCATGGACGCCCACACGCTGTCGCTGGGGGCGGCGGTGCCGTCCGACTTCGACGCCCACGTCGAGGCGCTGTCGCTGCTGGAGCGCGCGCCGGCGCTGCTGCCGCCGATCGTCGAGCGCCTGGAGGCGGCCTACGCGGACGCGCTGGGCGCCGACTTCGCGCGCCGCTGGGCGCACGGGTTGCCCGAGTGGACGGAGATCCCCGGCAAGGTGAACGTGCGGCGCATCCTCTGGCTGTACAACCTGACGCGCGCCTACGACCTGCTGCACTTCGCCCAGGAGCGCTACATCTCGATGAGCGCGGACAACCACTGGGTGCCGGGCGCGCGCGCCGCCAACTTCAACGACGCTGACATGACCGCCGCGCTGCCCGACTCGCCGTTCCGCGCCGACATCCCGCTGATGCTCCGCCGCGCCCACGAGATGCTGTACAACCCCGCGGTGAAGTCGCGGCCGTAGCTGAAAGCGCGCCCTCACCCCGACCCTCTCCCTCCGGGAGAGGGAGATCAGATCCCCTGACCCTGCGCGGGAGGGATCAGATCCCCTCGCCCCGCGAAGCGGTGAGAGGTCAGATCCCCTCGCCCCGCGCAGCGGCGGCGTGGATAGAGGGTTAGGGAGAGGGGTCTCCTCTCAGGAAGAGAAGGTCACTCGCTGCGGCGGAACTTCTGGGGCCCGAGGCCGAACTTCTTGATCCAGCGCCAGACGGCGGCGCGGTGCTTGCCCAGCTCGCGCGACACGTCGGCGACGTTGCCCTCGTAGCGCCGCAAGAGCTCCTCGAGCTGCGCCGGCGTGGGTGACGGGCCGGTGGACCGCCGCGCGCCGGGCACCGCCGGCGCAGACAGCACGCGCGCGATCGGCTCGGGCAGATCGCGCAGCCCGATCGGCTTGCCGCCCGTCAGCACCGCCGCCGTGGTGACGATCTTCTCCAGCTCGCGGACGTTCAGGGGCCAGCCGTGCAGAGCCAGCGCGCGGAAGGCCGGCTGCTCGAACCGGGTCCCCGGTACGCGTGACGCCGCCAGGAAGTGGGCCGCCAGGGCGCCGAGGTCCT
>DATBHU010000303.1:0-9039 GCA_036557265.1 Polyangia bacterium
CGCCTCTTCCGATCGAAACCGCGGTGCTTAGGCTTGCGCGCCATGACCAACGACGGGGTGACGCGCCGGCAGCTGTTCGTGATCGTGGAAGCGGGCGCGGCCACCGCTGCGTTCGCGGGCTGCGCGGTGCTTCGCGGCGGCGCCTCGCACCCGGTGCTCGGCCGGGATCAGCAGCGCATCGTCGAGAACCAGCTGCACATCCCGCTGCCCGCGCTCGCCGGCATGCGCGTCGGCGACGTGAAGGAGCTGCGGCCCGGAGCCGACGTCCCCGATCTGCTGCTGCTGGCGCCCGAGGCCGGTGGCACCTGGCGCGTCGTGACCGCGCACTGCACGCACAAGGGCTGCGTCGTCGCCTGGAACGCGGCCGCCACCGAGTGGCAGTGTCCCTGCCACGGATCGAAGTTCGGCGAGGACGGCCACGTCGTCGCGGGCCCGGCGCAGAAGCCGCTGGACGCGCTGGCGACGCACGTCGACGGCAACGACCTGGTGATCGACCTCTCCGGCCTGAAGGCCCCCGCCTAGCCGGCGCGCGCGGCGCTATTCGCCCGAGCGATCGCCGGAGCGGCGGATCGGGAGGACGTTCTTCACGCGCAGCAGGCGCGCGAGCGGGATGATGACGTTGACGGGGAGGACGCGCTCGCGCCGCCGCTCTTCCTCGAGGTGGCGGGCGCGGGCCTTGAGCGCCTCGCGCAACGTGATCAGCCCGACCAGCGCGGGCGGCTCCGAGCGATCGAGGACGGGGAGGCGCGCGATGCCCATCTCCGCCATGCGGTGGATCGCGGCGCGCACCGGCTCGTCGACGCGCGCCACCACCGGTGACCGCGCGATGGTGGCCAGCGGCGCCGCGCTGGCGCCGGCGGCCTCGATGTCCGCCCGGGTGGCGACGCCGATCAAGGCGCCGCGCGCGTCTGTGATCGGGTAGAGCCCCTGCGCGCGCGCGCGCGCCGTCGACGACAGCAGATCGGGCGCGCCGGTGATGGGCGTGTCGCCGGGCAGCACCACAACCTCGGGCCGCATCACCTCGCGCACGAACAGGATCTCCAGCGGATCGATGGCGTACTCGCGGGTGAGATGGTAACCGCGGCGCGCGACCTTCTCGGTCAGGATCGATCGCTTCAGCACCAGCACCGTGAACGTGTGCGCGACGATCCCGGCCGTCAGGATCGGCAGCGCCATGCTGAAGCGGCCCGACAGCTCGATCGCGAACACCAGCGCGGTGAGCGGCGCGCGCATCGTCCCGGCCAGGATGGCCGCCATGCTGACCAGCGGCCAGAAGCCGGCGCCGTAGTTGGGCAGCAGCTGCGACTCGATGACGCCCAGCGCGCTCCCCATGATCAGCAGCGGCGCCAGCACGCCGCCCGACGTCCCCGAGCCGAGCGACACCGCCCAGATCGTCGCCTTGACCAGCATCAGCCGCAGCGTCGGCCCCAGGCGCGCGCCGCCGCCCAGCATCAGCTGGATCTGGTCGTAGCCGACGCCCAGCGCCTGCGGGCAGATGAGGCCGCCGACGCCGACGACGACGCCGCCCAGCGCCGGCCACCACATCCAGTGCAGCTTCTTCAGGCCGCCGAACAGATCCTCGGCCGCGTAGACCGCCGCCGTCAGCGTCGCGGACAGGCCGCCCGCCAGCGCGCCGACCACCACGCACCAGCCGAGCGCCGCCGGCTGCATGACCGCCGCCAGATCCAGGTCGGGCACGGGGAACAGCGGCCCGGCGCCGAGCAGGTGCCGTCGCGTCATCGCCCCGGCGATGGAGGCGAGCGCGACCGGGATCAGGCTGCGCGGCTTCAGCTCGAACAGCAGGAGCTCGACGGCGAGCAGGACAGCGGCGATGGGCGACGCGAACGTGGCCGACATGCCGGCCGCCGCGCCCGCCACCAGCAGCGTCTTGCGCTCGGCCGCCGTGAGGTGGAACAGCTGCGCGAGGATCGACCCGAACGCGCCGCCGGTCATGATGATCGGCCCCTCGGCGCCGAACGGCCCGCCCGAGCCGATCGAGATCGCCGACGAGATCGGCTTGAGCAGCGCGACGCGCGGCTGGATCTTGCTGCCGCGGATCAGGATCGCCTCCAGCGCCTCGGGGATGCCGTGGCCGCGGATCCGCTCCGACCCGTAGCGGGCCATGACGCCGATGATCAGGCAGCCGACCACCGGCACCAGCGCGCCGAGCGGGCCGAGGGTGTGGTCGGCCGGCGAGGCCGCCGCCAGCGAGATGCGCTGATAGAAGAACAGGTTCGTGAAGAACGAGATCAGCGCGAGCAGCGCCGCCGCGACGTAGGCGCTGAACACGCCCAGCAGCGCGGCCAGCGCCGCCAGCGGCAAGGTGCGGACGCCGGCGGTGAAATCGCCCAGCTTCTCCGCGTCGCCGCCGCCGCTGCGTTCAGGCGAGCCGGGCACGTTGCTTCTTCTGACTCTTGCGACGAGCCGCGGGCGCCGGTTCAAAGAACATGGGGGGACTCTTGTCGGGCAGAGCCATGACGTCGATGAGGCGGCCGAGCAGCTCGGCGAGCTGGCGGCGCTGGCCGGCGCCGAGCAGCGCCAGGCCGGCCAGCAGGCGCTCCTGGGCGGCGGCGGGGGCGCGCGCCAGCAGGGCGCGCCCGGAGGCCGTCGCGGAGATCGTGAGGCGGCGGCCGTCGTCGCCGCCGCGCGAGCGCGTCACCAGGCCCCGGTCCGCCAGCCGGCTGACCACCACCGACACGGAGCTCTGGTGGGTGAAGGTGCGCGCGGCGAGCTCATTGAGCGACAGCGCGGGCGCCGCCGCCAGCCGCTGGAGCACGAACAGCTGCGCCGCGCCGATGCCGACCGAGCGCTCGGTGGCGCGCGACGATTCCCGCAGAGCCCGGACGATACGCCGGATGGCGTCGAGCACGGCCCGGGTGGCGGGGTCGCCCGAGCCCGCCCGGCGCTCCGCGCCTTGCGCGTTTACTTGGGTACCCATAAGATGGGATCCCATGTAACATGCAAACCGTCCCCTGACAAGGAAGGAGGGTCCCAGGATGTCCTCGATCTCGTCTCCGCTCCGTTTGGCGATCGCCGCCGCCGCCCTGTCCGTTTTCGCTGCCACCGCTTGCTCGCACGAGGAGAAGAAGGAGCCCGCGCGCCCCGTCGCGCAGCCGGCCCCGACCCCGCCCGCGCCCAAGCCGGCCGCCAAGCCGACCGAAGAGGTCGCAGAGGCGCCGAAGGCCAAAGAAGAGCCCGCCGTCTTCTTCGATTTCGACTCGTCGCTGATCAAGGACGACGGCCGCCGCGTGCTCCAAGACATCGCCGACAACGTCCGCAAGCAGAACGCGTCGCTCGAGATCGCGGGAAATTGCGACGAGCTCGGCACCACCGAGTACAACCTGGCCCTCGGCGAAGCGCGGGCCCGCGCCGCCAAGGAGTACCTCGTACACCTCGGCGTCTCGTCGAAGAAGATCGCCACGGTCAGCTACGGCTCGCAGCGCCCCAAGTACCCCGGTCATGACGACGACGCGCACGCCAAGAACCGGCGCGACGACCTCGTGGTCCGCTGACCGCGCCCTGACCCTCCCGGCGGCTTGACGGCCGCCCGGAAGCCAAGCAGCCTCGGGCCATGATCGTGAAGGCCCGGGGCGCGGAGCTCAACTGTGTCACGCGCGGGCGCGGCCCCGTCTGCCTGGTGCTGAGCAGCATCGGCACCAGACCTTACGAGCGCCAGCTGCCCGCCGCCCTCGACGAGCGCTTCACGATGGTGTTCGTCGACGTGCGCGGCAGCGGGCGTTCGACCGGCGCGGCCGCCGACCTGACCTTCGACCTGCTGGCGGACGATCTGGAGGCGGTGCGGGCCGCCCTCGGCGCGCCGCGGGTGGCGGTCCTCGGCCACTCCATCGTCGGCATGCTGGCGGCCGAGTACGCGCGCCGCCGCCCCGAGGCGGTGTCGCACGCGATCCTGGTCGGCACACCGCCGCGCGGCGACATGGCGGCGCTGGTCGCGGCCTCGACCGCCTTCTTCCAGGAACGCGCCTCCGACGAACGGAAGCGCCTGCTGCGCGAGAACCTGGCGCGCCTGCCGCCGGGGACGCCGCCCGCCGAGGCGGTCTACGCGCAGACGCCCCTGCGCTTCTTCGATGCGCGCACCGAGGCGCGGCCGCTGTTCGAGGGCGCCGAGACGCGGCCGGAGATCCTGCAGCGGCTGATGGGCGCGCTCGGCCCGGGCTGGGACGTGACCGCCGGCGCCCCGCTGCGCGCGCCGCTGTACGTCGCCCTCGGCCGCCACGACTACGTCGTGCCGCACGTGCTGTGGGACGAGGTGGCGCCGCGCCTCCCGGCCGCGACCCTGCAGATCTTCGAGCAGAGCGGCCACCAGCCGTTCGTCGAGGAGCCGGCCCTGTTCACCGCCGCGCTGGCGCGCTGGTTCGACGCCGCCCGCTGAGCGCGGTCACTCGATCCGGAACGGGATCTCGATGGCGGCGACGGTCCCCGAGCCGTCGTCGCGCCCGAAGTCGGCCTGGAAGGTGACCTTGCTCTCGGCGAGCGGGCTCTCGAAGTAGAGGAACCCGGAGATCATGCCGCCGTCGTCGAGCACGCCCTCGGGCAGCGCCATCCGGATCATCTGCAGCGTCGGGCGCGACTTCCCCCAGCGCTTGAACTGGCGGTCATAGAGCTGCTCGTCCCGCTGCAGCGGCGCCCGCCACGGCTCCAGGCTCGAGTAGACGCCGTGCAGCCGGGGCGCCACGTAGAACTTCGACGACGCGTACATCGGCTCGATGTCGCGCGGGGCCGAGCCCTCGCCCGCCAGCGCCACCACCGGGATGGGACGGTAGCTGTGGCCGTTCTTGCCGAGCATCTCGAAGTCCTGGGCGAGCAGCTGGATGGGGTGCCCGCTCTGGTTCTTGATCCAGACCTTGACCGGCACGACGTCGCCCGGCAGCTCGTCGACCTTGCTGCGCCAGGCGCCCACGTCGGCGGAGCAGCGCACGCCCTCCACGATAGAGTAAGCTGCCAGCGGCTCGCCCGAGACGACGCGGGCCTGCGGGCCGGGACGCATGACCCCGTGGCCGCAGCCGGCAGCTGCGGTGGTCAGGAGCAGCAACGCGCCGGTCGCGGCGACGGTCTTCGTCGGTTCGAGCATGTTATGCGGTGACGCGAAGCAAGCGAGATGCCGCCCGATCCGTCCGACGCCCGCTTCCCGCGCCGCCGGCGCCGGAAGAAAATCGTCCGGCGCCGCGGCCGGACGTTCGATTGTTTGACGAGGCCCGGCAGGGCTCCGCCCGTCGACGCCGCGCCGCGGGCGGCGACTTCCCCGATCGTGACCGGAACGTCATTTGCAACCGCGTCGGGCATGGCCTGGCGAACCGTCGAGTGGTCGGTCGTGATGGCGGCCCTCAGCTGGCTCTTCGTCCGCATGTGGACGGAGGCGCCGTACGGCCGCCGGCGCTCGCGCGAGCGTCCGAAATGGCTTCAACGGTTCATGCGGCGATGAAGGTGCTCGAGGTGCGCTTTCACCCGCACACCAAGAAGGGCGGCCCGCCGGTCGCCATCGCGCGGGTGCTGTGTGAGCAGGAGAAGGCGATCGTCGAGCCGATCGAGGTGACGTCGCGGCGCCTGCAGCCGTTCGACACCGACGCGCTGATGCGCAAGCTGGCCTTCCTGATCGAGTCCGCGAAGCCGCGCCTCTACGAGGGGCTGACGACGCTGCGCAGTGACTTCTGGTCGTTCAGCGAGGTCGCCGGACCGGCCGCGCCCCGCGGGGACGCCGGCTGACGGCGGCGCCGGCATGACCTTGCAGAGCGTCGTGGGCGGACTGGTGCTGGGGAGCTTGATCTGGATGCTCGTCCATCTGTGGACGAGGCGCGCCGGCTGACGATATTTCTGCCGCCGGCGTGGATCGGATCGTCCATGCTCATGCGACCAGCGCCCCGATGCCTCCCGCGCCCAAACGCCGAACTGCCTCGCTGTCCGCTCGCCTCGCGCTCGCGTCGCTCGGGACCGCCCTGGCGATCGGCGTCGTCTGCGCGGTCGGCTTGTCGTCGCTGGAGAACACGGCCGAGGTGACCCGCGTGGTGGTGACCCAGCAGCTGGCGCTGATCGACGACACCGCGGCGATGAGCGCCTTCCAGTACCAGAAGGGGTTCGTCGCCGAGTACCTGCTGACCGACAACCCGACCTGGCTCGCCGAGCTGCAGACCAGCAAGTCGGCGTTCGAGTCCTGGCTGGGGCGCGCGCACACGAAGATGGCGGACGCGAAGTCGAGCGTGCTGCTCGACGAGATCGAGAAGGAGTACGCCGCCTACGACCAGGCGCGCAAGACCGCCATCGCGCTGCACGATTCGGGGCAGCGGCAGCAGGCGACGGTGACGCTGGAGACGAACCACGCGCGCTCGCAGCGGCTGCGCGACCTGTTTCACGAGTTCGGGCGGATGGCGCGCCTGAACGCCGAGCGCACGCTGGCCGAGACGGAGACCAACGTGGGCCGGCTGGGGTGGCTGCTGGTCGGCACCAGCATCGCGGGCGCGCTGGCCAGCCTGCTGGCGGGCTTCCTGTGGGCGCGGCGGATCACCAAGCCGATCTACGAGCTGGAGGTGCAGGTGCAGTCGGCGACCGAGCGCACCAGCATCCACGTCGCGCCCGGCCGCGCCGGCGTCGAGGCGCTGGGCGATCAGGTGCGGGCGCTGGTCGAACGCCTGGAGGCGACCGACGCCGAGCTGGTGGAGCACCGACGCCGGCTGATGCAGAGCGAGAAGCTGTCCGCGGTCGGCGAGCTGGCGGCGAAGCTGGCGCACGAGGTGCTGAACCCGCTGGCGGGCATGAAGGCGGCGGTCCAGCTGCTCGCCCGCCAGGGCGGCGCCGACGCGAACGGCGCCGAGGTGATGGAGACCGCCGAGGCCCTGAACAAGGAGATCACCCGGGTCGAAGGGCTGGTGCGCCGGCTGGTCAACTACGCGCGGCCGCTCGCCCCCTGCGTCGAGGTGGCGACCGTCAAGGCGCTGCTCGACGCGGCGCTGGACGCGGCCCAGCCGGTGCTCGCCCGCTGCGCCGTGCGCGTCGATCGCCAGGAGGACGAGCAGCTCGAGCCGGTGGAGGTCGACCCGCTGCTGTTCACGCAGGCGCTGGTCAACCTGATCGTCAACGCGGCGGAGGCGATGGCGCCGGCGGGCGGCCGCGTCGAGCTGACCACCCGCCGCACGCACGTCCTGGGGCGCGACCAGGTCTCGATCCGTGTCGTCGATCGCGGGCCCGGGATCCCGGAGCCCAAGCTGAAGGAGCTGTTCAAGCCGTTCTTCACCACCAAGGCCGAGGGGCACGGGCTCGGCCTGGCGGTCAGCCAGAACATCCTGCTCGAGCACGGCGGGCGGATCGTGGCCGAGAATCGGCCGCCGCATGAAGGGACGGGAGCCGCCTTCGAGGTGCAGCTCCCGATCATCCGATGAGCGTCCCGGTCCTGATCGCCGACGACGAGGCGCTGATCCGGCAGTCGCTGCGCACGACGCTGGCGCGCGAGGGCTTCGACGTCACGGTGGCCGCGTCGGGCAGCGAGGCCTGGCTGCGTTTCCAGGAGGATCGGCCGGACATCGTGCTGCTCGATCTGGTGCTGGGCGACGCGGACGGCATCGACATCCTGCGCCGCATGCGGCAGGAGGCGCCCGACGCGAAGGTGATCCTGATCTCCGCCCACGGCTCGATCGAGAGCGCGGTGGCGGCGATGAAGCTGGGGGGCTACGACTTCATCAAGAAGCCGTTCGAGCTGGAGGAGATCGTCGCGGCGGTGCGCAACGCCGCCCGCACCCGCAGCCTGGAGCAGCGGGTCGCCTACATGACGGAGCAGGAGCGCAAGCGGACCGACGCGGGCGCCTTCGTCCACGCGGCGCCGCGCATGACCGAGATCCTGCGCGAGGTGCAGGTGATCGCGGGCAGCTCGGTCCCGATGGTGCTGGTGACGGGCGAGAGCGGCACCGGCAAGCAGGCGATCGCGCGCATGCTGCACGACGGATCGGCGCGCGCCGCCGGGCCGTTCGTCGAGCTGAACTGCTCGGCCATCCCCGAGACGCTGGTGGAGAGCGAGCTGTTCGGGCACGAACGCGGGGCGTTCTCCGACGCGCGCGAGCGCAAGCTGGGGCTGGTCGAGATCGCCGACGGCGGCAGCCTGTTCCTGGACGAGATCGGGGATCTGGGCATGAGCGCGCAGGCGAAGCTGCTGACGTTCCTGGAGCAGCGCACCTTCCGGCGCGTCGGGTCGACGTCCGTCCGGCGCGTCGACGCGCGGGTGATCGCGGCGACCAACCGCGACCTCAAGGCGATGGTGGCGGCGCGCACGATGCGCGAGGACCTGTACTACCGGCTGGACGCGATCACCGTCCGCCTGCCGGCGCTGCGCGAGCGGCCGCCGGACGTCGGCGCGCTGGCCGAGCACTTCCTGCAGCTGGCGGCGCGCGAGTTCGGCCGCCGCTTCGAAGGGGTCGCGCCCGAGACGCTGGGGCTGCTGTCCGCCTACCGATGGCCCGGCAACGTGCGCGAGCTGAAGGCGGTCATCAACCGCGCCGCGCTGATGCACGACGACCAGCTGCTGCGGCCGTCCCATCTTCCGCCCGAGCTGGTGGCGGCGGCGCTGGCGGCGCCCCCCGCGCCGAACCCGGCGCGTGCCGGGGAGAGCAGCGGCGCCATCCCGACGCTCGAGCAGATCGAGCTCGCCCACATCCGGCGCGTGCTGGAGATCTGCCACGGCAACCGCACCCTCGCCGCCCAGCACCTCGGCATCACCCGCCAGACCCTCGCCAAGAAGATCGGCGCCGCCGACGAGTAACCCTCCCTCTGCCGCTCGCGGGAGAGGGTCGGGGTGAGGGCAGGCGCTCTCGGTGGAGCTCGCCCGAGGGCGGGCCCCTCACCCGAGCTCGCGGGGAGAGGGGACCAGAGTGCGGCTCACCTCGACGCCGCGACGGGTGACGGCGGGCTCGGACGCTCGGGCGGGCCGCTCGCCTCGCGGCGGGGCGGCGCGGGCGGCACGAGCATCGCGAACGGCGTGCCGCGCTCTCCGGGCGGGGGGGCCAGCTTGTCCGCGAGGTCGGCGATGCCGGCGAGCAGCTC
>DATBHU010000304.1:0-4380 GCA_036557265.1 Polyangia bacterium
CCTCGGGCCGCAGCGCCTGGTCGCCGACAGGTGCTGCGCGCCGACGGCGGCCACAACTGGGTGGTGTGGCGGCAGCTGTGGCGGCGCGAATGGGCCGCGGTGGCGCGCGGACAGTAGCTGGAAGCGACCCGATCAGAAGCGGCCGATGAGGCCCATGCCCGAGCCTTCCATCCCGATCCGCATCGGGACGACGGTCATGGTCGCCAGGTCGTTCCGCACCAGCAGGTGCTTCGGGTACATGACGCCCGCGAACAGCAGCGCCGCGCCGGCCGCCTGCGCCAGGCCGTCCAGCATCAGGATGTAGCGGAGGCTGGCCGAGTCGGTCTCGGTCATCTCGAGGAACGGGCCGAGCACGGGGAGGTACAGCCAGGCGGCCTTGTTGCCGCCGCCGGTCTCGGTCGACACGTCCTCGCCGATCGACGCCGCGAACGCCGAGTAGAGGTAGAGCACGCCGAGCACGACCGATCCCGAGATCACCATCCCCTTCCGGACGCGCGTCTCGTGGTGGTAGCCGTACGGGATCGGCTGGCCCTCTTCCCAGTCCTTGATGAAGCGGGGCCCCGACATCGCCACGCTCTGCGGGACGTAGGTCGGCTGCGTCGTCTGCGACATCGGCGCCACGTACTCGCCGTTGGGCGCGACCGCCGAGGCGGGCGGCGGCGGCGACGGGTACTGATCGATCGGCTGCACGCGCTGCGGATACCCTTGCGGGTAGCCCTGCGGGTATTGCTGTGGGTACGGCTGCGGCGCGGGCGGCGGGTTCGGGCCGGGGGCGGGCGCTTGAGCGAAGGCGTTGGTGGTGGATCCCCACACGAAGCTCGCAAGCGACAGCGCGACGACGAGTTGTTTTGGAATCATGAGTGTTTTCCCCCTTGCAAGAGCCATGACAGGGCTCCCGCTCGCGACCGGCCATTCAGCAACGCCATTGCACGGAGAATCTTCCGACAGCCAATGTTCGAAGTGACAGGATTTCAACGACATCCGCGCCCGGCAACGACGACGTTATCCCACCCATCGGCGGCTTGTCGAACGTGCTTTATGACGACACGCGCGACATCAATGTCGCGTCGCAGCTCGGTTGCGCAGCCCGTTGCTCAGTTGCGCACCGGCGTTCAGGCCGGCCACGCCTCGGGGCTGAGCGAGTTCAGCAGCATCTGCTGGAACTGGTTGTCGTCGCGCCAGAAGTCGCCGCCCAGCACGCTGGTGATCCCGGCGCGCAGCGGGGCGCCGTCGGTGTCCTGGAAGAACAGCCGGTGCACCAGCTCCGAGTGATAGAAGCGGTAGATGATCCCGGAGAACGTGCGGTAGCCGATCTCCATCCGCTTCGCGTGCGCGGCCAGCAGCTCGGGGTCGTCCTCAGTGCCGGCGCGCAGGGCCGCCGACACGCGCCCGGCGACCGACTCGGCGCCCATCATGGCCAGCGAGACGCCGGACGAGAACACCGGATCGAGAAAGCACGACGCGTCGCCGGCGCAGCCCCAGCGCCGCCCGTAGCACCGGCGGTTGCGGTAGCTGAAGTTGCGGATGATGCGCGGGGCGGTGGTGGACGCCCCGGCGATCAGCCGCTGGGTCAGCGGCGACGCCGCGATCGCCGCGTCCAGCGTGTCGGGCGAGCTGACCGCGTTGCGGCTGACGACGCCGACGGAGAGGCGCGCGCCGGCCAGCGGGATCAGCCACATCCAGCCGTCCGGCACCATCAGGATCTTGATGTTGCCGCTGGTGGTCAGCTCGTCGACGATCGCGGGGGCCAGGCCGTCGTAGTGGCGGAACACGGCGACGCAGCCGAAGCCCTTGAGCGGCTGCACGGTGCGGTGGGCGCGGGCCAGGAACGCGTCCTGCCCGGTGGCGTCGATCAGGAAGCGCGCGCGCAGGGCGCCGCCGTCCTTCGTATCGACGCGGATGGCGCCGTCCTCTTCGGTCATCGCTTCGACGCGGACGCCGTAGCTCACCTTCGCGCCGCGCGCCTCCGCCTGCCGCAACAGCAGGTGATCGAACTTGGCGCGCTCGACCTGGTACGCGCTCTGCGGCGTTCCGTCGAGCGCCTCGGCGAACAGGAACGTCGCCGTCGCGCCGGTGCGCTCGTCGATGAACTCGGCGCCGTCCTTGCGGATGAAGCTGCTGGTGTCCAGCTGCACGCCGAGGCGCGCGAAGATCGGCAGATCGATGGGCAGCAGCGACTCGCCGATGTGGAAGCGCGGAAAGATCTCCTTCTCCAGCACGCGGACGTCGTGGCCGTCGTGGGCCAGCAGGTTGGCGGCGGTCGAGCCCGCCGGCCCGCCGCCGATGACGATGACGTCGGCCATGTCGGCGATGCCGGCGGCGGTCATGAGGGCGATCCCGGTCGCGATCCCGGGCGACGAAACAGCAGCGACGTGTTGATGCCGCCGAATGCGAAGTTGTTGTTCATGGTGATCTCGAGGTCGGGCGCGTCGGCCGCCACATTGCGCACATAGCGCAGCGGCGCGCAACGCGGATCGGGCCGGTCCAGGTTCAGGGTGGGCGCCATGAAGCCGCCGTCCATCATGGCCAGGCAGAAGGCCGACTCCAGCGCCCCGCAGGCGCCCAGGGTGTGGCCGGTGTGTCCTTTCGTCGAGCTGATGGGGACGCGGTCGCCGAACACCTGCAGGGTCGCCTGGCTCTCGGCGACGTCACCGATGTCGGTCGCGGTCGCGTGCGCGTTGACGTAGTCGACGTCGTCGGGCGCCGCGCCCGCGTCGGCGAGCGCGTTGCGCATCGCCGCGGCCATCCCCTCCGGCGACGGCTGCGTGACGTGCGTGCCGTCGCAGCTGGTTCCGAAGCCGATCACCTCGCCGTGGACGCGCGCGCCCCGGCGCGCCGCCCGCTGGGCCTCCTCGAGCACGAACGTGCAGGCGCCCTCGGCGACCACCAGGCCGTCGCGCTCGGCGTCGAACGGGCGCGAGCCGGCGCCGGGCCGATCGTTGTAGTGCCGCGACGTCGCGTACAGGATGTCGAACACGGCGGCGTGCGTGAAGTGCATCTCCTCGGCGCCGCCGCACAGCATGATGTCCAGCTGCCCGTCGCGGATCGCCTCGTAGCCGTAGCCGATGGCGTTGCTGCCGCTGGTGCAGGCGGAGCAGGTGGCGATCACCCGCCCCTGGACGCCGAAGAAGTGGGCCAGGTTGACGACGCAGGTGTTGCTCATGAACTTGAGGTAGCTCGACGACGGGATGCCGCGCAGGCCGTTGCGCGCGAACAGCGTGCGGCAGAACTCTTCCTGCGCCGACGACGATCCGTGCGTCGAGCCGTAGGCGAGGCCGATGTCCGGGATCGAACGAAGGTTCTGATCCAGGCCCGCGTCCGCGAGCGCCTTTTCGGTCGCGAACGTCGCGAGCAGCGCCACGCGTCCCATGCTGCGCGTCTTCTTGCGCGGGTAGTCGCCGAACGGGACGTCCTTGGCGATGCCGGCGAGGCGCGTCGACAGCCC
The DNA here is from genome assembly GCA_036557265.1 of Polyangia bacterium. Lineage (GTDB taxonomy): Bacteria > Myxococcota_A > Polyangia > Fen-1088 > Fen-1088 > JADGRB01. The sequence continues at coordinate 3,446 of DATBHU010000304.1, forward strand.
CTGCACCTCGGCCCATTCCGGCATCGCGACGATGCCGTGGCGGCCCGCGCGCAGCGCCGCGGTGGCCGTGGGCAGATCGTGGCCGATCGGCGACGCCAGGCCGATGCCGGTGACGACGACGCGGCGGCGCGCGCTCACGCCAGCCCTCCGTCGATGGTGATCACCTGCCCGGTGATGTAGGCGGCGTCGTCGCTGGCGAGGAACCGGACCAGCTTCGCGACCTCGGACGGCGTGCCGAGACGCCGCATCGGGATCAGCTTCGTCAGCTCGTCGGCGGTGGCGGGGATCTGCTTGATCATATCGGTGTCGATCAGGCCGGGCGCCACCGCGTTGACGGTGATATTGCGCTTCGCGACCTCCTTGGCCAGCGAGCGCGTCGCGCCGATCAGCCCCGCCTTCGCGGCCGAATAGGCGACCTGGCCGCGGTTGCCGACCAGGCCCGCCAGCGAGGCGATGTTGATGATCCGCCCCCAGCGCCGGCGCACGAGCGGCATCACCAGCGGCCGGGTGACGTTGAAGAAGCCGTCCAGCGACGTGCGGGTCACGTGCTCCCAGTCTTCGAGCGTCAGCGACGGCAGCGGGTTGTCGCGCACGACGCCCGCATTGTTGACGACGATGTCGATGGCGCGGTCGCCCTCGCACCAGAAGGCGAGCGCCGCCGCGGTCTCGGCGGCGTCGGTGACGTCGAAGGGCAGCAGCGTTGCCTCGCCGCCCGCGGCGCCGATGCTTTCCTTGACCTCGATCGCGCCGCGTTCGTCGCTGCGGTAGTTGACCAGGACGTGACAGCCGGCGGCCGCCAGCTCGCGGGCGATGGCGGCGCCGATGCCGCGGCTGGCGCCCGTCACCAGGGCGACGCGGCCGGGCGGGGCGGCCGCGGTCATCGGGTCGCCTCCGGCGGGAGCGGCCCCTGATAGACGGTCAGCGCCCCTTCGACA
>DATBHU010000305.1:0-13411 GCA_036557265.1 Polyangia bacterium
CGGCGGATAGAAGTACCCGGGCCCGTCCAACCGCTTGCCGCCCGCCAGCAGCCGCGCCCCCGCCGCGACGGACCGCTCGACCTGATCGGCGACGCCGTCGCGGATCGACGCGAGCGCCAGCGGCCCCAGCTCCGTATCGGGCGCCGCCGGATCGCCGATCCGCAGCGCCGCCATCGCGGACGCGAAGTCGCGCACGAAGCGGTCGTGGATCGCGTCGGCGACGATGAAGCGCTTGGCGGCGATGCACGACTGCCCGTTGTTGACCAGGCGCGCCTTCACGGCGGTCGCGATCGCGCGCGGCAGGTCCGCGCTCGCCAGCACGATGAACGCGTCGCTGCCGCCCAGCTCGAGCACGCTCTTCTTGAGCTGCTTGCCCGCGGTGGCGGCGATGTCGCGCCCGGCGCCCTCGCTGCCGGTGACGGTGACCGCCGCGACGCGATCGTCGCCGATGACGGCGGCGACGCGCTCCGAGCCGACGAGCAGCGTCTGGAACACGCCGCGCGGCGCGCCGGCGCGCGCGAACAGATCCTCGAGCGCCAGCGCGCACTGCGGAACATTCGACGCATGTTTGAGCAGACCGACGTTGCCGGCCGCCAGCGCGGGCGCGGCGAAGCGGATCACCTGCCAGAAGGGAAAGTTCCAGGGCATCACCGCCAGCACCGCGCCGATCGGCTGGAAGAAGACCGCGTCCAGGCCGTTCGCCTCGACCTCGGGCGCCATGAAGCGCTCGGCGTGGTCGGCGTAGTAGCGGCAGCCGGCGCCGCACCTCGCCGCCTCGGCCGCGGCGGCGCCGATCAGCTTGCCCATCTCGGCCGTCATGATCGCGCCGAACGACTGCTTCTCGGCCTCGAGCAGCTCGCCCGCGCGGCGCAGCACGTCCGCGCGTTCGACGACGGGGCGGCGGCTCCAGCTCTTGAACGCCGCGGCGGCCGCCGCCAGCTTGCCCTCGACCGTCGCGGGCGAATCCGGCTCGAACGTGCGCAGGCGCTGGCCGGTCGCGGGATTGACACTTTCGATGGCCATGAACCCAATGTAACGCATGAGCGACAGCAGGCGACGCTTCGGGCCGATGCCGGACGAGGTTCCGATCGTGGGGCAGGGGACGTGGCAGATGGCGGAGAGCCGTCAGGACGCCGGCGAGATCGCGGCGCTGCGGGCCGGCATCGCGCGCGGCCTCACGCACATCGACACCGCCGAGCTGTACGGCAGCGGCGCCGCCGAGGAGCTGATCGCCCAGGCGATCCGCGGCATCCCGCGCGGCGAGCTGTTCATCGTCAGCAAGGTGCTGCCGCACAACGCCAGCCGCGCCGGCACCCTGCGCGCCTGCGAGAAGAGCCTGCGGCGCCTCGGCGTCGACTACCTCGACGTCTACCTGCTGCACTGGCGGGGCAGCGTCTCGCTCGCGGAGACGCTGGGCGCGCTCGAGGAGCTGGTCGACCAGGGAAAGATCCGCGCGCTCGGCGTGTCGAACTTCGACGTCGGCGATCTGGAGGAGGCGCGGGCGCTGCTGCGCAAGCATCCGATCGCCTGCAACCAGGTGCTCTATCACCTGGGCGAACGCCACGTCGAGGCGGAGCTGGTCGGGTACTGCGAGACGCACGACATCGCCGTGGTCGGCTACAGCCCGTTCGGCCACGGCCGCTTCCCGCCGGCGCCGCGCGCCGGCGCCCGTGCGCTGGCCGCCGTAGCCGCGCGCCACGGCGCGACGCCGCGCCAGGTGGCCCTCGCGTTCCTGGCCCGCGCGACGCCGCTGTTCACGATCCCGAAGGCGTCGACGCTCGCGCACGCCGAGGAGAACGCGGGCGCGCTCGACGTCGCGCTCAGCGCCGCCGACATCGCCGAGATCGACGCCGCCTTCCCGGTGCGCGTCGGCAGCGAGCTGCCGGCGATCTGAGTCTCTCGTTCAGGTCGCCGCAGACCCGCGCTTCGCGGGGCGGCGGCTAGTTACACGCCGCCGTGCTGGGGAGGCGGCAGAGGCCGCCCACGCAGTTCGCGGGCGCCATGCAATGCATGTTGTCGTTGCATTGCTGGCCGTCGCCGGCCGGGTTCGGGCAGGTCCCCATCGTCTGCAGCGGGACCAGCGACAGCCCGTTGCAGCTGTTGAGGACCACGCACAGGGTCAGCGTGCTGTTGACGATGCCGCACGATTCGCCGCCCTTCGCCGCGGCGACCATCTCGCACCGGGGCGGCGACGCGAACCCGTTGCACGCGACGCCCTGCCTGAAGTCGCAAGCGTTGCTGTCGCCGTCGCACGAGCCGCCCGGCCCCAGCGGCGTCGCGCACGTCTTGCTGGCGGCGCTGCAGTAAAGGTCAGCCCGGCACGGGGCGCCGTCGCCGCACGCCGCGTTCAGGGCCGCCGGCGCCACGCACTTCTGCGCCGCGCAGACCAGACCCGCGTTGCACCCTTCGTCGACGGTGCAGGCGCCCGTCGCCGCCGCGCGCGGCGCGCAGACGCCGCAGTCGCCGGTCGACCTCTCGCAGTGCGTGCTCATGCACTGCCAGCTCGACGCGCAGTTCTGGCCGTTGCGCCGCATGCCCGGCTTGATCAGGCACGACGTCGGCAGGTCGTTGACCAGCAGGTCCGCGCACTGCGCCCCCGCCGCGTCGTGCGCGCACGCGACCATGTCGGTCGTCGTGTGGTTCGTGTCGGGCACCTCGAAGTCCAGCATGCAGCCGAGCGCCGCGCGCGCCTCGCAGGTGGCGCGATCGCCGTAGAGGATCTGCCCCACGTACGGCGCGCACGCTTGCAGCCGGCCGCAGAACGCCGTCGCGAACTGCGCGCACGCCTGGGCGACCGTCGGCGGCGCCACGTCGACCCCGCCGTCACTTCCTGCCGCGCCGCCGCTGCCCATGGTGCCCGCGCCTCCCGCGGCGCCGCCGCTCCCGCCACCGCCGCTGCCTGCCATCGACCCGTCGTTCTGCGCCGCGACGCTCCCGCACGCCGCGCCCAGTCCGCCGATCACCGCGAGCAACCCCAACGAAGCCAAGCTCGATCGCATGCGCATCTCCCGTGCCGCCATAGACACAGAAGCGCTATCGGCCCGGAAAGTTTTTCCTCAAGTCCGACCGGGCGGCGGGCCCGGCAAACTCGACATCCCGGGCGGTCGTGCGCAGACTTGCACACGAATGACTACCTTTGTGCCGTCGCGGAGCGCGCTGGTGGTCGCCCTCTCGATCGCCGCTGGCTGCGCGCGCGGCGCGCCGCCGCCCGTGGCGACCGGGCCGAAAGGCGTGATCCATGTTGCCCATCCCGGCGTCACCCCGTTCGTCCGCAACGTGGTGCTGGATCCCGATCGCCTCGAAGCCGACCGCGCGCTGGACGCCGGCCGTCACCCCGAGGAGCTGCTCGCCTTCCTGGAGGTCGCGCCGGGCCTGCGCCTCGGCGAGATCGGCGCCGGCGGCGGCTACACCACCGAGCTCGTCGCGCGCGCCGTCGGCGAGCGCGGGCGGGTCTTCGCCGAGAACAACCGCCTGGTGCTGGAGCGCTTCGCCGCCAAGCCGTGGAGCGATCGCCTGCAGCGCGTGGCGATGCGAAACGTCGTGCGCGTGGATCGCGAGCTCGACGATCCGTTTCCGCCCGAGGCGCGCGACCTCGACGCGGTCTACATCAACCTCTTCTATCACGACACCGTCTGGATGGGCGCCGACCGCGACCGCATGAACCGCGCGGTGTTCGCCGCGCTGCGCCCGGGCGGCTTCTACTTCGTCATCGATCACGCGTCGCTGCCCGGCCGCGGCGACGCGGACGTGCGGACGTTGCACCGCATCGACGAGGCGTTCGTGATCGCCGAGGTCGAGCGGGCCGGGTTCAAGCTGCGCGCCGTGGGCGACTTTCTGCGCAACCCGGCCGATCGGCACGACTGGAACGCATCGCCTCGCACGGCCGGCGATCGGCGAGGCACGAGCGATCGCTTCGCGCTGCAGTTCGAGAAGCCGGCGCGGAATTTTTCGGCGGCCCCGGGCAGTTAACGTGATGTTTCGCGGCCCTGCGGGCAACCTGGACCGCTTGACAGCTCATCCAACTCGATACAAAGGACAGTTCATGATTCGCAACCGCATGCGTGCGATCGTCGCCGTGCTGGCGCTCGGGACGGCCGGCTTCCTCGGAATCCCCGGCCTCTTCCACTCCGGCTCGCCCGGCTCGCATGCTTCCCCCGCGGCGCCCGGGCCCACGGTCGGCATCGCGCAGGCGGCGGCGGCCAACGCGGCGGTGACGCCGAAGACCGAGGCGCCCAACGAGGCGCGCGCGCTGTCGCGCGCGTTCTCGAACGTGGCGAAGGCGCTCGGCCCGTCGGTGGTGCGCATCGAGGTCGAGGTCGCGCGCGGCGGCAACGGGATGGGTGGCAACGGCCGCCGCCGGACGCCGGCGCCCAACGGCCCGGACGACGATGATGACAACGTCCCGCCGTTCTTCCGCCACTTCTTCGAGTTCGGTCCCGGCGGCGGCATGCCCGAGCCCGGCCCGGCGCACGGCGTCGGCTCCGGCTTCATCATCGGCACCAACGGCGACATCATCACCAACCGCCATGTCGTGCAGGGCGCGACCAAGGTGACCGTCACCATGAACGACGGCAAGGAATACCCCGCCCAGGTCGTCGGTAAGGACGCGCAGACCGACGTCGCGGTCGTTCGCATGGAGAAGCCCCCGGCGAACCTGGTCGTCGCGCGCCTCGGCGATTCCGACAAGCTGGAGGTGGGCGAGTGGGTCGTCGCGGTCGGCAGCCCGCTCGGCCTCGAGCAGACGGTCACCGCCGGCATCGTCAGCGGCAAGGGCCGCCCGGGGCGTCACGTGCAGATGTCCGGCAAGCGCGTGCGCGGCTACATCCAGACCGACGCCAAGATCAACCCGGGCAACTCGGGCGGGCCGCTGGTCAACCTCGAGGGCGAGGTGGTCGGCGTCAACACGCTGATCCAGGTCGGCGCGGGCGGCGCTTACGGTTTCGCGATCCCGGTCAACGAGGTGCGGCGCGTGGCGCAGCTCCTGGTGAAGGACGGGCGGGTCCGTTACCCCTACCTCGGCCTGCTGCTGACGGACGTCAAGGACCTGGACGACTCGCAGAAGGCGAAGCTCGGGAAGCAGCTGCCGCAGCGGGGCGCGTTCGTTCAGGAGCTGACCCCGGGCGGGCCGGCGGGCAAGGCGGGGATGCGGCCCGGCGACGTCATCACCGAGGTCAACAGCCAGAAGATCAACGGCGCCGGCGACGTGGTCGACTACGTGTCGGGCCAGAACATCGGCACCAAGGTGACGCTGCACTTCATGCGCGAGGGCAAGCCGGCGCAGACCCAGGTGGCGCTGGCCGAGCTGCCCGATGAGGATCAGCGGCAGGCGGCCGAGGCGCAGGGGCAGGGGAAGATCGGGCTCGGCTTGCAGACGTTGACCCCGGACGTCGCCAGCTCGCTGGGCCTCGAGCGCGGCACGCGCGGCGCGGTGGTGACGGACGTGGTCTCCGGCAGTCCGGCCGAGCGCGCCGGCCTGAAGCCGGGCGACGTCATCGTCGAGGTCGATCGCCAGCCGGTCAACTCGTCTGACGAGGCCGTGGCCGCGTTGCACGCGCCCGCCAAGAGCGGCGGTCACCTGCTCCGCGTGCGCGGCGCGGGCGGCACGAAGTTCGTCACGATCAAGTAACGGGAGCGCCCGGCGGTGTGACGTCGGGCGCTGCCCGGGCTGGCGCGAAAATGCGCCCGCGGCCATCAGGCGCATCCCTGACGCGCGCATGGCATGCCGCTTTGCGGGCGGCCATCACGGCTTACCTTGTCCGCAGGGGGTCGGGCGATGCGGACGTGGGTAGGGATGCTGGTCGTGGGAATTACTCTGGCGCTGGCGGGCGCGCAGTCGGCGGCGGGCGGGCACGCCGTCAGCGTGACACCGGCGACCGAGGCGCCGAACGAGGCGCGGGCGCTGTCGCGGGCCTTCGCGACCGTCGCGCACGCGATCGGCCCGTCGGTGGTGCGCATCGAGGTCCAGACCGCGCGCGAGCGCGGCACGGCGTCGGGCATCGTCATCGACACGCGGGGATACGTGGTGACCAGCAACCACGTGCTCGAGGGCGCGCCGTCGATCGACGTCGACATCATCCTGCCCGACGGACGCCACCTGCCGGCTGACGTCGTCGGGCGCGACGCGCCGAGCGACGTCGCGGTCGTGCGCATGCGCATCCCTCCGAACGATCTGTCCGCGGCGCGGTTCGGCGACTCGGACCAGGCGCAGATCGGTGAATGGGTGCTGGCGGTGGGCAGCCCGCTCGGCCTCGAACAGACCATCACGGCCGGCATCATCAGCGGCCGCGGGCCGCTGGAGGGCGGCGACGGCATCGCGGCGCAGGTCTACCTGCAGACGGACGCCAAGGTGAACCCGGGCAACTCGGGCGGCCCGCTCGTCAATCTCGATGGCGAGGTGGTCGGGCTGGCGGCGCTGATCAGCGCTGGCCCCGGCGGCAGCTACGGCTATGCGGTGCCGATCAACCTCGTGCGCCGCACGGCCACCGCGTTGATCGAGGGCGGGCACATGCAGCACCCGTACATCGGCGTCGCCCTGCGCGACGTGCGTGATCTGGACCGCGCCGAGGTGCGCCGCTGGATGGCGGCGGCGCGTTCGTTGCCGCCGCGCGGATCGCTGGTGACGCGCGTGATGCGCAACGCCCCTGCGGCGGAGGCCGGCCTGCGCCCCGGCGACGTCATCACCTCGATCGACAATCGCGACATCCCGACGACCGCGGAGCTGGCGGCGATCATCTCCGCGCAGCAGGTGGGCGCACACGTCGTCGTCGGCGTCGTCCGCCGCGGCGCCGCGCTGACGTTGCCGCTGTCGGTCGCCGACCGGCCCGTCACGTCGAAGTCGCCGACCTAGCGCCGGCGCCGCCGGCCCGCGCCAGCTAGCCGACCTGCTCGCTCTCCAGCGTCAGGTGGGTCAGCTCGGCCGGCTCGGCCAGACGCATGGGCGGGCCCCAGTAGCCGGTGCCGCGGCTGACGTAGATCTGCGCGTCCCCGTGGCGATGCAACCCCGGGAAGAAGCCCTGCTGCAGGCGCACCAGGTAGCCGAACGGCCAGATCTGGCCGCCGTGCGTGTGTCCGGAGATCTGCAGCCCGACGCCGTATGCCGCCGCCTCCAGCATCGAGCGTGGCTGGTGGGCCAGCAGCACCAGCTCTCGCTTCGGATCGCGCCCGTCGAGCGCGCGCGCCAGCGCCGCTTCGGTCGTCAGGCCGCCGTATCTGTGCGCGGAACGATCCTCGATGCCGCCCAGATCGAAGCTGGTCTCGCCTTCACCAATTGAAACGCGTTCGTTGGCAAGCACGCGGATACCGAGTCGTGGCAGCTCGTTCACCCAGGCCTCGGCGTTCGAGAAATACTCGTGATTGCCCGTTACGAAGAACACGCCGTGGCGGGCGCGCAGGTTGGCGAGCGGCGCAACGGCGTCGCGCAGCTCACTGACGCTGCCGTCGACGAGATCGCCGGTGATGGCGACGATGTCGGGCGTGAGCGCGTTGGTGCGGCCGACGATATCCTCGACGATCTCGCGTCCGATCGTCGGGCCCACGTGGAGATCCGTAATCTGGACGATCGTCAGCCCGTTTTGTGCGCGGGGCAGGCGCCCCAGCCGGACGCGCACGCGCCTCACCTCGACGGGCCCCAGGGCCGAGCGAACGGCCACGGCGCTCAGGCCCCCGACCACGGCCGCAATGGCGGCGGCGGTGGTCCTGGCAATGAACGTGCGTCGTTCCGCGTCAACGACGGTGCCGCTGCTGATGCGCCGCGCGATCGCCACCAGCAATCGACCCACGTCGACCGCGAGCACGGCCGTAAACAGCAGGAACATGACACCCAACCAGAGGTACGCGGACCAGATGGCGACCCGTCCCGCGACGGTGTGGCCTCTTCCCCTGGAAAGGATTACAGCGACGGGGAGACCGACGGCGGCCAGGACGAAGAACCACGCCACCACCGTGCTCCAAGGCGCCGGCCAATGTGGGTCGCGTCCCAGCCGAAGCCAGAGGTAGTAATGAATTCCTCCCATCAAACCGAGGACAACGGCAATGAACACAACGAAGCGTGCGATCATCGGAAAGCCCAGTTCTTGCCACGCAAAATAAGAGAATCAAGCATTGCTCGCGTCCAGCTTTGCGGCTAGTCTGCGCCGGCTCTCATACAGGGGGAAAATGAGATGGCAAGACGTTCGGATCTTCAGGAAGTTGTTCAACAGTTCGTGGACAAGTTGTCGTCGATGATCGAGGGGGAGGTCGTGTCGCGCGCGCGTGAAGCGGCGCTCAACGCTCTCGACGGGCGCGGCTCGGTCACCGTCCGTGGCGGCGTCATCGTTCGCAAGCGTCGCAAAGGGCCGATTCAGCTTTGCCCGGTTCCTGGTTGTGAAAACCGGGCGGCGCCGGTGTTCGGTATGGTCTGCGCGAAGCACAAGGACCTGCCCAAGGCGACAATCAAGAAGTATCGCGAAGCGCGCCGGGCGAAGAAGCTCAAGAAAAAGTAAAGATCACCCGCGCCGATCAGGGACCGAAGGGCTGGGGGGGGCGCCCCTCGGTCGGCGTGCGAGCTTCCAGGAGCCTAGGAGCCGGAGGCCCCGCGCCGCCGGGGTTGCCCCGGTTTTTTCACGGCGACTGTGGCGCGCGCGACACGGGCGACTGGCATCACGCAAGGGCCCTGGAGAAATCCGGAGCAATTTCGCTAGCCTCGAATTGGCACTGCGGTTGCGATTGGCATGCCTGTCAGGAGGCAGACATGGCCATCGCGACCGCCCCAGTGGACTTCGAAGCTTACGACCGAACCCCGAAACCGACCCCCTTGGATGGACCGGCGCTGGAGGCCTTGAAGGCCTGCGCCGAGCTCCGGAGCGCTTCCGTCGACGCGCTGCGGGCGCTGTCCCGCCAGGCGACGTTGCGCCCGCTGGCGCGCGGCGCCACCGTGGCCGCTCAGGGAACCCGCCTCGACGCGGCAATCCTGGTGGTGCGCGGGCGAATCCGCTCCGTCTGCCGCGCCCCGAACGGCCGCGAGATATCGGTGGAGGTGTTTCGCACCGGCGATCTCATCGCCGACTTCGTCCTCGCGGCCGACGCGCCGCTGGCGAATGACTGGGAGGCGGTGGAGAGCTCGACCTTACTGATGATTCCGCGTGAGGCTCTGATGTCGTTCCTGCGTGGCACGCCCGACGCGATGCTGGCGGTCGCCGGCGGGTTGTGCGGGCGGCTCGAACGTTCGAAGCAGCTGGCGACAGGGATCGCGCTGTCGGGCGTGCAGGAGCGTGTGGTGTCCCGGCTGGTGGCGCTCGGTCGCCAGGACGGCGCGCCCCAGCCCGAGGGTCTGCTCATCCGCAATCGGCCCACGCAGCAGGAGCTCGCCAACCAGATCGGCGCCTGCCGCGAGACCGTCTCGCGCACGGTCTCGGAGCTGGTCCGGCAGGGCCTGCTGACGCCGCGCGGTCGCACCCTGCTCGTCAGCAAGCGCCTGGTCGAAGGCACTGCCTAACCCTGCGTTCGGCCGCAGTTATTTGACGCTGCGGCTTGCGCAGGCGAAACTTTGCAGGGTTTGGCCAGCAAGCCCAGAGTCGCGGGGACAGCGGCGGAGGGGACGTTCGTCCCGTTCGCCGAGGTCGACATCCGCACCTCGATCCGACCCACGGTCGCTGAGATCGATCTCGGCGCCGTGCAGAGGAACCTGGTCCGGTTTCGCAACGTGGTCGGCCAGTCGGTCGCCGTCTTCGGGGTGGTCAAGGCGGACGCGTACGGGCACGGGGCCGTGCCGGTCGCTCGCGCGCTCGAGCCGCTCTGCAACGCGCTGGCTGTGTCGCTGGTGGAGGAGGGGCTCGAGCTGCGCGCGGCGGGTATCCGCGCGCCGATCTTCGTGCTCGGCGCCTACTACAACCGGCATCAAGACGATGTCATCGCGCAGCGCCTGACACCGGTGGTCTACGACGTCGGCGATCTGGAGCGGTTTGGCGCCGCCGCGGCGCGCCGCGGAAGACGGATCGACGTCCACGTGAAGATCGACACCGGCATGAGCCGGCTCGGCGTTCCGGTCGACGAGCTGCCCGCCGTGCTCGCGCGCTTCGACGACCTGTCGGCCCTCCGGCTGGCCGGACTGTGCACGCATTTCGCGTCCGCGGACCTGCCGGATGCGACCGTCACCGAGCAGGCGCTGGACAGGTTCGATGTTTGTATGGAACAGGCGCGGCGCGCCGGCTTCACCGACCTGGCTCATCACGCCGCCAACAGCGCCGCCGCCGTTCGCTTCCCGCGCGCGCGCCTCTCCGCAGTTCGACCGGGGCTGGCGCTGTTCGGCGCGATGCCGTCCCGACACGTCGCGATCGCCGATCTGGAACCGACGTTGCGGCTGGCGACGCGCATCATGGCGCTGCACGACATCCCGACCGACACGCCGGTGAGCTACGGCGGTCTCTGGCGCGCGTCGCGACCGTCCCGCATCGCGACGCTCCCGGTCGGCTACGCCGACGGTTATCCCCGCCACGTGCGCGACGCCTGCGCGCTGGTCGGCGGGCGCCGCGTCCCTGTGGTAGGCGCGGTGTGCATGGACATGCTGATGATCGACGTGACGGACGTGCCGCCAGCGGATGCCGGCCTCGGGAGCGCCGTCACGCTCATCGGCCGTGACGGCGGCGAGCAGATCACCGTCGACGACGTGGCAAGCTGGGCAGGCACGCTCAACTACGAGATCCTGTGCGGCATCTCGAAGCGCGTCCCGCGTATCCTGCGCGATGCCGCCATCACCTCCCGACCATGACCACCTCCTCCTCGGCCGACGACTCGCCGGAAATACGGCCGCTCGAGCGCCGCGCGCGCGCCGCGCTCCAGTACGTGATCGCGCCGGCCACCGTCATCCTCAGCTACTTCGGCGAGCGCGCGATCATGCTCGGTCAGGCGATTGCGGCGTTGTTTCGGCCGCCCTTCCGCCTGCGCCTGTTCCTCGAACAGATGGAGTTCGTGGGCGTCGGCTCGCTGCCCATCATCATGCTCGTCGGGTTTTTCTCGGGCGCCGTGTCGGCGCAGCAGGCGATCAACGCGCTCCGGATCTTCAACCAGGAGCGGTTCGTCGGCGCGACGGTGGGCATCTCGCTTGCACAGGAACTGGCACCGGTGTTCACCGGCCTCATGATCACGGCCCGCGCCGGATCGGGCATGGCGACCGAGCTCGGCTCGATGCGGATCACGGAGCAGATCGACGCGCTGAGCACCTTCGCCGTCGATCCGATCCAGTATCTCGTCACGCCGCGCTTGATCGCGACGACGCTGGTCATGCCGGTGATGGGGATGGTGTTCAACCTGGTCGGCCTGCTGGGCGCCTATCTGTTCTCGATCTATTTCGAGCACATCGATCTCGGTCAGTTCACCGAGCAGTTCACGTACTGGACCGATCCCAAGGACTACATCATCGGCGCCACCAAGGCGCTGGTGTTCGGCGTGACATTGTCGGTGGCCGCGTGCTACCAGGGGTTCAACGTGCGCGGCGGTGCCAAGGAGGTGGGGCGCGCCACGACGAGCGCGGTGGTCGCGGGCTCGGTGTCGATTCTGGTGTCGGACTACTTTCTGATCGACGCTTTCCATATCTTGTGGCCGTACAAATCGTGAACCAGCCGCCCGCACCGACGCAGCACCCGTCCGCGCCGGCTGGCGCCGGTCCCGCGCCGGGGGGCGGGAACCCGCTGGCGCAGCGCGACGAGCGCTGGCAGATCCGCGTGCGCGGCCTGAACAAGACGTTCGGGCCCCAGCACGTCCTGCGCGGGGTCGATCTCGACATCGAGCGCGGGCGCACGAACATCATCATCGGCGGCTCGGGGCAGGGCAAGTCGGTGCTGATGAAGCACCTGATGGGCCTGCTCCACCCCGACTCGGGTCAGATCTGGGTGGACGGCGTCGACGTGGTGCCGTTCTCGGCTTCCGAGATGGGCAAGCTGCGCCGCAAGTTCGGCATGGTGTTCCAGTACGCCGCGCTGTTCGACTCGATGAACGTCGTCGAGAACATCGCGTTTCCGCTGATCGAGCGCTACCGCCTGTCGCGCAGCGAGATCATGGAGCGCGTGCGCGATCTGCTGAAGCGGCTCGATCTCGCCAAGGTCGAAGGCATCGAGAAGAAGATCCCCCCCGAGCTGTCGGGAGGGCAGCGAAAGCGCGTCGGCCTGGCGCGCGCGCTCATCGACCGCCCGGAGATCCTGCTATATGACGAGCCGACGACGGGGCTTGATCCGGTGGCGACCAAGAACGTCGACGAGATGATCCGACAGACCGCTGACGATTTCGGGGTGACGTCGGTCGTGATCTCGCACGACATGGCCTCGACGTTCCGCATCGGTGACCGCATCTCGATGCTTCATCAGGGCAAGATCATCGTCTCGGGGACGCCGCAGGAGGTGCTGGCCAGCCGGCACCCGGCCCTGCGCGAGTTCGTCGAGACCTCGGGCCTGGTGGCGCCGGAGAACGGCGGTGGGGCGCCATGAGGCGGAGCTGGGCGTCCATCACCGTCGGCGCGCTGGTCCTGATCGTCGGCGCCCTCAGCTACAAGCTGATACGCTCGACGAGCGAGCGGACGGCGGCGAGCGAGGGCTACACCGTCTGGGCGATCTTCCACGACGCCTCCGGCCTGTTCGAGAAGTCGCGGGTGCAGACCGCCGGCATCTCCGTCGGCCAGATCGAGAAGCGCGAGCTCTACCAGGACACGGCGCTCGCGAAGATCACGATCAAGATGCAGCCGGAAAAGAAGCTGTACGAGAACGCGGTGGTGACGAAGAAGTCGGCCTCGCTGCTCGGTGAGTACTACCTGGAGATCGACCCGGGGACGCCCTACAAGGACGTCAACGGGCAGAAGGTGGCGCAGCGGCAGCTCAAGGAAGGCGACCAGATCGTGCACGTCGTCGAGCCGATCGTGCTCGGGGACATGATGGCCGCCATCGGCACGCTGATCCCGGTCATGCGCGAGATCCTCGACGACGTGCACAAGATGACGTCGGGGCCGATCAGCGAGATCGCCAACAACGTCAACGAGCTGATCGAGCGGAACTCGGTGGTGCTCGATCGCCTGCTCCAGCGCGTCGATCACATCGCGGCCAACGTCGAGGGCGTGACGACCGCGGAGGCGGACGACGTCAAGCAGTCGATCAAGAACGTCCGCGAGATCACCGAGTCGATCAAGGGCCTGATCGGCACGACGCACGAGCAGGTCGCGAAGACGGGCGAGACGGCGCGCGGGTCGATGGAGCGGCTGCAGGCGTCGATCGACAACCTCGACAAGACCATGAAGAACGTCGAGCAGATCAGCTCGAAGATCAACGACGGCCAGGGCACGGTCGGCCAGCTGGTCAACAACGACGCCATCGCGCGCAACGTCGAGGAGATCACCGAGGACGCGGGCGGCTTCGTCAAGAGCATCACCCGCCTGCAGACCATCGTCGGGCTG
>DATBHU010000306.1:0-4246 GCA_036557265.1 Polyangia bacterium
GTCAGCTTCACGGTCGCCGCGTCCTGGCACTTGCCGTCGGACACGCGCAACCCGACGGTGAACGTCCCCGGCGCGGTGCAGGTGAAGGTGGCGCCGGTCGCGGACGGGTTCGACAGCGCTCCGCCCGTGGTCGACCAGATCGGGCCGACCGGGCTGGGCGCGTTGTCGGCGTCATGAGACTGCGCGGTCAACTGGATCGAAGCGCCGACGTTGACCTCGGCCGGGATCGCGGACAGCTCGTCGATCACCGGACAGGTGTTGTCGAACGTCGCGGTGACCAGGAGGCGGCCCTGGCACATCATGGGGATCTGGAGGTTCGCGTTCCCGGACGCCGTGACGTTGAACGTCAGCTGCCCCCGGCAGCCGGTCATGTCGTCGCTGGCGGTGCCCATGACCATGATGTTGTAGCCCTGGCCCCGCGGCAGATCGTGAAACGTCGCCGTGACAATTGGGTCGGCTCCCACGGCCAGCGTCCCGACGCGTCGAAAGCTGTTCGGCCCGGTCATGACGTAGTCGACGCTGGTGAGCGTGATGCCGCCGCCGAAGTCGAGCTGCAGGCTGACGGTGCTGGTCGCCGGCTCCTCGATCTCACCTGCGCAACCGGAGGCTGCGCCTCCGCAAACGGCCACCGCGAGCCAGCCGAGCATCACGGCGGTGCTCGTCCGACAATTCCAACCACGGATCGCGCGCTCGATCATCAGATGGGTCCCCCTTGTCGCCGCCCGACGTAGCAATGCGTGTACCTTCTCGGCGCGCGCGCCGCGCCGCGGGTCACGCGCGGGCGATCGACGCGCGATCGCCGACATCCGAAGGGGATCTCCGTTTCGCGCAGTCCGATCGCGCGCCGTGGGACAGCCCCATCACCGTCGAGAACGCGTCGATGAATCTGGAAAGTTGTGAGATCCTGAAGTCATGCTGCGCCACTTTGTTGTCGCGATGCTGCTCACCGTCTGGTTCTTCCCACCGCCGGCCCGCGCGGACGGCGCCACCGCCGCGTTGCCGCGCCCGGCGCCGGCGGCGCACCAGACCGCCGTGGCCGCTGCGGCCGTCGCGGGCGGCGTGCCCGGCACCGACGCCGAAGCGCGGCGCTTCGGCGAACGAGAGCGTAATGCAGGGGACCTGAAGGACTTCGAGGGGGGCGGGCGCGTCGTCATCGGCACCACCACGCTGATCGTCATCCTGCTGCTGATCATCATCATCTTGATCCTTCTCTGAAGCGGACGGCCGTGCGCACCGCTTTCTCCTGGCGGCTCGCGGTGCTGGTCAGCGGCGGCGTCGCGGTCGCGGCCTGCCAGGCGGGCCGGGGCCGCGTGGTGTCGCCCGCCGACGTCGCCGCGCAGCACAGCTGGGTGCTGGTCGACGGCGTGCCGTTCGTGCGGCAACACGCCGAGCGCGACTGCGGCGCCGCGGCGCTCGCGATGGTGCTGCGCTACTGGGGCGTGGCGGTCGACGAGCGCAGCCTCGCCGCCGCCCTGCCCGCCCCGGGCGAGCGCGGCCTGCGCGCGAGCGAGCTGCGCGAGCTGGCGCGCGCGCGCGGCCTGGACGCGTTCCTGATCAAGGGCGAGCCGGCCGACCTGCGGGGCGAGATCGAGCGGCGCCGGCCGCTCATCGTCGGCCTGGCCCGGCCCAGCGGCCGCGCGGCGATCGGCCACTACGAGGTCGTGATCGGCTTCGACCACACGCGCCGGCGGATCCTGACCCTCGACCCCGCCGCGGGCTTCCGCGACAGCAGCGTCGAGGAGTTCGCGACCGAGTGGGCTGGCGCGCAGCAGCTGGCGCTGGTCGTCTTCCGCCGCGGCCCGTGAGCGATCGGTCCGGCCCGGCGCAACCAGCGGCTGGAGGCGCGCAAGCCCGCCCGATCGCCGCCGGCGTGTCGGGTCGACGCCGGACGCGGGCCTTGCGGGCGCCGAACGGCGACCCAGGTTGTCGGCCTCCGATGTTTCCCTGGCTGTGGATCAACGCGACCAAGATCCGCTTTCCGCTCTCGGGCGAGGTCGCGCAGGATCTGTCGACCGACACCTTCTTCCAGGGCATCAAGCCCGGCGCCGGCGTGCCGGCGATCGAGAAGCAGGCGTTCGACCAGGCGTCGTACGGGAAGCAGCTCGGCTGGCTGACCGACGTCGTGCTGGGGGCGCTGCCGGAAGGCGCGATGGGAACGCCCGAGGCGCGCGTGGCGCGGAAGAGGTTGGAGGACCTGAGCGCCAAGATCCGGGTCATGAAGGAGGCGCACCGTCGAGACAGCGTCGACGCGGCGACGGCGCTGCTCGACCGCATGAAGGACGAAAACCTGGAAGGGCTGAAGCAGCTGCTGCGGCGCTACGCCGACGTCGGTACATAATGCGTGTCAGCTGTCGATGCAGGCGCGCGAACACTGGGAATCCGTCTACCGGAGCAAGGCGGCGGACCAGGTCAGCTGGTACCGGCCGCACCTCGAGCGGTCGCTGCGCACCATCGAGGCCGCCGGGCTGAACCGCGACGCCGCGATCATCGACGTCGGCGGCGGCGCGTCGACGCTGGTCGACGATCTGCTGGCGCGCGGCTACACGAACGTCACCGTCCTGGACGTCTCCCCGCAGGCGCTCGAGACGGCGAAGGCGCGCCTGGGCGCGCGGGCCGCGCGCGTGCGCTGGCTGGTCGCGGACGTCACCCGCGCCGATCTGCCGGCCGCCGCCTACGACTGCTGGCACGATCGCGCGGTGTTTCATTTCCTGCGCGAGGAGGCGGAGCGACGCCGCTACGTCGCGGCGGTCAGGCGCTCGGTCAAACCGGGCGGGCACGTGTTGATCGCCACCTTCGGCCCGGACGGACCGAGCCGATGCAGCGGGCTCGACGTCGTCCGCTACGGCGCCGACCAGCTGCACGCGGCGTTCGGCGGCGAATTCCAGAAGGTCGACAGCGCGACGGAGATCCACACCACGCCGGGTGGCAAGCCGCAGCAGTTCGTCTACTGCCACTGCCGGCTGGGCGCGCCGCGCTGATCAGCGCGCGTCGAAGCAGAGCTCGACGCGGTTGACGGCGAGCGCGTTCGACGACGGGCCCGCGCGCAGCCAGACCAGCGCGGCGCTCTCGCCGGGGGCGAAGGCGGAGGTCGCGTCGGCCGCGTACCAGCGGTAGGGCGCGACGTTCGACACCAGGTTGGTGGGCGCGGCGTTCGTCCCGTGGAGGGTCTGCCAGCTGAAGCTGCCGCTGGTGGTCGTGTTGTAGCTGCGGCCGAAGACGGCGATGTTCACGCGCGTGATCGCCGCCAGGCCGGCGGTGCTCAGCTCGGCGTCGATGAACGTGTCGCCTTCCAGATCCATGCCGCCGCTCGCGAGCGCCGTGTCCACGAACACCGGTGAGAAGCCGATCGACGTCGAGCCGGCCGAGACGTGCCAGCGCGAGGTGTCGGGCAGCGTGTTCGCCTCGTAGACGACGGACGCGGTCGATCCGGAGCCGGAGCCCGTCCAGCGAAAGCGGACCGCGTGCGTGCCGGTGCCGCTGGAGGCGCAGGCGCTCGTCGTGCCGCCCGTACCGCCGGCGCCGCCCGACCCGCCCCCGCCGGCCGTGCCGCCGGATCCGGCCGTGCCGCCGCTTCCGGCCGTGCCGCCGGATCCAGCCGTGCCCCCGCTTCCGCCCGCGCCGGCGGTTCCGCCGGTGCCGCTGCTTCCCCCCGTACCGCCGCTTCCGCTTCCACCGCCAGCGCCGCCCTTTCCTCCGCCTCCTCCCCCGCCGACGGCGCCCGCCGCGCCGCCCGAACCACCGTGGCCAGCGTTTCCGCCGACGCCACCGGTACCGGTCGAACCACTCACGCCGCCGCTTCCGGCGGTGCCGCCGCCGCCGGAGCCACCGGCGCCCGCGGTGCCACCGACGCCACCAGCGCCGCCTGTTGCGCCCGCACCGCCGATTCCGCCCGCGCCGCTGGCCCCGCTGCTTCCGCCCGCGCCGCCGGCGCCGCCCCCACCGCCGCGCCCCGCCGCTCCCCCGCCGCCGCCGCGCGCCGTGCTGCCGCCGGCGTCGGGCCCGGCGTCGTGCGTGCTGCTCGATCCGCCGCAGCCCGCCAGGCAGCCCACCGCCACGAAGCAGGCGGCCGCGATCGCGACAGGCGAAGTCAGCCCTCTCATCGACCCAACAGCAAACCAGCCTCCGCCGACAGCGTCAAACGCCGCGGTCATACGCGCTAATCTCTCGTTCGTGACGACGACGCCCCGTCTCGAGGTCCGCGCCGACCACGACGATTTGACGATCGTCGTCTATCAGGCGTTCCGCC
>DATBHU010000307.1:0-12409 GCA_036557265.1 Polyangia bacterium
GAGAAGAAGCTCATCGGCATGCGCAGCAGGTGCGCGTAGATGTCGTCGCGCAGATCGTGGACCACCGCCTCGCCCAGGCGCAGCGCGAAGCGATAGCGGAAGACGAAGCAGAGCTCGGTGAACCCCGCCAGGATCAGGAAGCCGGCCACCCCGGCCGCGGTCCCGCGCGCGTCGCGGTGCGCGATCGGGCCGGACAGCACGCGCGCCATCGCCCAGGCGACGAACGGCAGCTGGATGGCGCGCAGCACCACCAGGCCCAGCAGCGTGTTGCGCCGGCGCGCGTAGCGGCGCGTGTAGCCGGCCAGGCGGCGGACGATGCCCCAGTCGAGCGGCCGCTGCGCCGGATCGCTCACGCATCCGCTCCCAGGCCGTGCAGCGCCGCCGCGCGGGCGTAGAGGCCGCCCGCCCGCGCCAGCGCCGCGTGGGCGCCGCGCTCGACGACGCGGCCGCCGTCGAGGACGAAGATCTCGTCGGCGGCGCGCAGCGCCGAGAACCGGCTGGTCACCAGCAGCGTGGTGCGCCCGTGGCGGGCCGCCTCGATGGCGGCCAGAACCTCCTCCTCCGTGTGCACGTCGATGGCGCTGGTCGGGTCGTCGAGCAGCAGGATGGGCGGATCGAGCAGGATGGCGCGCGCGATCGCCAGGCGCTGGCGCTGGCCCCCCGACAGGTTGTGGCCCGCCTCCTCGATGGGCGTGTCGTAGCCGCCCGGCAGTTCGGCGATGAAGGCGTGCGCGCCGGCGGTGCGCGCGGCGCGCTCTATGGCGTCGCGGCGCGCGTCGGGCTGCCCGAACGCGATGTTCTCGGCGACGGTGCCGCGGAACAGCAGGCTCTCCTGGAACACGACGCCGACGTTGCGGCGAAGCACGTCGAGATCCAGCGCGCGCACGTCGACGCCGTCGACCAGGACGCGCCCCCGCACCGGATCGGCGAAGCGCGGCAGCAGGCCGAGCAGCGTGCTCTTGCCCGCGCCGGTGGCGCCGACGAAGGCGACGCAGCGCCCGGGCTCGACCGCGAAGTCGACGTCGTCGAGCGCGAGCCGCCCCATCTGGGCGTGGGCGCCGGCGAAGGCGAAGCTGACGTTCTCGAAGCGCACCGCGCCCCGACACGCCGGGAGCGGCGCGGGCGCGGCCGGCGACTGGACCTCGACCGGCGCGTCCAGCACCTCGAACACGCGGCGCGCGGCGGTCACGCTCTGCTCCAGCGTGTTGACGATGGTGGCCATGCCGGTGATCTGCGTCGAGAACTGCTGCAGGAGGCCCGCGAACACCACCAGCTGCCCGAGCGTCAGCGCGTCGCGCGCCACCAGCGCGCCGCCGTAGAGCAGCAGGATCGCCACGCCGATCGCGGTGATGAACGAGACCGTGGGGCCGAAGCGGCTGACGCGCGCGAAGATCTGCGCCTGCTGGTCGCGGACGGCGTGGTTGTGGCGGCGGAAGCGCTCCAGCTCCTGCGCCTCGGCCCCGAACGTCTTGGTGACGCGGATCCCCTTCACGCCCTCGGACATCGCCAGCACCATCGCGTCGGACAGCGCCCGGTTTCTCTCGTAGGCGGGGCGCGCCCAGCGCGAGAACCAGCTGGTGGCGACCCACAGCAGCGGCGTCGGCGCCAGGCAGGCGACCGTCAGCCCGACGTGCACGTGGACCATGTACGCGACGTAGACCGCCAGCGTGAACACCAGCAGCGCCCCCTGCAGCAGCACGCCGTCGATGAACGCGCGCAACGACTGCACGTCGGTGGTGACGCGGTTGATGATCGAGCCGCTGGCGTTGCGCTGGAAGAAACCGAAACCCAGGCCCAGCAGCTTGTCGAACACGCGCGCGCGCAGGGCCGGGACCAGGTCCAGGTGGATCAGACGCCCGGTCGCGATGGCGGTCCCGTAGACGACGCGCGCGCGCAGCGTCGCCAGCACCAGCGCGCCTGCCACCACCGCGCAGAGCGCGCGCGCCGGCGACCAGCCGGCCGGGGGCGCGACGCCGAACGGCCAGCGCACGGGCGGCGCCGCCGGATCGACGGCGCGGCGCACGACGTCGACGGCCAGGCCGCTGCCGCCCAGCGCCCCCAGCCCGAGCGCCAGCGACGCCAGCTGGCCGGCGAACACCCGCAGGCAGACCGCGCGGTAGTCCCAGGCGAGCGCGAGCAGACGCGGCAGCGGTCCGCGCGAGCGACTAGCCATCCGGTAGCGGAAACGGCAGGCCCTCGGGCCAGCGCTCGCGCGCCTCGTAGCCGAGCAGCCGCCGGGTCGGCTCCATGTCGAACACGCGGTCGCCGCCCCGGCTGGCCAGGTAGACGATCTCGAAGGTCACGCCCTCGACCTCCAGCGCCGCCGCCAGCCCGCGCGCGCCGTCGGCGCGGCTGATGTAGCAGTCGAAGATCTTCAGCGTCAGCATGTGGCGCGCCTCGTCGGGGTTGCGCACCATCCAGCCGAGGCGGACCGCCACCACGCTCATGCCGAAGCCGCGCGCGTACAGCTCGCCCATCTGCTCCGCCCACACCTTGGTCAGCGCGTAGTGGTTGTTGGGCCAGCGCTCGTCGGTGCGCGCGGGGCGCTCGCGGTCGGCCCGCGCCGACACCACCATCATCGAGCTGGCCAGCACCACCCGCTTGACCTGCGCCGCCCGCGCCGCGTCCATGACGTTGTAGAGACCGACCACGTTGGGCGGGACCAGCTCCGGAAACGGCCGCTCGTGCGGCTGCGCGGCCAGGTGGATGACCGCGTCCATGCCCGTCATGGCGGCGCGCACCGCCTCCGCGTCGGCGATGTCGGCGACGACCACGTCCGCGACGTCGGGCGTCGGCGCGCGATCGAACGCGCGCACCACGTGCCCGCGCCGGCGCAGCTCGTCGCACAGCGGGCGGCCGACCGTCCCCGCCGACCCGGTGACCAGGACATTCGCCATCGCCGCCGACGTTACGACACCGACTACGTGTTTGCGAGCCAGGCTTTGAGCTCGCTCTCGACCCAGCGCTGCTCCTGCGGGCTGAAGCCGTCCAGCAGGGCGACGGTGTCGACGCCGTGCTCGAGCAGCACGGCGGGCGCGGCCTGCTCGCGCATCTCCAGGCCGTCCTGGCGCAGGCGGACCTTGTCCCCGATGCTGACGCGCAGCTCGGACGTCCGCAGCGTGCGGCGCCTGCCCAGCGGCGTCACGGTCAACTCGCCGGCGTCGCGGTCGAGCGTGAGGCGCGTGCGCTGAAACAGGACCAGCGAGAACCGGGTCAGCATGGCGATCCCGGCCGCCCAGAACGGCGTCGAGAACAGCGGGAACACCGCGCCGCTCTGGGCGGCGCCCACCGTCCAGAAGGTGACGAACCCCAGCAAGAAGACCGCGAACCCGATCGGCGCCAGCGTGCGACGGGTCGGCCGCAGCGGCGGCACCGTCAGCGACAGCCGGTCGGGCGTCACCGCCAGCTCGATGCGTGTGTCGAACGGCCGCGGCGCCACCGCCACGGGCGCGCGCCGCGCCAGGTGCGCCTCCAGCATGTCCGAGGCGGCCTTGCCGTCGATGCCGAGCTCCTTGGCGGCATCCATCAGATCCTGGCGGTCGAACGTGGCGGCGCCGCGACGCGCCTCCAGGTCGGCCGACTCCTTGAGGATCGCCACCAGCTCGTCGTGCGACAGCTTCGCGCCGTCGTCGCTCATGCCAGTCGCTTCTCCATGCAGACGCACAACGGCGCGCCGACGTACTCACCGAACGGCGGGATCTCGACGTAGCCGGCGCCCCGGTAGAGGCCGAGGGCCTCGACCTGCCGCGGGCCGGTCTCGAGCACGAGCCGCCCGAGCTGCAGCCGGCGCGCCTCCCCCTCCAGCGCGGCGAGCATGCGCGTCCCGATGCCGCGACCGCGGAACCCCGGCGCGACGTACATGCGCTTGATCTCGCCGGCGCCGTCGGCGTTGCGCCGGACCGCGCCGCACGCGCCCGGGCGGCCGCCGACGCGGGCCACCAGGAACGCGCCCCGCCCCTCCGCGACCTCGGCGGCGTCCAGCCGGAAGTGGCACACGCCCTCCTCCGGGTACAGCCGCGTCAGCTCGGCGTTCAGCGCCGCGATCAGCGCGCCCGCGACGTCCGAGGTGATCGCCTCGCGCCGGATCTCGACGTCGGCGCCGCGCTCGTCGCGCTGCCAGGAGGCCGTCCCGATCGCCTGCTCCCAGTTGGCGCCGTCGAACGCCTCGGCCGGCAGGCGCTCGGCGTCGACGCCCTCGAGACAGCGCACGTTGACGTCGATCTTGTCCGGGTCGGAGCGCGGCACGTAGAACGGGTGGACGCCGCACCACCGGCAGAAGCGGTGCTGCGCCAGGCCGGTGTTGAACCGGTACTCCGTCAGGTCGTCCGCGCCGGCGAGCAGCTCGAACCGATCGGGCGGCACGATCAGGTGCAAGAAACCCTTCTTCGTGCAGATCGAGCAGTTGCAACGGACGATGCGCGTCAGCGCCGCGGTCACGCGGAAGCGGACGCGCCCGCAGTGGCAGCTGCCGTCGTAGGTCTGCATCACGGCGCCCGCAGCTTAGCGCGCTGTCGTGCCTTCGGGCGCCCGCGCCGCGCGGGCGGGAGGTAGCGAAAGCGGACCAGGTAGACGTTCTCGCCCGGCCCGTGCTTGGCGACCTTCAACAGATCGACCACGCCCTTGAAACCGGAGGCGCGCGCGAGCTCGGGGGTGACGTCGCCGAGCTCGATGGGCAGGATCGAATCGACCTCGATCTCGCCCTCCTCCATCCGGTAGCGGCCGCCCGCCTTCACGAGCGGGCGCATCCAGATCCGCACGCTGCACGTGATGTCGCCGCGGCGGACACCGTCCCGCAAGCGCCGGTCGAACTGCATGGGGGACGATTCTACGGCGCGCGCGGCCCGAGCGCCGTGTCGATCCAGCCGTCGATGTCGCGCCAGACGCCCGCGTCGATGACGTGGCTGTGACTGGCGCCGGGGACCATGATCAGCCGCTTCGGATCGTGTAACGCCGCGAAGATCCGCCGCGCGTGGTCGGGCGGCGTCTCTTCGTCGTGATCGCCGTGGACGATCAGCGTCGGCGCGGTGATGTGAGACGCGGCCGCCATCGGGCTGACGTCGTCGGCGCGGAACTTGCCCTCCGCCTCGGCGATCTTGAACGCGTCGGCGATGTTCCCCTTGCTGGCGAAGAACGGCGCCCGCTCGGCCGCCGCCGTGCGCAGGTCCGAGAACGACGACACCGCCACGACGGCCCCGACGCGCGGGTCTTCGGCCGCTTCCTGCAGCGCGATCGCGGCGCCCATCGACGAGCCCATCAGGACGATGGGTCGCGCCGTGACGCGATCGAGCACCCGGCGGAGATCCTCTTTCTCGTAGAAGCCGTAGGTGCAGACGTCGCCGCCCGATTCTCCGTGCGCGCGGCTGTCGTAAGCGATCACGTCGAAGCCGCGCGCCAGAAAGTGATCCGCGATCCCCACGCTGGTTCCGCGGTTATCGGAGACGCCATGGAGATAGACGAGCGTGCCCCGGCTCGCCGCCGCGTGAAACCACCACCCCTTCAGCTTCACGCCCGCGCCGTCGAAGTCGACGGCGTCGAAGGGACGGTCCGGCTGGTGCTGCAGCGGCCGCCGCGACGGATGCAGCAGCGCGTTCGCGCCCCACGACGGCGGCATGCAACCCGCGGCGCCGACCGCCAGCAGCGCGAACATGAACGCGCGCCGGTGCGCCGCGCGCCCGCCGCGGCGCCTAATCAAGCGGCCACATCGCGGACAGCTGTTGATCCTCGGGAAGGCTGCCGTCGGGCCGGCGCAGCTTGGCGAGCAGGTCCCAGAACGCGGCCGCTCCCCCGGCGGCGAGCGAGATCAAGCCGATCACGACGTGCCAGACGGCGAGCAACGTCGCGGTCTCGTGCGGCTCGTCCAGCCCGATCAAGCAGAGCCCGCCCACGAACGCGGCCACCAGGAACACCACCCCCAGCCCGATCAACGACCGCCAGACGGGGAGGTCGTACTTCAACGCCGCCGCGACGATGGTCAGCTCGCCCAGGATCAGCGCCATGGCGAGAATCATCGCCGCCACCGACGGCGTGCAGTCGACGGTCGGATCGCAGCGGGGGTGTAGGTTCGCCCCAACGAGGACGATCATCGCGCCGACACCCAGCGTCTGGACCGTGAAGAACAGCGCCAGCTTGTGCTTCGTGTAGCCCACGCGTCGCTCTCACTCAACATGAGCGGCCGGCGGCGGCGGCGCAAGGGACGCGATCACACCGTCAACGCGGGCGCACGTGGCATGATGGGCGTCGCCGACACCACGCCGGCGCGCATGCGCGAGCGCGTCACGCGCCTACGCGAGCGGCTGGGCGGCGCTGAGCGTGATGGGACGCGAGCGGCGGCCGCCGTCGAGCGAGGCGCTCCCCCTCAGGCGATCGAACGTCGACGCGACCTTCTCGCCGGCGTTGCCGTACAGCACGACGCGCCGATCGAAGTCACGTATCGCGAGCACGGCCGCGCGGCGGTGCAGCGATCCCGCCTGGCGCCCGACCGAGTCGATGGCGGACCACGGGATCAGGATCGGCGGGTGCATCGCCCGGAACACGAACAGCATGCCGAGGCGCACGCCCGCGTCGCCCACTGCGACGGTCACGCAGTTGCCGTAGTGAACGGGCAGGAGGCGCGTCCGGAACGTCGCCGACGTGAAGCTCCACATCGCGCCTGCGCGCGGCCCCGTCGCCGGAAACCGCTGCGCGAGCGCGCGCCAGCCGCCGCCGATCGACAGCGCCGTCAGCGTCGCCGCCCAGATGATCACGGCGAACAGCGGATAAACCAGCAGGAGCCACGGCTCGGCGATCGACATTTCCAGCTCCTTCTTCGGTTGCGAACGTCGGCGCGAGCCTAGCACGCGCCGCCGTCGATCCGTTCAACGCTCGCGGCAAATCAATCTTCCAGGTTCCATTCAGCCGGCAGCTCCGCGCCACAAACCGGACACTCCGGCATGCCGTCCTTCAGGATGTTGATGCCGCGGCAGGCGCGGCAACGCCGGTACGAAAAGGCGTACGTGAAACCGGCCGGCGGCTGCAACCCCGCGCGAAGCAACGCGTTCTTCACGGCGGGCCAGCAGTCGGGCTCGGGGCAATACCCGGTCGACTGGTTGCTGACGCTGGTGATGGCCACCGCCTGCGGGCCGACGTCGACCGCCAGCTCGCCGGCCCCCAGCACCGGCGCCCCGCGGGCGCAGGCGACGTGCTCGGTGTGCCGATCGGACAGCCAGAGGTCGCCGCCGACATCGACGACGTAAGTGAATTCGAGCGCGCGGCGTTTCGCCCGAGCCGCCCAGGCGCGGATGTCGGCCGGCCCCGCCGGTCGCAGGCGCTCGATCTCCGCCTGCGCCTGGCGCGCGATCTCCTCGCTGCCGACGTATCTGTACGTGCGCACCGCGGCCTCCCGGCGCTCATTCCACCGTCGCGGCGGGCCTTCGGTCAAGAAGACGTAACCGACGCGTCAACCCGCGCGGACGAAAGATTTACCGGCGCCCCACATTCGCGAGAAGCGTTCGAAATTGCCGCGGCTCTAGAAGAAGAGACATGAAGCCCGCCGCGCGCGTCCTGTCGCTGTCCACCGTCGCTTTCACCCTGCTGTTCGCCGTCTGGCTGATGTTCGGCGTGCTCGGGGTGCCGATCCGCGACGAGCTGCACCTCGACACCGTGCAGTTCTCGTGGCTGACCGCGATCGCGGTGCTGTCCGGATCGATCTGGCGGCTGCCGCTCGGCATCCTGACCGACCGGGTCGGCGGGCGGAAGCTGCTGACCGCCCTCCTGCTCGCGACCGCCGTGCCGACGGCGCTCGTCTCGCTCGCCACCACCTTCACGCAGCTGATGGTCTGCGCGTTCCTGTTCGGCATCGCTGGCAACGCGTTCTCGATCGGGATCGCCTGGAACGCGGCCTGGGCCGAGCGCGCGCGCCAGGGCTTCGCGCTGGGCGTGTTCGGCGCCGGCAACGTCGGCGCGTCGATCACGAAGTTGATCGGCCCGGCGCTGATCGCGCTGATCCCGGCGGGCGGCGTCGGCATCATTCCGGGCGGCTGGCGGTTCGTCCCGCTGCTGTACGCCGCGCTGCTGGTGGCGATGGCGACCGTTCTCTGGCTGGCGGCGCCGCAGCCCGATCGGCACCCCGGCTCGGGGCGCCCGCTGCGCGCCATGCTGGCGCCGCTCGCCGAGGTGCGCACCTGGCGCTTCGGGCTCTACTACGTGGTCGTGTTCGGCGCCTACGTCGCGCTGTCGCTCTGGCTGCCCGCCTACTACAAGCGCGTGTTCGGCCTGCCGCTCGCGAAGGCGGCGCTGCTGACCGCGCTGTTCATCTTCCCGGCCAGCCTGCTGCGCCCGGTCGGCGGCTGGCTGTCGGACCGGTTCGGCGCACGGCCCGTCACCTACGCGGTGTTCATCGCGATGCTGCTGGCGTGCGTCCCGCTGGCGGCGTCGCACGTCGGGCTGGGGACGTTCGTCGTGCTGATCGAGGTGCTCGGCATCGGCATGGGCCTCGGCAAGGCGTCCGTCTACAAGTACATCGCCGACTACTTCCCGACCGAGGTCGGCGCGGCGGGCGGCCTGGTCGGCACGCTGGGCGCGCTGGGCGGCTTCGTGCTGCCGCTCGCGTTCGGCTACCTCGACAAGTCCAGCGGCCGCGCCGAAAGCTGCTTCTGGATCATGGGCGCGCTGATCCTGGCCTGTCTGATCTGGCTGCACACCGTCGTCAGCGGCATCCGCCGCCGCGACACGCTCCGGCTGCGGACGGTCGCCGTGGACACGGTCGGCGCGGGCGCCTGACAGCAGTTAGACTGACCGGCATGCGCATGCCGGTCACCGACCTCTACGAGGTGCTCGGCGTCTCCCCGGCTGCGACGACGGCCGAGCTGCGCCGCGCCTACCGGCGCCTCGCCCTCCAGCACCACCCCGACCGCGCCGGCCCCCAGAGCGCGCCGCGGTTCGCGCAGATCGCGGAGGCGTATCGGATGCTGTCCGATCCGACCGCGCGCACGGCCTACGACGCGCACCGCTTCGAGCGCGCGCAGGCCGGGCGGCAGACCGCCGACGACCTGCGCGACGACGGCCGCGGCTGGAACGCCGGCGGCAACACCTGGTCGGCGTCGTTCCGGCGCGGGATCGTCGACCTGCTGTCGCGCGTCTCCGGCCCGCTCGAGACGCTGGTCGCGGCCGGCGTCGCTGTCGTCGATCGCGACGGCGTGGTGGAGCTGCGCCTGTCCGCGGCCGAGGCCGCGGCGGGCGGCACCGCCGTCGTGACGATGTCGTTGCAGGTCCCCTGCCCGACCTGCTTCGGCGTCGCCCGCCGGGGCGGCGTCTGGTGCCGCCGCTGCGAGTACGCCGGCGAGATCACCGCCCCCGTGAAGATCCGCGTCCAGATCCCGCCCGCCGCTCGCCACGGCGCCATGACCGTCGGCATCTCCGACGCCGGCGGCCGCCCGCCGTCCGTCCGCCTCGCGATCGCGCGCTGAACGATCGCTATCGGATCAAAGCGACGTCGTCGATCCAGAAGTCGTACAGCTCGCCGCTATCGAGCGGCTGGATCTGCACGCCGGTGACGTCCGCCGGATTCCATGGAACGGCCACCCCCCAGCCGTCCTGCTTGAACACCGCGTCGGAGAATCGCACCGTGACGCGGTGCCAGCTGCCATCCGGCTGGAACACGAACTGAGCGCGCCAGTGGTCGCCGCACAGAGACCGCCCCTCGATCGGTTCGGCGCAGAGTCCACCGTCCGGAATCGGCGTCGTCGCGCGCAGCGGCAGCGCCACGCGCAGCTGGGTGTCGGTGAGCGGGCCGGCGTTCGGCAAGGCCAGCGCGAGGAACGTGATCCCGCTGAACGCGCTGACGTCGTAGGGCACCTTCGTATCGGAAGCGGCGGGCGCGCCGGTGAGCGGTACGTTGAAGTCGGCGCCGATGCCGACGGCGAAGGCCTCGCAGGCGTCCCACGCCGCGTGAAGAGCGAGACCACCGCTGCCCGGCGACGTCGCGGGCGGCGAATCGGGCGCATAGGCCCCGCCCGGCAGCGGCGTCTGCGTACAACGCACGGGGACTGCCAACTGACCGTAGTCGAAGGCGTACCAGGTACCGTTGCGCAGCGGGGATCCAAGCGGCAGCACCATCGCCTGTCCCGGCTGATTGAAATCGCTCACGAGCTCCGCGTCGATCGGTTCGGCCCCTCCGGGCGGCCCGTTACCGCCGGTCGGGTCGCCGTCCGCGCAGCCCAGCGCCGCCGCCCCGGACAACACCACGCACACCGTCAGAATCCTCGATGGCTTGATCTCGCGAAGCATTGCACGCCTCCTCTGACACTAAGGGTTAGGGTTACTGACTAAGCAGGTACATATCGTCGAGCCAGAAGTCGTACTCGAGGCCGGCGTCGACGGACTGGATCTGGATGCCGACGACGTCGCGCGGATCCCACTTGAACGGTGCGCCCCATCCTTCCTGGTGGAAGCTGGCGCTCGCGAACTTGATCGTGAATTGCTTCCAGGTTCCGTTGGCCGGAAGCGAAAGGTTCTGACCCCACTCGTCGCCGCACTTGTTCGCGCCGACGACCGTCTCGTCGCACAGGCCGCCGTCCTCGATGCGGGCCGACGCGCGCATCACCACCTTGAAGCGCAGCGAGATGTCCGTGCCCGGCGTCGCCATCGCCCAGAACGTCAGACCGGGGTAAGCGCTCCAATCGTAGGGCTGCCGCGGTCCCGTGTAGATCCCGCCGTCCCAGTCGACGGGAACGTTGATGTCGGCGCCGACGCCGGCGCCCCAGGTCTCACATGCCTTCCAGACGGCGTGCAGCGCGAGCGCGCCGCTCGTCCCTTGCCTCAGCGTGGGCGGCGGCTCGCCCCGGTAAGGATCGCCGACCCGAGGAATCTGGTTGCAGCCGAGGGAGCCGTCGTCGTAGGCGTACCAGTAACCGTTCATCGGCGGCGAGCCCTGCTGGACCACGGTCGCGCCCGCGATGTCTTCGAAGTCGCTGATCATCGGCGGCCAGATGTCGACGACCCCCGTTCCCGCGCCGCCGCCCGTGCCGGGCGTCCCGGCGTCCAGACTGTGCACCCCGCACCCGGCGACCAGCACGCCCGCCAGCGCCGTCGCCCGGCCGCACCTCTCCGATAGCCTCATCTCGCGGCCTATTATACGCTCGCGGATCCGATGCGCTTCCTGGGACTGGATTCGAGCACGCAGAGCCTGACCGCGCTGATCATCGACACCGACACCGGCGAGGTGATCGACCGCAGCATCCAGTTCGGCGCGCGGCTGCCGCAGTACAAGTCGCCCAACGGCTTCCTGCCGAACGAGGACCCGCGCGTCAAGCACAGCGATCCGCTGATGTGGGTCGAGGCGCTGGACCTGCTGCTCGGCGAGCTGCGCGAGTCCGGCGTCGACCTCTCCACCATCAAGGGCGTCAGCGGCGCCGGCCAGCAGCACGGCTCGGTCTACCTGGCGCACCCGATCGACGAGGCCGGGATGTGGGACGCGAGCCTGCCGCTCGCCGAGCAGGTGCGCCCGCTGCTGTCGCGCAAGACGGCGCCGATCTGGATGGACGCGTCGACGAGCGCCGAGTGCGCCGAGATCACCGCCGCCGCCGGCGGCGCCGACCGGATGGTCGCCATCACCGGCTCGATCGCGATCGAGCGCTTCACCGGCCCGCAGATCCGCAAGTTCTGGAAGACCGACCCGGCCGCCTACGAGCGGACCGCGGAGGTCCAGCTGGTGTCGTCGTTCGTGGGGTCGCTGCTGACCGGCACCAGCGTCCCGATCGATCTGGGCGACGGCGCGGGCATGAACCTGCTCGACCTCGCCGCCGGCGCCTGGAGCCCGCAGCTGCTCGACGCGACGGCGCCCGGCCTGGGGCGCAAGCTGAAGGCCGCCGTCCCGGGCGCGACCTACGCGGGCACGGTCGCCGACTACTTCGTCAAGCGCTACGGCTTCGCGCCCAACACGGCGGTCATCGCGTTCACGGGCGACAACCCGTCCAGCCTGGTCGGCATGGGCGCCAGCGAGCCCGGCACCGCCGTCGTCAGCCTGGGCACCAGCGACACGATGTTCGCGGCGATGACGGCGCCGCGCACCGACCCGAACGGCTACGGCAACGTGTTCGGCAACCCGGCGGGCGGCTTCATGGCGCTCTGCTGCTTCTCGAATGGGTCGCTGGCGCGCGAGCAGATCGCCACCCGCTTCAAGCTCGGCTGGGACGACTTCGCGCAGGCGATCGTCGAGCGCACCCCGCCCGGCAACGGCGGCAACATGCTGCTCCCCTACTTCGTCCCCGAGATCACCCCCCGCCTGACCGCCCCCGCCGAGCGCTGGTTCGGCACGCCCGACTTCGTCGCCGGCAAGGACGCGGCCGCCGCGGCGCGCGCGGTCGTCGAGGCCCAGGCGCTGTCCATGCGTATCCACTCGGCCTTCATCGGCCAGCCACCCTCGCGCATCCTG
>DATBHU010000308.1:0-3120 GCA_036557265.1 Polyangia bacterium
GCCGCCGCGCGCTGGAGGATGTCGGCGCGCTTGGGCGACGCGAGCGGCGCCACCGCCGCCGCCAGCTTCTTCACCACGCCGGGCAGCCGCGAGAACGGCAGCCAGCGCCGGTAGTACCCGTCGCGGATGCTGATCATCTCGCCGTGGCCGCACGATAGCTCGTCGTTCGCCTCGCCCGTGACCACCACCTTCGTCCCCACCGACTTGGCCAGCTTCAGCGCGTGGTGCAGGAAGATGCTCGACGGCTCGGACACCAGGTCGTCCATCGCGTCGATGGTGACGCCGATGGTGGCCAGGAACTCGTCGTTGGTCATCAGGCTCTCGTGGTGCGTCGAGCCGATGAAGTCCGCGACCTGCTTGGCGTACATCAGGTCGTTGTACTTGGCCTCGCCCTCGAACTGCTTGAGGCCGACCGTGAACGTCTGCAGCTGCTGCGCGACGTTGCCGCCCGCCTCCCTGATCTTGCGCGCGATGATCGACGCGTTCGCGCTCGAGTCGTTGCCGCCGCTGACCAGCGCCGCGATCGGCCCCGACGGCACCATGCGCCGCTCGACCGCCGCGTCGTGCAGCGCGCGCACCTTGTCGACGTAGAAGGCCTCGTTGTCGACCTCCGGCACCGGATCCCAGAGCAGGTCCCAGAACGGCTTGACCTCGGTGCGCCCCGCGGCGTCGAAGCTCGCCGTCGACCCGGCCGCCAGCTTCGAGATCCCCTTGAACAGCGTGCGCGGCCCCGGCACGGTCAGGAACGTCAGGTAGTGCGAAGCGCCGATGTCGTCCGCCTCCACCGGCACGTCCGGCACCGCCAGCAGCGCCTTGATCTCCGACGCGAACAGCACGCCGCCCGCCTTGGCGCGGTAGTAGAGCGCGCGCACGCCCAGCGGATCGCGCCCGATCACCAGCGTGTTGCGGGCGCCGTCCCAGACCGCGACGGTGAACTGCGCGTCGACGCGCCGGAAGCCCGCCGGGCCCTCCAGCTCGTAGAGGTGCGCGAACAGCTCGGCGTCGTCGTCGGTGCGCAGCGTGCGCCCGGCGCCGCGGATGAAACCGCGCACGGCCTCGCGGTTGAAGATCACCGCGTCACACACCGCGAACGTGCCCGGCTGCGCGCCGCGGCCGACCACCGGCTGCCCGGGGACGCCCGACACGGCGAGCCGCCGCGCCCCGAACACCACCGGCCGGGGCGTGCCCGGCTCCTCGTGGATGATCGCGCCGTCCGGCCCGCGCGGCGCCAGCAGATCGAGCATCAGTCCGACGTCGCGCCGCCCGCGGCCGCCCGCCGCGCTCTCGCCTACGATTCCGCAAATGGCTGACATGATCTCCGTCCTTTTTGGTCTGCTCAGTGACCCTTTTACCCGGGTCGGCCGCCTGTTTACAACGCCGCCCGCGCGACAACTTCCTGCACGGGCAGGCCGCGCAGCTCGTCATACAGCCCCTGGTAGGCGTCGATCAGGGCGTGCAAGCTGTGCTTGACCGCCGCTTCACGCGCCGCCCGCACCCCCAGCGCCTGCCGCGCGCCGGCGTCCGCCGCCAGCGCGACGAACGCCTCCGCCATCGCCGCCGGATCCTCCGGGGGCACCAGCCGTCCCACGGCGTCGCCGCCCGGCCGGTCCTCGCTCAGGATCTCCGGCACCTCGTTGACCCGGGTCGCCACGATGGCGGTCCCGGCCGCCTTGGCCTCCAGCAGCGCGACGCCGTAGGGCTCGAACTTCGACGCCAGCACGTAGATGTCCATCGCGCGCAGCGCCACCGGCACGTCGTTCGAGTGACCGGCGAAGCGGACCCGGGGCGCGATCCCGAGCGAGCCGGCCAGCGCCTCGATCTCTCCGCGCAGCGGGCCGTCGCCCAGCAGCAACATGACCAGGGCCGGGTTGCGGGCCGCCGCCAGCGCGAAGGCGCGCAGCTGCGTCGGGTAGTCCTTCTGCTCGACCAGCCGGCCGACGCTGCCGATGACGATCGCCTCCGGCGCGATGTTGTAGCGGTCGCGGAACGCGGCCACGCGATCGGCGGGCACCGCCGTGAACCGCTTGACGTCGACGCCGTAGGGCACGACGCGCAGGCGCGAGAGGTCGATGCCGTTGTAGCGACAGAAGTTGCGCCCCAGCGACGGCGACACGGTCACGATCGCGCGCACCAGCCAGGCCGCCAGCCGGTTGCGCATCCGGTTGCGGCGCGACGTCGACACCAGCTTCTGCGGCAGGAAGCGGTACGACCCGTCGGGCGTCAGGCAGGCGAACGCGCTCAGCGTCCCGAGCACGGCGCGGACGCCGGTCAGCCGGGCCACCGTGCCGCCGTAGAGCATCGGGCGTGGGTTGTAGCAGTGGATCACCTCCGGCCGCACCCGGCGGACGATGGCGCCGATGCGCGCCATCACGCCGACGTTCAGGCGATCGGGACAGGGGATCTCCTCGACGGGCACACCCAGCCTCTTCAGCCGCTCGTAGAGCGCGCTCTGCTCGGTGTCGAAGCAGACGACGTGGGCGCGGTAGCGATCAGGATCCAGGCCCGCGATCAGGTCGACCATCGCCTTGGTCTTGCCCGACAGCCCCAGGCCGTCGACCAGGTACATGACGCCGACGGGCGCGCTCATGCCGCCTTGCGCCCCTCGATCCAGTGCGCGTACCAGGCGCCCAGGTTGACCAGGCACCACAGGTCGAAGCTGTGGTCCTGCACGTCGCCCAGGTGCCGCCGCCACATCTCGTCGACGTAGCCGTGGTTGAAGAAGCCGCGCTCGGCCAGCGGGCTCTCGAAGATCTGCGCCTTGGCCCAGTTGGCGAGCGGCCCGCGCAGCCAGGCCGGCAGCGGCACGCGGAAGCCCTGCTTGGTGCGATCCAGGACGTCGTCCGGCAGCACGCCGCGCAGCGCGGTCTTCAGCACGTACTTCCCGACCTGACCCTTGATCTTCAGCGCGCTCGGCAGCGACAGGCCGTAGGCGGCCAGCGTCGAATCGAGGAACGGCGCGCGCGCTTCGATCGAATGCGCCATCGACAGCTTGTCGACGCGCATCAGCAGCAGCTCCGGCAGGCGGTTGGTCATCTCGACGACTGACATCTGCTGCAGGAAATCGGCGTTCGGCTGGCGCGCCAGCAGCTCGCTGTAGACGCCGCCCAGCATGTCGCCGGC
>DATBHU010000309.1:0-11284 GCA_036557265.1 Polyangia bacterium
TTCCTCGATCTTCGTGGTCGGCGAGAAGAAGAACATGCCCGTGTGCTTCCAGGCGCTGGGCATCGTCTTGGCGATCGTCCACAGCTTGCCCGCCTGCGGCTTGCCGCCCTGGAGCGGGCCGACCAGCTCGACGGAGCTCGCGAACGGGAAGACCAGCGCGGTGATGTGATCCAGCACCGACAGATCCTTGTCCTCCGTCGCCTTCACGGCGACGTAGACCGGGACGTTCGCCAGCATCTTGCGGCCGTCGGGCAGATCGATCGGCCCGGGGACGCGCGGCTGATCGAGCACGAAGTCCTGGCCGATCTTGAAGCCGTACTTCTCGAGCAGCTCGTTCAGGCCCGTGTCGTTGGGCTGACCGATCTTGGGCGACGCGGCCATCATCTCGGGCGGCATGTTGCCGCGCGGCTGCTGCATCGCCATGCCGTCGACCATGAAGATCGCGCCCTTGCCCTTCATCAGGAAGGCGTCGATCTCGTGGCGCGCCTTGTCGTCGAACGGCTGCTTGGGGCCGGCGACGATCAGCGCGTCGACGTCATCGGGGATGGGCGCCGACGACGGGTTGACGTTGGTCACCTCGAACTCTTCGATGTGCTTGAGGTAGCCGAGCTCCGCCTCGCCGTGGCCGTTGGTGACGGCGACCTTCTGCTTCTTCTGCGTCATCCGCTTGAGCAGCGACGAGATCCGGTACTCCAGCCCCTCGACCTGCGTCACCTGCGGGATCGCCTCGTCCTTGCCCTGGTACTGGAAGCAGACGCCGAGGTAGTAGGCGCCGACCTCGAACTTCTGCGAGCGCATCACCTGCACCTGCAGCTTCTGCACCTTGCACTGGCCGGCTTCGTCCTCGATCTTCTTGTCGTCGCCCGGGTCGAACGCCTCGAAGCGCAGCTTGCCCTTCGAGTAGGTCCGGTACTCGTCCAGCAGGTCGCGCACGTAGCGGCTGACCGACTGCAGCTCCGGCGGCAGCTCCTTGGTCGAGATGTACGCCTTGACGGTCAGGTAGTCGGGCAGCTTGCTGACGATGTCCTTCGAGCCCTGCGACAGCGTGTAGACGTGGTTCTCCGTCAGATCGACGCGCCCGAACACGCGCGTGCCGATCAGGTTGATCAGCACCACCGCGCCGACGGCCAGCAGCACGTACGCGGACGCGTTCGACGCCGACGCCAGCTTGTGGCGCCCCATCTTCTTTTCGGGACTATCGGCGGCCTGATCGCCGCCGCCCTGCTGATTGTTGTCCTGTTCGGATGCCATGACCTACCTCCACCGCCGCGATTCGAGGGAGAGCGTGGCGAACAGCAGACTGACGCCGATCACCGACGCGTAGTAGATGACGTCGCGGCTGTCGATCACGCCGCGGCTGATGTTCTCGAAGTGCGAGCTGATCGAGAGGAACGCGACCAGCGGCTGGATCTTCTGCGGCACGAACTGAACGACGTGGCCGAACAGGAACAGCGCGAACGAGATCGCGAACGCCACGATGAACGAGACGATCGAGTTGCGCGTGAACGCCGAGCACATCACCCCGATCGCCACGTAGGCGCCGCCCATCAACAGCAGGCCCAGGTAGCCGCCGATGGCCGGACCGCGGTCGAGCGGGCCGAGCGCCTTCACGGTGATCGCGAAGACCAGCGTCAGCCCCAGCGCCGCGCACAGCAGGCCCATCGCGGCCAGGAACTTCCCGACCACGACTTCCCAGTCGCGCACCGGCATGGTGATCAGCAGCTCCAGCGTCCCGGACGCCTTCTCGTCCGCCAGCAGCCGCATCGTGATGGCCGGCGCCAGGAACATGAACAGCAGCGGCATGCTGCCGAAGAAGCCCCGCAGCTCCGCCTGCTGCTCCATGAACAGCTGGGTGAAGAACAGGTAGCCGGTGATGATGGTGAAGACGGTGACGACGATGTACGCGACGGGCGAGTTGAAATAGGTGCGCAGCTCGCGTCGCGAGATGACCAGGGCCGGGCTCATGACTTGCCTTCTTCTCCGGTGGTGAGGTTGCGGAAAACGTCTTCCAGGCTGGCCGATTCGCGGGCCAGCTCGAGCAGCGTCCAGCGATTGTCGACAGCGGCGCGGAAGATCGGCTTGCGCAGGTCGCTGGCGCCGCCCGCGTCGATCGCGAAGGCGTGCGAGCCGTCCTCGCCGGTGATCGCCTCGCAGCGCGCCACGCCCGCCAGGCTGGCGAGGCGGTCGCGGATGGCGTCCTTGGGGACGCCATTGGACTCGACCACGACCCGGTAGCGGCCGCCGCGCTCGCGCGCGCGCAGCTCGTCGGGGGTGCCGTCGGCGACCAGCTTGCCGCCGCTGATGATGACGATGCGGCTGCAGGTCGCCTGCACCTCGGGGAGGATGTGGGTCGACAGGATGACCGTCTTCTCACGGCCGATCTCCTTGATGAGCGACCGGATCTCGACGATCTGGTTCGGGTCGAGGCCGCTGGTCGGCTCGTCGAGGATCAGGATGTCGGGGTCGTGGAGCATCGCCTGCGCCAGGCCGACGCGTTGCCGGTAGCCCTTCGACAGCTCGCCGACCAGCTTGCCGGCGACGTCGGCCAGGCCGCAGCGCTGGCCGATCTCCTTGATGCGGCCCTCGACCTTGTCGCGCTCCATGCCGCGCATCGCCGCCGCGAACTGCAGGAACTCGACCACGGTCATGTCGCGGTAGATCGGCGTGTCCTCGGGCAGGTAGCCGACGCGCTTGCGGACCTCGAGCGAGTCGTCGAACACGTCGTGTCCCGCCACCATCGCCCGTCCCGCGGTGGGGGACAGGAAGCAGGTCAGGATCTTCATCGTGGTCGACTTGCCGGCCCCGTTGGGGCCGAGGAAGCCGAGCACCTCGCCGCGCCGCACGTCGAACGACACCTTGTCGACGGCGCGGAAAGTCCCGTAGTTCTTGGTGAGGCCTTCGACCTCGATCATCAGGTCAGACATGCTGTCCCTCTGTCCCTTCTTTGCCTGCTTGGCCTGCTTGCTTGCTGCGGATGCGCTTGCGGCGGTGCCAGAATGACGACTCGCGCCCGGAAACCCCGGTGCGCGTTCGGCTATTCCCGTCCCGCCCGGGTTATTTCCGTGCGATGGGGGGTACCTTTCACGGCCCTGCCGGCGCTGTCAAGCTCGGGCGGGTATTCGGGCCGCCGCGAGGCCCATTTCTAGGAGCAGTCAGAATCGTTGGCTGGCGTACAGCCCGTCGGACAGCAAGCATCGCGGGTCGTTCCCGAGCAGCCGGTGATCGGGACGTGGAGGCAGGAGGCGTCGCAGCTGGCGGCGCTGCCCGTCAGCCGCTCGACCGTGCACGCGTCGCCGTCGTCCGGGCAGGTGGTGGGGCAGGTGGTGGGCGGATCGCACGTCTCGCCGGCGCCGATCGTCCGGTCGCCGCACGTCGCCGCGCAGTCGCTGTCGGTGGCGCTGGAGCAGCCCGCGGGGCAGCAGCCGTCGCCGCCGATGCAGCCGGTGATCGGCTGATGAGCGCAGGCGCGCGTGCAGGCCTGGCTGCTGCCCGACGCCAGATCGCGGGTGCAGGCGTTGCCGTCGTCGCAGGTCTGCGGGCACGCGCCCGGCATCCCGGCGGTGATCCCATGGTCGCAGGTTTCGCCCGGTTCGACGACGCCGTCGCCGCAGACGACGGTGCAGTCGCTGTCGTTCGTCGGCGAGCAGCCGGCCGGGCAGCACCCGTCGCCGCCGGTGCAGGCGGTGATCGTCGTCGCGACGCAGGTCGTGCTGCAGGTGGCGAGGTTGCCCCGGACGACGTACTGGGTGCAGCCGATCGACGGCGGGCACTCTCCTCCGTCGCCATCGGCGCACGATCCCTTGATGCCGAAGTCGCAGTTCTCGGCCGGGCTCTCCACGACGCTGTTGCCGCACAGGGTCGGGCAGTCGGGATCGAGAACGAAGTTCGCGCCGGTGCCGGGCGGGCAGCAGCCGTCGCCCGCCCGGTAGCTGGTGATCGGCAGGTAGATGCATTCCGCGGCGCAGCTGCCGGCGCTGAGCAGGCGATCTTCGATGCAAGCCTTCTTGAATATGCACGTCGTCGGGCAGAAGGTCGGCGTGCCCGGAAGGGTCCCGATGTCGCAGTGCTCGCCGTTCTGGCCGTCGACCGAACGGTTACCGCACAGCAACGCCACCGTGGCGCAGTCGGCGTCGTTCAGCGTGGTGCAGGTGGCCGGGCAGCACTGGTCCGCCACCTGCATCGAACATTCGGTCACGTCGACCGCCTCGCAGCGGGCCGTGCAACTGGCCGCGTCGCCGACCAGCTGGGCGCGCAGACATTTGGAAAGGTCGGAAACGGTCGCCGGGCAGCTGGTCGGGCACGCGCTGGGCGGGTCGCAGGTCTCCCCGCGCTCGACCACGCCGTTGCCGCACGCGGGAGAGCAGTCCGAGTCGGTCAGCTGGGTGAAGAGCGGCTTGCCCGACGGATCCTTGGGACAGCAGCCGTCGCCTGAGAGCGGCTTGTTGATCGGGCGATGCATGCACGTCGCGTTGCAGCCGGAGCCCGAGAGATCGTCGGTCGTGCAGGGGTCGAGGTCGACGCAGCTGACCGGGCAGGCGCCGCGCGCCGGCGGCGCGATGCCGACGTCGCACATCTCGCCCGGATCGACGACGCCGTCGCCGCAGGTGATCGGGCAGTCGCTGTCGCCGGCGTTGATGGCGCCGGCCGGGCAGCAGCCGTCGCCCGCGATCTGGGCCACGACCGCGTTCACCATGCAGACCGCCGCGCAGGTGCCCGCCGACACCAGCTGCGCGTGGAAGCAGGGGCCGGGATCCTGGCAGTCTGCGTCCGTCGGACAGGCGCCGGGGCTGCCGGGCGCGATGCGCGTGTCGCAGGTCTCGCCGGGATCGACGGCGCCGTTGTCGCATTTCGACGAGCAGTCCTGATCGTCCTCGGCCGTCGCGCCCGCCGGACAGCAGCCGTCGCCCAGGTGCGCTGTGGTGATCTCCTCGTGGGCGCACGACAGCGTGCAGTCGCTGCCGCTCGCGATGTCGTGCGTGCAGGCGATGTGATCGTCGCAGGACGGCGGACAGGCGCCGGGATAGCCGGCGGCGATGGCGGTGTCGCAGGTCTCGCCGGGATCGACGCGCCCGTTGCCGCAGCGCGGGTCGGTCGGTGAGCCGCCGTCGTTGTTGCCGATGCCGCCGTCGACGACGCAGGGCGCGTCGCCGCACCCGAGCTGCACGTAGATCATCTTGCGCTCGCCCGCGCGGATCATGATCGGCCCCTGGTGGCCGGATGCGACGCTGCCGCCGGTCCCGTCCTCGGCGTCGACGTCGACGCTGAGCGTGCCTGTCGCGTAGACGGGGAGGCGCGCGCTCAGCGTGGTCGGAAACGCGATCGCCGCGCCGTCGTCGCGGCTGTAGCTCTTCGTCGACGGCGGGCTGCCGGGGCCGCTCAGCGTCACCTCCAGGGTCGTCACAGACGGTGGCGAGCCGGACGCGGTCACGACGATCACCAGCACCGCGTCGCCATCGTGATGACAGGCGGCAAGGGCCGACAGCAGCGCGACGAGGGCGAGGCGCCTCAAAAGAACCTCTTCTCGCCGAGCTCGGTCATCTGGGTGGGCGAGCCGGAGCCGGAGGAGAGCGCCACCCCGGCGGCGATGCCGCCCAGCACGGCGGCGCCGACCGCCGTCCAGAACCACCAGCGCTGCCAGGCATGCTGGGGCTGGCGGGCCTTGCCGGGAGGCGGTTCGCTGATCATCAGCGGATGACGCCGGCGCGCGGCGGCGGCGCGCGGGGCGGGGAGACCGCCGCGCATGCTCTCGAGCGCCGCCATCTTCTCTTCGACCTCCGCGCGATCGAACGCGTCGGGCCAGCCGGCGAGGTAGCGGTCGTAATAGAAGAGCGCCTGATCGACGGCGCCGAGCTCCCGGTAGCATTCGGCGATGTCGAACAGGAGGCGGGGGTCCGCCTTCACCTCGTAGGCGCGGCGGAACGCGGCGACCGCCTCCTCGTAGCGCCCGAGGCGGTAAAGCTTGTGACCGAGGGCGCGGTGCGTTTGCATCTCCGCTTCCTGCGGGGTCGCAGGCGGGGCCGCGGCGTCGCCGGGCGGCAGCGGCGCGGCGGGCGGTGCGGCGGCGGGCCCAGGGGGCGGGGAAGGGGGCGTCGGCGCGGTCATGGGCGGTGTCGGTGAGGTGGCGCCTTTCGCGACCGACGGCTCGGCGGCGCGCGCCGGCCCGGCGACGATCAACACCGCCACCGCCGAAGCTCGAATCCGCGTGAGCACACCCAGGCTAAGCACCGGAACCCGCTCTGAAGTTCAGAACTTCCGGCGATTCTGCTCCGCCCGCCCGCGTCCGGTCAACGATGGGCGGCACGACCCATCGCCGCCCTCGGGTCCACCCGGACGCTACTTCTTCGGACGGGCCCCGCGCCGGGGCGGCGTCGCCCTGTGTTGCGCCCGCGGCTTGGCCTTCGCCTTCGGCGTGGCCTTCGCCTTCGGCTTGGCCTGCGCTTTCGGCTTGGCCTTCGCCTTGGCCTGCGCTTTCGGCTTGGCCTGCGCTTTCGGCTTGGCCTTCGCCGGTGGCTTGGCCTTCGCTTTCGCCCGCGGCTCGGTGCTCGCGCGTGGCGCTGCCTTCGGTTTCGCGTCTGGCTTCGTCTTTGGGCCCGGCGCCGGCGGCGCGGCCTTGAGGACGAGAACGGACTCGAGCGGGGCCAGCCCGGCGAGCCAGCGATCGGCGACGACCGTCCCGGCGCCCGTCAGCGCCGCCGGCGTCACCGCGGCGAGCAGCGCGCGCGCCCGCCTGTCCAGCGCCGCCGGCAGCTTCGGCGGCCCGCCCTGGCTGCGCTGAAGCTGACCTTCGAACGCCCGCACCTCGCGCGGGTCGAGCGGTGCGAGCGCCTGCGGCCGGTCGCCCGTCGCCCCCAGCGATCGGACCAGCCAGGTCCGGGCGAGCACGCCCGCGTCGATGGCGGCCGCGTCGGCGCCGCTCGCCAGCAGCAGAGGCGCGTCCGGCGCGATGTCCGCCGGCGCGACCCCCATGCCCCGCAGCATCGCCTGCGCGGCGGCCGCGCCTTCCACCGCCGCCGCGGCGCGCGCGAGATCGGCCAGGCTCTGGAACGGGCGCTCGCCGGCGGCGGGCGGCTGATCCAGCAGGCGCGGATAGAGGGGCCGGACGCGCGTCACCGCCTCGAGGACGTCGGCGTCCGCCGCCTCCGCCAGCGCGCGCCCCTGACGTCCGAACGGCCCGCCGCGCGTCAGGGAGAGGGCGAGCCGGCGAACCTTGCCGATCAACGTGACGCCCGTGCGAAACAGCCGCACCAGCGGGATCGAGCGCAGGGCGGCCGCGCCGGCCTCGTCGTCGCCCGGGGCCAGGCGCTCGACGGCCAGGTCCAGCGTCGCCGCCAGCCGTCGCAGCGTCGCCGCGACCGCCTCGTCATCGCCGGGCGAGATGCGATCGGCCGCCAGCACCTGGTTGGTCAGCGACACGAGCGCGAAGCGGAGCTCGTCGACGTCGTCGCCGGCCGCGAGCTTCTGCGCGGCGCGCGCGAACGGCGATCCGGACAGGTCGGTCAGCCGCTGGGCGAGCGTGGTCGGCACGCGCAGCGCCGCCCCGTTGGTGTCGCCCGCCTCCGCCGCCGCGCGCAGGCGGGTCGGCTTGCCTTCGCCGACGTGCACCTCGGCGAGGTCGAGCTCGCGGTAGACCTCGAGCGCCTCGTAGTAGTCGGCGAAGCCGAGGTCGGCCATGCGGCCGCGCTGCCAGCGGTAGGCGGCCTCCTCCAGCTCGGAGTCCAGCTCGCCGGTGGCCGCCACCAGCAGCCGCCGCGCCAGGTCCTTGTCCGCGCGATAGAGCGAGTCGATCAGCCGGACGATGACGGCCGCCCGATCGTGCTCGTCGTCCAGTTGCGCCTCGTTCGGATCGCGCGGCAGGCCGACCACGTCCAGCAGGAAGAAGCCGTCCGGCGTCGGGAAGAACGTCCCTTCGGGCTCCTCCGGCGCCGGCCCCTGCGTCAGGTCGTGGATGCGCGCGCCCCGCCGCACGATCAGCGCGACGAGCTCGGCGTCCAGACCGGCGAGCCAGCGCGCGATCCGCTCGGGCGGCGCGTGCGCCATCGCCTCCACCCAGTCCGCCAGCGTGTCGGGCGCGACGCGATCGCGCTCCCACAGCGCGAAGTCGAGCACGACCTGCAGCTGCTCGGCCGTCGCCGCGGCCAGGATCGGGGCGGTATCCTCGTGACCGAGCTCGTGCAACACGTAATAGAGCTCGTCGCCGGGCAGCGCGCGGACGGCCGACTCCACGTCGCGCTCGGCGAGCAGCGCGTCGGCGCGGCGCAAGCGCCGGCCGCGCCCGAGCTCGGCGCGGAACGGCGACAAGGGGATGACATCGGCGGGCGTCTGGCGGGTGGGGTGGGTCATTCGAGCGGGACCCTATATAGCGCTAACATCGACGATTCGACATGCTGTCGGCCGTCCACGCCACCATCGCGGCCCGCGATCTGCTCCGACGCGGCGATCGGGTGGTGGTCGCCGTCTCGGGCGGGCCCGATTCGATGGCGCTGCTGCACGCGCTGTGGGAGCTGCGCGGGCGGCTGGGCGTGGCGCTGGAGGTGGCCGCCGTCGACCACGGCCTGCGTCCCGAGGCGCGGCGCGAGATCGAGCTGGTGCGCGAACGAGCCGCCGCGCTGGGGCTGCCGTTCACGGCGGTCGCCGTCGACGTCGCGGCGGAGCGCCGCGACCGGCGCGGTCTGTCGCTGCAGGACGCCGCGCGCGAGGTGCGCCTGCGCGCGCTGGCGGCGCTCGCCCGCGCGCA
This sequence comes from Polyangia bacterium, assembly GCA_036557265.1. Lineage (GTDB taxonomy): Bacteria > Myxococcota_A > Polyangia > Fen-1088 > Fen-1088 > JADGRB01. Next base: position 8,735 of record DATBHU010000309.1, read on the forward strand.
CGGCGCGAACCGGGTCGCGCTCGGCCACCAGGCCGACGATCAGGCGGAGACGATCCTCTACCGCATCGTCCGTGGCACCGGTCTGGCCGGCCTGACCGGCATCCCGTACCGGCGCGACGTCTTCGTGCGTCCGCTGCTCGACGTGACGCGCGCGCAGATCGCCCGCTACCTGCGGCAGCGCAGCATCCCGTTCGTCGAAGATCCGTCGAACGCGGATCCGCGCTTCGCGCGCGCCCGCATCCGTCACGCCGTCCTGCCCGCGCTCGCGCGCGAGAACCCGCGCGTCTCCGAGGCGTTGCGGGCGCTCGCGGCGGCGGCACGGGGCGACGGCGCGGCGCCCGCGCTCGCCTCGTCGCTGTCGCGGCGCGCGGCGGCGACCGTCGCCCGGCTCGCCTCGCGCGGCGGCACCGCCACCGTCGATGTCGCGGGCGGGCGGCGGGTCGAGATCTCTTACGGGCGCGTGCGCATCGAGCGACGACCGCGGGCGGGCGCCGGCGGGGCGGCGGTGACGGCGCCGGCGCCGGTCGCCATCGGCAAGGTGGGGCGGTATCGCTGGGAGCCCGCCGGCGGCGTCATCGAGGTGCGCGCGGGCGCGGCGCGGGGCGAAGCGAAAGGCGCATCCGGCGGCGCGTTCGACAGCGATCGACTGGCGTGGCCGCTGCTGATGCGCGCGCGCCGGCCCGGCGATCGGATGCGGCCCCGCGGCGGTCGAGGCAGCCGCAAGCTGTCCGACCTCATGATTGACGCGAAGATCGCCCGACCGCTGCGCGAGGCGCTGCCGGTCATCACGACCGCAGACGACGTGGTGCTGTTCGTACCGGGCCTGCGACCAGCCGAGGCGGGCCAGCCGAGCGCGACCACGCGCCGACGCGTCACCATCCGTTTCCGTCGGCGCCCGTCGGCGCCAGTTACGGTGAAGTAACCTTTGACGGTCCTACGTTTGGGGACAATACTTTCCGGCAGGCATCCGTTTCGGCCCGTCGAAAGGACCCGCTATTGCGACAAAGTCATAAAACTGTCCTGCTCTGGATCACCCTGATCTTCGCGTTCGTCGCGATCTGGCAGATCCTCAACAACCAGCGTGCCGAGGAGAAGCGGATTCCGTTCTCGACGTTCGCGCAGGAGATCGATCAGCACCCGGAGAAGTTCAAGCCCAACGGGTTGATCCAGATTCGCAAGAACCAGGACGGGGCGGAGTTCCACGGCACCTACGCAAACGGGGAGAACTTCGTCACCACCGGCATCGTCGGGGACAAGCTGCTCGACAGGCTCGACAAGGCGAAGCTGAACTACGAGGTGGTGAAGGAGCCGGAGACCAGCTTCTGGCAAACGATGTTCGCCACCTGGCTGCCGATGCTGGTGATTGTGGTGCTTTTCCTGCTTTTCATGCGCCAGCTACAGGTGGGCGGCGGCAAAGCGATGAGCTTTGGGAAGTCCAAGGCCAAATTACTATCCGAAAACCAGCGCAAGATGACGTTCGCCGACGTCGCCGGCATCGAGGAGGCCAAGGACGAGGTCGAGGAGATCATCGCCTTCCTCAAGGATCCCAAGAAGTTCACCCGCCTGGGCGGTCGCATCCCCAAGGGCGTGCTGATGATGGGCCCTCCCGGCACCGGCAAGACGCTGCTGGCGCGGGCGATCGCGGGCGAGGCGGGCGTGCCGTTCTTCTCGATCTCCGGGTCGGACTTCGTCGAGATGTTCGTGGGCGTCGGCGCGAGCCGCGTGCGCGATCTGTTCGAGCAGGGCAAGAAGAACGCCCCGTGCATCATCTTCATCGATGAGATCGACGCGGTCGGGCGCCATCGCGGCGCGGGCCTGGGCGGCGGGCACGACGAGCGTGAGCAGACGCTGAACCAGCTGCTGGTCGAGATGGACGGCTTCGAGTCGAACGAGGGCGTCATCCTGATCGCCGCCACCAACCGCCCGGACGTGCTCGACCCCGCGCTGCTGCGGCCGGGCCGCTTCGATCGGCGCATCGTGGTTCCGCGGCCCGACGTGCGGGGACGGACCGGCATCCTGGCGGTGCACACCAAGAAGACGCCGCTGGCGCCGGGCGTGGACCTCGATGTCATCGCGCGCGGCACGCCGGGGTTCTCCGGCGCCGACCTCGAGAACCTGGTGAACGAGGCCGCCCTGCTCGCGGCGCGCAACGACAAGTCGCAGCTCGATATGTACGACTTCGAGATGGCGAAGGACAAGGTGCTGATGGGGCCCGAGCGGCGCTCGATGATCATCAGCGACAAGGAGAAGCGCAACACCGCCTATCACGAGGCGGGACACGCCCTCGTCGCGAAGATGATGAAGAACGCGGATCCGGTCCATAAGGTCACCATCATCCCGCGCGGCCGCGCGCTGGGCCTGACGCAGTCGCTGCCGGCGGAGGACCGCCTCAGCATGTCGGCGGACGCGGCCAACGACACGATCGCCATGATGATGGGCGGCCGGCTCGCCGAGGAGGTGATCTTCGGGCAGCTGACCACCGGCGCGGCCAACGACATCCAGGGCGCGACGGATCTGGCGCGCAAGATGGTGTGCGACTGGGGCATGTCC